>NZ_CP019605.1:1933734-2256023 GCF_001997295.1 Tessaracoccus flavus
AACACCTGCTGTGGCAGTGCGAGGATCTGGTGCTGCAGACCCACCTGCGCATGGACGGCACGTGGCGGGTGCACCCCGTCGGCTCCCGGTGGACACTGCCGGCGCACACCGCGCGGGTCGTGGTCCGGGTCTCCGGGGGCATCGAGTTGGTCGGCCACGACCTCGGCGTGGTGGAGGTGTGGCCGGTGGGCGAGATGGAGGCCCACATCGGGTACCTCGGTCCTGACCTCCTCGCCGCTGACTGGGCCACCGGGGGACGGGATGAGGCCGTGCAGAGAGTCGCCGCGGACCCCCACCGCACCATCGGTGAGGCTCTGCTGGACCAGCGGAACCTCGCGGGCATCGGCAACGAGTACCGGGCCGAGGTGTGCTTCCTGCGCGGAGTCCACCCGGCAACGCCGGTCGGCCGAACCGATGCCGCCGCCGCCGTCGATCTTGCGGCGAAGCTGATGCGCGACAACCTTCAACGCCCCGCGAGGACCTTCACCGGCGACTCCCGTCCCGGTCACCACACGTACGTGTTCGGACGCAAGGGGCGTCCCTGTCGGCGATGCTCCACGACGATCAGGTCGGGTGAGCTGGGCGCGGAGGGGCAGGAACGCATCATCTGGTGGTGCCCGGTGTGTCAACCGACCGCCATCGACGAACAGTAGGCCGAACCGCCATCGCTGTCGGTTTACCGCCGACGGAGGCTGTCCGTCGACGTTTCGGCGCACAGCTTCGTGACGATCAGGCTGCAGGGCTAGAGCTCGCGCGGATCACCAGTTCCGGCGCCAGCTTCCGCGGGCGGGGGTCTTCACCCGCCATGACGCTCATGAGCGTTTCCAGCGACAGCGCCCCGAGCGCCTCGAACGGTTGATGCACCGTCGTCAGCGGCGGAGAGAAGAACGCCGAGCCGTCGATGTCATCGAAGCCGACGAGGCGCACGCGGGAAACGTCCGGCCCCAGCGCAGCGGCGAGCCCGACGGCCATCAGGTCGTTGGCGCAGAACACCGCGTCAGGCAGGTCGTCGGCAAGCGTTTTACCCGCCGCATACCCGCTTTCCGGAGTCCAGTCCCCAACAATGGGATCGAGCAGTTCGAGGCCGGCGTCACCGAGGGCGGATCTCCAGCCGCGGACACGCGCTGCCGCGTCGAACCAGTCGAGCGGACCGGTGACGTGGGCGATGCTCCGCGCACCGGTCTCGATGAGGTGCCTGACCGCGAGCTCGGCCCCCAGCTGCTGGTCGATCGAGACGGTGTGGCAGCCACACTCCTCGGGCGAGAGGTCCCCCACCATCACCGTGGGGATCCCTTCGAGGCGGTCGCGCACCAGGTCGAACATGCGCTGGTGCGGTGCCACCACCGCCACCCCGTCGACGCTGCGGTCGCGGAAGGACTCGATGATGCTCGCGACGGCGTCCTCCTGATCGGCTGGCAGCGCCCCCACCAGGGTCGCGTACCCCGCGCTGCGCGCGGCCACCTCGATTCCGGCGACGGTGCGCGAGGGTCCGAAGAAGTCCGCACCTGTCCACACCACGCCGATGAGCGCTGAGTGTCCACTCGCGAGCGCACGCGCTGCGAGATTCCGCCGGTAGCCGAGGTCGCGCATCACGGCGAGCACACGATCACGGGTCTCGCTGCGGACCAGATCCGGCTCGTTGAGCACCCTTGAGACGGTCTGGTGGGAGACGCCCGCGGCGCGGGCGACGTCCCTCATTCCGGGGGCACGAACACGGGACGAGACCCGCTCGGACGCGGGCCCCGTCCCGGAATCCTCGGGCACTAGATCCCCTGCGTGGCGCGGTGCCAGACGTGCTCCAGGCGGAGGTTGCGCGCGAAGCCGCGCGCGGTGGTGTCTGCGTCGATGACGGCCAACTCCATCGCGGCCATCTCGGCGAGGTCTTCCCACATCTCGCGGGTGGTGGCCGTCGTCATCACCGTGTGGTGCGCGGCGCCCGCGGTCAGCCAGCACTCGGCCGAGGTCGCGAAGTCGGGCTCCGGAACCCACACCGCCCGGGCCACGGGCAGCTTGGGCAGGGGCGCGTCCGGCTCGACGTTCTCCACGATGTTCATGATGAGCCTGAACCGCTCGCGCATGTCAGACATCGCGATGACGAGGGCGGGACCGGAGTCCGCGGTGAACACCAGCCGGACCGGGTCCTCCTTCCCGCCGATGCCGAGCGGGTGGATCTCCAGCTTCGGCTTGGCGGTGGTGAGCGACGGGCACACCTCGAGCATGTGGGCGCCGAGGATCTTCTCGTTGCCTGGGGTCATCTCGTAGACGTAGTCCTCCATGAGCGATGCACCGCCGGGAAGGCCGTAGCCCATGATCTTGGCGACGCGCACGAGGATGGCGGTCTTCCAGTCGCCCTCAGCGCCGAAGCCGTAGCCGTCGGCCATGAGGCGCTGCACCGCGAGACCCGGCAGCTGCTTCAGCGCGCCCAGGTCCTGGAAGTTCGTGGTGAACGCGCCGAAGTCGCCTGACTCGAGGAAGCTCCTGAGCCCCAGCTCCTGTCGCGCACCGTAGCGGAGCGACTCGTGCCGCTCCCCGCCCTTGCGCAGTTCGGCCGCGACGTCGTAGAGCTCCTCGTACTCGGCCGCCAGCTGATCGATGGCAGACTCCTCGACTGCCTCGACCGCCTCGACGAGCTCGTTGACGCCCCAGGTGTTGACCGCGACGCCGAGCTTGAGCTCGGCCTCGGTTTTGTCCCCCTCGGTGACGGCGACGTAGCGCATGTTGTCACCGAACCGGGCCAGCGTCAGGTGGTGCAGCGCATCCCAGCCTGCGGCGGC
This sequence comes from Tessaracoccus flavus, assembly GCF_001997295.1. Lineage (NCBI taxonomy): Bacteria > Bacillati > Actinomycetota > Actinomycetes > Propionibacteriales > Propionibacteriaceae > Tessaracoccus > Tessaracoccus flavus. The sequence goes on from NZ_CP019605.1 coordinate 1,936,509, forward strand.
GCGTGCCCACGTCCCGATCTTCTCGTGCACCTGCGGGGTCGAGGCGTGACCCACGACCGTGCGGCGGGCCTTACCGAGGCGCGACGCGATGTACGCGAACTCACGGTCGCCGTGGGCCGACTGGTTGAGGTTCATGTAATCCATGTCGATGGTTGCCCAGGGCAGCTCCATCGAGGCCTGCGTGTGGAGGTGGAGCATCGGCTTGTCAAGGGCGGCCAGCCCCAAAATCCACATCTTCGCCGGCGAGAAGGTGTGCATCCAGGTGATGACGCCGATGCAGTTCGGGTCCGCGTTGGCCGCCAGCATCTCGTCACGGATGGCGTCGCGGTCCTTCAGCGTCGGACGCCAGGAGATCTTGACGGGGATGGCCTCGGCTCCGTCGAGGTGGGAGACGACCTCCTTGGCCTGCTCCGCGACCTGCTCGAGCGTCTCGGGCCCGTACAGGTCCTGCGAGCCGGTGAGGAACCAGATTTCCTTGCCGTCGAATGGGTTCTTCATTGGGGGTCTCCTTTACTTGGTGCCGGGCTGGCCGTAGACGTTCTGGTAGCGCGCATAGAGGCTGTCGATGTCGGACTGCTCAATGCGCAGGGGCTCGCCGAGCTGACGAGAGATGTGGACGGTCCGGGCTACTTCCTCGACCATGACTGCGGCCTTGACCGCGGCCGTCGCGTCCTTGCCGATGGTGAAGGGGCCGTGGTTGGCCATGAGCACCGCTGGGCTGCGCGACTCGCGCAGCGTCTCCACGATGCCCCGGCCGATCGAGTCGTCGCCGATGAGAGCGAACGGTCCGATCGGGACGTCCCCTCCGAACTCGTCGGCCATCATGGTGAGGACACACGGGATGGGTTCGCGTCGCGCCGCCCAGGCCGTTGCATACGTGGAGTGGGTGTGCACCACACCCCCGACCTCCGGCATGTTGCTGTAGACGTACGCGTGCGCCGCAGTGTCCGATGACGGAGACAGCCTGTCCGGTGTTCCGTCGACGATCTTCTGGCCGTCCAGGGTGCAGACCACCATGACGTCAGCGCTCAGCTCGTCGTAGCGGACGCCGGACGGCTTGATGACGAACAGCTCGGTGCCCGGCACCCGCTCGGAGACGTTCCCGGCGGTCCACACGACGAGTTCGTTGCGCGGCAGCTCCTCGTGCAGCTTGGCCACCTTCTCTCGAGTGGCAGCCACCGACTGCTGCTGCTGATCTGAAAGCTCGGTGAGGACGATGGTCACGCGGATCTCCTTCGGTTATGCGTGGGCTCCGCGACGGATGTCACGAAGTGGCTGGCCCGGAGCGGGCGCAAGGGCATGTTGAGCGTGGTGGCCGCGGGGACGACGGCAGCGGCGAGGACCGGACGTGTCGGACGAAGCGATGAGCGAGCGCGCCCGGACCCCGCCCGTCCGGCACCTGTGCCGGACCCGTTCGGCGTCCATTCGCTCATGGCATCCTCAGTTGATGTGAACGTTCACACAATAGCACGGTGCGCGGGCGGCATCAAGCGACTCCGCGGCACCCCACAGGTCAATAGTGCCCCATCGTCGTAACGCCGTTTCCGCGGCCTTAAACAACGAGCGAGCGCGCGCAAATGGGCGGCGGCGTCAGTCCGCCGGCTGGTCCGGGTCGATGAGGTGGGCTGACAACGCATCTCGAATGGCGCCCGGGAGCTCGATCTTGAATCCGCGGCGATCCGCGCACACGAGGATGGTCCGGGCCCGGACGAAGACCCTCTCGTCGGCCGGATCCACCAGCTCCGCGACCAGCGTGATGGAGGAGGCGCCGAGGTGGGCGGGCGCGACGCGGACCGCATAGGGCTCCATGCGATGCTCGAGCTGGGCCAGGTAGTCGACGTCCTGACGGGCCACGAGCCACAGATACTCACTTCCCTCGGACCCAGCCCGGGCCATGGAGGGATCCCAGGTGGTTGTCGCGGTGATGCGGGCCTGCTGGAGGTAGTCGTAAACTTTCGCGTTGTTGACGTGCCCGTACGAGTCGAGATCGGTCCACCGCACTGGCAGGTCAATCGCGGTGCCCCTACCCTCCAGATGCGGAGCCGCCAGGGGGCGAAGCGGTTCCGCCTCCGTTACGAACCCGCCGAGGAAGGTCCGATATTCAGGCTTGAGCCGGATCGGACGCTGCGCCTCGAAGTCGAACGCGCAGAGCGTCGTCCTGGCGCGCACCGCCAGTTCGCCGTCCTGACGCAGTTCGTAGGCGAGCTCCAACCGCGACCCGCCGAGCGCGCTGACCCCCAGCGCCACGTGCACGCCGTCGTCGGAGTAGTCGATCGGGCGCCGGTATTCGACCTGGTGGGAGACGACCACCACGCCCTCGTCCAGCAGCTGGGACGCGGGTCCGCTGCGCAGGAACGCCACGCGCGCCTCCTGCAGGTAGTCGACGATGATGGCGTTGTTGACGTGCCCCTGGGCGTCCAGGTCGGACCACCGCAGGGGCAGGGTGACGTCGAACACTCAGTCTTCCTGGGGGTAGAGCTTCTCGACGATGTCTCCGTACTTCTCCGTGACGATCGAGCGACGGATCTTCATGTTAGGCGTGACGCCGGAGTTATCGACGGTCAGTTCGTGGTCGAGGATGTGGAACTGCTTCACCGTCTCCCAGCGCTCGAGCTTCTCGTTGACCCGCGACATCCACTTCTCGATCGAGGAGCGGATCTCAGGGCGCTGAGACAGCTCCGCATAGCTGAGATGGCCGAGGTTGCGCTTCTCGGCCCACTTCTGCAGCAGCGCCGGGTCGAGCACCACCAGAGCAGACACGTACTTGCGCCCCTCACCGATGGCCACCGACTGCGCGACGTAGGGGATGTTCGCCTGGATGGCGCCCTCCACCTTCTGGGGAGCCACAAACTTCCCACCGGAGGTCTTGAACAGATCCTTCTTGCGATCGGTGATCCGCAGGCGGCCGCCGTCGGTGATCTCCGCGATGTCCCCAGTGTGGTACCACCCGTCGACCAGGACCTTCTCGGTCTTCTCATCGAGGTTGTGGTAGCCCGAGGTGATAATGGGCCCACGCAGCAGCAGTTCGCCGTCGTCGCCGATCCTCGTCTCAATGCCGGGCAGGATCGGCCCGACGGTGCCGAAGTGCGGGTCGGACGGTAGGTCGACGCTGGCGATCGCGCTCGTCTCGGTGGCCCCGTAGCCTTCGACGATGAGGATTCCGGCGCCGTAGAACCACTTCTGGACCTGCGGGGAAAGTTTGGCGGAGCCGGAGATCATGAACTTGATCCGACCGCCCAGCTTCTCCTTGAGCTTGGAGAAGACGAGCTTGTCCGCCACGCGGTACTTGGCGGCCAGCGCCTTCGGCATCTCCTTGCCGGCGAGGCGGTAGTCGATCGAGTCGTAGCCGACGCTGAACGCCCAACGGGCGATCTTCGCCTTGAGCCCCGTGTTGCCAGTCAGCACGGCACCGCGCACCTTCTCGAAGATGCGGGGGGCGCCGCACATGAACGTCGGCTTGACCTCGCCGAGGCCCTGGACGATCTTGTCGATGCGTCCATCCACAGCAGATGCGAAGCCGTAGTCGAGCTGGACGGCGATGAGCGCCTTACCGAAGACGTGGCTGAGCGGCAGCCACAGGTACTGCAGCTCATCCGGACCGATGATGTCGAGGTGTTTGGTGGCCGCGCCCTCGTAGACCCATGACAGGTGGTTGAGCCGCACGCCCTTGGGGCGGCCCGTGGTCCCGGAGGTGTAGATGAGGGTGGAGAGCGTGTCGTGATTGGTCGAGGCGACGGCATCATCGACCGCTGACGGATGCTCCTTGGCGAAACCTCGCCCCAGCTCCAGGAGCTGCTCGTAGCTGATAACCCGATCGTCGAGCGTCACATTCGCGGTGTCCAGGACGACGACGGTGTGGATCTGTGAGGTCAGCGCGTCGTCGTCGATGATCTTGTTCAGCTGCTCGGCGTTCTCGGCGATGTAGATGACGGAGCCCGAATCCTTGAGGATGTAGTGGACGTCGTCGGGCCCGGTGTTCGGATAAACCGTGGTGGTCGCACCCGCCGCCAGGGCGATGGCGAGGTCGAGGAAAATCCATTCGTAGCGCGTGCTCGAGCAGATTGCCACGCGATCCTCGTACTTCAGGCCGCGCGCCAGCAGGCCGAAGGCGAGAGGCTCAATGAGGTCGTAGGACTCACGCCAGGTGAGTCGGCTCCAGGTGCTCGGGCCCTCGGCACGACCATCCGGATACATGAAGGCCAACTTGTCCGGAGTGGCGGTCACCCTCCGACGCAACTGCTCCCCAATATTCGGCGCAGCCTTGGCCAGCACCTCTTCACGAACTCCCACGGACGTCCCCTTTCACGTTGCAGGCAAGACTAACGGCACTGCTGGCCGGGGGGTAGCTTTCACGAGGACCCAGTTACTTGAATCATCAAGCATTCTGGTAGAATGACGGGATGACCGAACCGCAGGGGGGATGGCTCTCCGAGTCCCAGCAGAAGACGTGGCGCAGCTACCTGCTGGCCAAGACGCACATCGAGCAGTACCTCGAGGGGGCACTCGAAGACTACGGGCTCAGCCTCCCTGAGTACGAGCTCCTCGTGCGGCTGTCCGAGTCGCCCGAGCACACCATCCGCATGGGAGAGCTCGCCGCGTCTGTCGGCCACTCCCGCTCCAGGCTCACCCACACCGTGAAGAGGATGGAGCAGGCAGGCTACGTCGTCCGCGAGTCCTGCGCCTCAGACGGCCGCGGCGTCCAGGCCCGGATGACCGAGTCGGGGTACGACCTCCTCAAGCGCGCAGCCCCCGCCCATGTGGACTCCGTGCGGCGCGTCTTCGTCGACGCGATCGCGCCCGACGACTACGCCGCCCTTGGGCGCGCGATGAGCTCCGTGCTGGCGGTGGCAGACTAGGGCGCGTGACCGTCGCCACCTCATCCACCCACGCCGCACTGCTGGACAGACTGGGCCCGCTCGCGGACATCGTCGACTCCTCGACGCTGACGCGCGCACTCTATTCCTCCGACGCGTCGCTCTACCGGGTCGAACCCCTGGCGGTCGCCTACCCCAGATCCACCGAGGAACTGGTCACGCTCGTGAGGGCGGCGCTGGAGACCGGCACCCCCATCACAGCACGTGGCGCCGGGACCTCCTGCGCCGGCAACGCCGTCGGCCCCGGCCTGGTGATCGACGTCGCCAAGCACCTGAACCAGATCCACACGATCGACCCGGAGTCGCGCACCGCCGTCATCGATCCCGGCGTCGTGCAGGAACAGCTCCAAGTCGCCGCGCGGCCGCACGGACTCCGGCTCGGCCCCGACCCCTCCACCTCCACCCGCTGCACGGTGGGGGGGATGATCGGCAACAACGCCTGCGGGCCCCGGGCGCTGGGCTACGGCCGGATGGCCGACAACGTCGTGGCGCTGGAGGTCATCACCGGAACCGGCGAACTGCTCACCCTCGGCACGGACGACATACCGGAGCTCCGCACGCTGGTCGCGGCCAACCTCGGGCTCATCCGCACCGAGTTCGGCACGTTCACCCGGCAGGTTTCGGGCTACTCGCTGGAGCACCTGCTGCCCGAGAAGAAGTTCGACGTGCCGAAGTTCTTCGCCGGCACAGAGGGGACGTTGGGCATCATCCTCAAGGCGACGGTCCGGCTCGTGGCCGACGCCCCCGAGCGGGTGATGGTGGCTCTCGGGTACGAGACCATGGCCCACGCCGGCGACGACATCGACAACCTCCTGCAGTTCAAGCCAACCGCCTGCGAGGGCCTCGACCGACGCATCGTCGACGTCGTGCGCGAGCGCAATGGCACGGATTCAGTCGGGGTGCTTCCCGCCGGCGAAGGGTGGATGTTCCTCGAGATCGTGGGCAACGACCGGGTAGAGGTTCTGGCCCGGGCTCAGGCCGTCGTCGAGGCCGCTCGGGCACTCGAGGGCTGGGTGGTCGACGATGCGGAGCGCGCCGCACAGCTGTGGCAGATCCGCGCGGACGGGGCCGGTCTGGCGGGCGTCAGCCTGGCCAACCCGGCCTACGGCGGGTGGGAGGACGCAGCTGTCCCGCCCCGGCACCTGGGCTCCTACCTGCGCGCCTTCGATGAACTCCTCGACAAGTACGGGCTGGATGGGCTGCCCTACGGCCACTTCGGCGACGGGTGCGTCCACTGCCGGATCGACTTCCCGCTCACCGCTCCCGACGGGGCGGCGCGATACCGCGCCTTCGTCGAGGAGGCAGCCGACCTGGTGGCCGGATTCGGCGGATCCATGTCGGGCGAGCACGGCGACGGCCGCGCCCGCTCCGAGCTTCTTCCGCGCATGTACTCCCCCGAGGCCATCGCGCTCTTCGGCGCCGTCAAGAACGTCTTCGACCCCGGAAACCTGCTCAACCCAGGGGTACTTGTTGATCCGGCTCCGGTGGACGTCGACCTTCGCATGGTCGCGGCCAGCCGGTCACCTCTCTCCACGTCCCACGCGGAGTTCGTCGAGGCGGTCCACCAGTGCAGCGGCGTCGGCAAGTGCCTGGCGAACAACACCGGCTCGGGCGGCGTGATGTGCCCGAGCTACCAGGCCACCCGAAACGAGAAGGACTCGACCCGCGGACGCGCCCGGGTCCTGCAGGAGATGGTCAACGGCTCCCTCATCACCGGCGGATGGCGCTCCCCGGAGGTCCACGCCGCCCTCGACCTCTGCCTGTCCTGCAAGGGGTGCGCCCGCGACTGCCCGACGGGCATCGACATGGCCGCCTACAAGGCCCGGGTCACCCACGAGACGTACAAGGGACGGCTCCGCCCCCGCAACCACTACGCGCTGGGGTGGCTGCCGCGCTGGGGCCGGCTCATCACCCGGATCCCCGGCCTGGGCCGCCTCATCAACCTCACCGGGAAGGCCCCGGTGCTCGGCCGCGCCCTCCGCTGGGGTGCGGGCGTGGATGCCCGCCGAGACATCCCCCGCTTCGCAACGAGGACGGCCCGCTCCGGACTCTCCCGGATCGAGCCTTCCCCCCGCATCGACGATCTATCCGACAAGGGTCGGGTGCTCATCTGGGTGGACTCCTTCTCCGACTGCTTCGAGTCGGAGTCATTCGCCGCCATGGTCCAGGTCCTGGACCGTCTCGGCTACGAGCCTGAGGTGCTGGACGAGACGGCCTGCTGCGGTCTCACCTGGATCTCCACGGGTCAACTCGACGGTGCCCGCCGGCAGTTGCGCCAGGCCGCCAGCGTGCTCGCGCCGTACGTCGCGGCCGGAGTGCCGATCGTCGGCATCGAACCGTCCTGCACCGCGGTGTGGCGGAGCGACGCCGTCGAGTTGCTGCCCGACGATCCCAACGTCGCAGCGCTCGAGGGCAAGGTGCTCACCCTGGCGGAGTTCCTCCTGGACGACCCGGACTTCGTCGCCCCCGATCTGTCAGGACACACGATCGTCGCCCAGCCGCACTGCCACCATGCCTCGGTCATCGGCTGGCAGAAGGACCAGTCGATCCTTGAGTCGACCGGAGCCACCCTCGTCGCCGTCGGTGGCTGCTGCGGCCTGGCCGGCAACTTCGGGGTGGAGCGCGGCCACCATGAGGTGAGCGTGGCCGTCTTCGAGCACGACCTCGGACCGGCCATCGAGAACCACCCGGACGCGATCGTGCTCGCCGACGGTTTCAGTTGCCAGACCCAGCTGCAGTCGCTCGCCGGGCGCTCGTCGATGTCGCTGGCCGAGTTGTTGGCCACCCACTGACCCACGGGAGAAGTCCGCGGAGGAAACTTGAGGTGACGATGCAACCGCATCGGTGCCGCGGGCGTATCTGAGGCAGGAGTTCACGAGAGGAGGCTCTGTGGACGAGGCACAGTTCGACCACCTGTACACCACCCGGTTCAACGCGATCGTCGGCCAGATCTACGCCATGTGCGGCAACCTGACCGAGGCACAGGACTGCGTGCAGGAGGCGTTCATCCGCGCGTGGGATCACCGCTCGAAGCTGGACCCCACCGGTCACCCCGAGGCGTGGGTTCGCACCACGGCATACCGCCTCGCGGTCAGCCGCTGGCGTCGAGCCACCAAGGCGCTACGACCACCCGATCGCGCGCTCCAACACCCGGTCCCGAGCGAGCCGACACCCGACCGCGTCGCGATCGCGGACGCGCTCCGGCAGTTGCCCGAGAAACAGCGGCGCGCGATCGTGCTGCACCACCTGTGCGACATGACCGTCGCCGAGGTCGCTGCTGAGACCGGCTCCCCCACCGGCACCATCAAAGCCCAACTCGTCCGCGGGCGCGAGACCCTCGCCCGCCTCTTGAACTCCGATCTGGAGGCCCGCCATGCCTGATCGCATTCCCCAACTCGATCACCTGGCCGACCAGGCCAAGGAGGTCCCCATGCTCCCCCCGTCAGAGATCCGTAGGCGCGGCAACCGTCGTCGGCTCATCCGGCACACCGCTGTCGGAGCCGTCATCGCGGTGTTCCTGGGTGCTGCCGGCTTCACCGTCTGGCAGTCATCGTTGCTCGACTCTGTCAGGGAGCAACCCCAGTGGGCCACGACGATGTCGGCCAGCCCCACACCCACTCCGTCTCCGTCCGCGTCTCCCTCCGAGGAGCCGCAGCAGCCGACGATGACACCGTCGCCGCAGCCCACCGCCGCGCCGCCGGTCCTCCCCGATCCGCCAACGTGGGACAACGTCCCCGACGCGCAGATCATGTACCCGTACGATCCGTCCGTCATCGCTGAGACGCGCGACTACGAGGGTCTCCGGGACACGCCGACCGGTCTGTGCGACCCAGGCTCGTACGGTGATCCCAGCACCGTGCTGGTCCGGGAGTTCCTCTCCGTGGACCAGATGGGCGCGGTAGCGATCGTCTTCGGCTACCCCGACGAGGCGTCCGCGCAGGCCGGCTACGCCCTGCTCGAGGACGCCGCGCGCTACTGCCCCACGGCCATAGGAGATCCCTACTACGTTTCGTTCGAGGACGGCGAGGGTTCCAGCGCGTACATCTCGTCGATCCATCCGGCCGACGACCCGGACGAGGGCCTTTTCAACGACACGCACCTCATTCAGGACGGCGAGCGCGTCCTCTGGCGGGTCAACACCTACCTGGGTCAGGACCAGAACTGCTCGGTGCTGCCGAACGACGACGCGATGCAGTGCGAGTCCGTGAAATCGGCCGACGCGGCCCTGGAACGGCTCCGCGGCGAGTGAGCCCCCACGACGCCGGGTTTAGGGAGCGACGAACGAGCACCGCACCCCGTCGCCCTGAGTAGGGAGCGAGGAACGAGCACCGCACCCCGTCGCCCTGAGTAGGGAGCGAGGGACGAGCGACCGTATCGAAGGGCTTCTCGCAGTGCCCTGCTGACCCGGTAAAAAGCGGTCCTCTCGCGAGCCCTTCGATACGCGGACGCTCGTCCCTCGCGGCCGCTACTCAGGGAAACGTGAGGAAGCCAGTCGCTCGCCGCTGGCTACCTCTCCAGGGGAGACGGCGGGTCAGCGCCGGTCGAAGGCGCTGGCGATGATCGCCTTGACGGTCAGCCCGCTGGGATCGGTCGCCACGGCGCGCTCACCCTCCCAGACGATGCCGACGAGCGTGGCGACGTAGGCCGCGCCCGTGGCCCACAGGAACATGGTCGACAGCACCTCGCCCGCGCCGGCTCCGAGGAGGCGCTGCAGTGGCGACAGGTACACCTCGCCGCGCTCGCCGTCGGGCATCGACAACGCCAGCAGCGCCCAGAGCCCGTAGTACACGTACGACGCGACAGCAGTCCGCGACCCGAGCCAGTGCCGCCACTGGCGCTGCCGGTAGACCCACGCCATCATCGCGGCCAGCGCCTGGGCGATCACCATCGCCGGCACACCCAGCACCATGAACAGGAACCACACCAGGCCCTGCTCCGTCGAGATCCGACGGATGAGCAGGATCACCGCGGGCAGCGCGCCGATGCCGAGCCAGAGCAGACGGTACCCCCACTCGCCCAGCGAGTTGCGGGGAATGGGGGTAGCCGTCACAGGTGCCAGCTTAGGCGCGGGGTGGAGGCTCAACGGGTCAGGCGGCGATGCGCCGTCGACTTGGGGCGGGAGGCCTCGGGGCCGAGGCGCGAGACCTTGTTCTCCTCGTAGTCGGCGAAGTTGCCCTCGAACCAGAACCAGTTGGCGGGGTCCGCGTCGGTGCCTTCCCAGGCGAGGATGTGCGTCGCGACGCGGTCCAGGAACCAGCGGTCGTGGGAGATCACGACGGCGCAGCCCGGGAAGTCGAGCAGGGCGTCCTCGAGAGACTGCAGGGTCTCGACGTCAAGGTCGTTCGTGGGTTCGTCGAGCAGGAGGACGTTGCCGCCCTGCTTGAGCGTGAGGGCAAGGTTCAGACGGTTGCGCTCACCGCCGGAGAGCACTCCCGCCAACTTCTGCTGATCGGGACCCTTGAAGCCGAAGGAGGCGACGTAGGCCCGCGACGGCATCTCGAAGTTGGCCACCTTGATGTGGTCGAGGCCGTCGGAGACGACCTCCCAGACGTTCTTCTTGGGGTCGATGCCGGATCGGTTCTGATCGACGTAGCTGAACTGAACCGTGTCGCCGACACGGACGGTGCCGGCGTCTGGCTCTTCCATTCCGGTGATGGTCTTGAACAGGGTGGTCTTGCCGACGCCGTTCGGGCCGATGATGCCGACGATGCCGGCGCGCGGCAGCGAGAACGACAGGTTGTCGATGAGGACCCGGTCGCCGAAGCCCTTCTTGAGGTTGTCGACCTCGAGGACGACGGACCCCAGTCGGGGACCCGGGGGGATGTTGATCTCCGCGAGGTCGACCTGACGGTTGCGCTCGGCCTCTGCGGCGAGTTCCTCGTACCGGGCCAGTCGGGACTTGCTCTTGGCCTGGCGGGCCTTGGGGTTTGAGCGCACCCACTCCAGTTCCTTTTCGAGGATCTTGGCGCGCTTGGCGTCCTTCTTGCCCTCGATCTGCAGCCGCTGACGCTTGGTCTCGAGGTACGTCGAGTAGTTGCCCTCGTACGGGTGGAGCCGGCCGCGGTCGACCTCGCAGATCCACTCCGCAACGTTGTCGAGGAAGTAGCGGTCGTGGGTGACCGCGAGGACGGCGCCCTGATAGTTCTTGAGGTGCTTCTCGAGCCAGTCCACCGATTCGGCGTCGAGGTGGTTGGTGGGCTCGTCGAGGAGCAGCAGGTCGGGTGCCTCGAGCAGCAGCTTGCACAGCGCGACACGACGGCGCTCGCCACCGGAGAGCACGGTGACCGGAGTGTCACCGGGCGGGCACTGGAGCGCGTCCATCGCCTGCTCCAGCATCGAGTCGATCTCCCACGCGTTGCGGTGCTCAAGCTCCGTCTGCAGGTGGCCCATCTCCTCGAGCAGGGAATCGAAGTCGGCGTCGGGCTCGGCCATTTCCATGCCGATCTCGTCGTAGCGCTTCAGCATCGACTTCGTCTCGTGGACCGCGAGCTCGACGTTCTCCATGACGGTCTTGGATTCGTCGAGCGGGGGCTCCTGCAGGAGGATCCCGACCGTGGCGTCCTTCTGAAGGTTGGCGTCGCCGTTGTTCGGCCGATCCATGCCCGCCATCAGCTTGAGCAGGGTCGACTTGCCGGCACCGTTGGGTCCGACGACACCAATCTTGGCGCCCGGGAAGAAGGAGAGGGTGACGTTGTCGAGGAGGACCTTGTCGCCCACCGTCTTTCGGACGTTGTGCATGGTGTAGATGAACTCAGCCACAGCTAGGAAGCCCTTTCGTTTGAGACCGCAGGACAGTATGCCAGCTAGCGCCAAGTTTCCCGCTTTCGCGATCCCTCCCGGGGAGCTGTCCGGTGGCGTGCCCGGCTACCGGTTGGCGTTCGGGTCGGGCGGTTGGCGGATCCCCGACTCAGGTGAGCTTGTCCAGCTGCTCGCGTGCCGCGGCGTAGCGTGCCACTTCGGCCTCCGCCGGGGCGAGCACCTCGCGCTCCGCCACCTCCCGCACCGACGCCTCCAACGCCTTGCGCGCACGGCGGGCCGTGCGCCGGGCAGAGACAGAGATGAACAACTGGGACAGCAGAGACAGCAGCAGACCCACCGCCACTCCCCCGATGATCAGCGCCGTCGGCACCGGCACGCGAAGGCCCTCCTCGGGACCCAAGGGATACACGGCCACCTGAGGGAGCCCGAAATAGCCCAGCACGACGTTGAGGGTCAGCCACAGCACCCCCACCACGACGGCGGCGATCAGCAGCCACTGAACACCCCGGACGAGCTGCCACCACACCGGTGTCCGGCTGACTCTGAGGTCGGTTGCGACGACGGCGCGGTCGAGCGAATCCGCGAGAGTCTCATCGGAGCGGTGCACGGCGCGCCCGACGGCCTCCTGCCAGAGCGGCGGCATTCCGGTGCTCAGTTCGTCAGCCAGGATCCGAAGGCCGGTGGAGAGCTGCGCCTCGGCCGACGACGAACGCGACGGCAGGGAGCTCCGCTGCACGCCGGGCTCCTCCAGTTGGGGGGTGCCCTTCCCGGCTCCGAGCCTCAGGCGCTTGAGCGGGTCGGGCCGCAACTTCGCGAGCCATTTGACGACCGGCCACCCCGTGGCGAGTTGCCCCCGGTGCTTGACCGAGCGACGCACGGCGTCGGCCACCAGCGGCACACCGGCGGACGCGGCGAGCTGCGCGGTCAGCCTGTCGATCGTCGCGCCACTCGCTTTGCCCGTGCGACCACGGCCGACGGCTGCGTCCAGGCCGTTCGCGGCGACGGCGACGTCGGCGGCCAGGCGTGCCGACGACGCCTTCTTCGCCGTCGCGAGAGCGCCGAGGCGCGTGCGGAGGTCGTCGACCCCCTGCCCCGTCAGCGCGCTGGTGGCCAGGAGCGGGACGTCGCCCAGCCCATCGGCCTCAAGGAGTTGGCGGATGTGCGCGAGCGCCTGAGAGAGCTGCGTCGGGGTGAGGCGGTCGGCCTGGTTGAGCACCACCGTGATGACCTCGCGATGCCGGGCGAGCGGCTGGAGGTAGCGCTTGTGGATGGCGGCGTCGGCGTATTTCTGCGGGTCCAGCACCCAGACGAACTGGTCGACCACCGTGATCATGCGGTCCACCTCCTCGCGGTGCGAGGCCGCGGTGGAGTCGTGGTCGGGCAGATCCAGCAAAATGAGCTCCGCCATGTCCGGGCGCGGCGGAGCCACCTCGTGGCGTCGCTTGACCCCGAGCAGGTCGAGCAGATCGGTGTTGGTGGCGGAGAAGCTCGCCGCCTGTGAGGTGGAGGTGGTGGGACGACGAGCGCCCTGCTGAGCCAGCTGTGTGCCACTGATGGCGTTGAAGAGGCTGGACTTGCCTGAGCCCGTCGCACCGGCCAGCGCGACGACCGTCTGGGGGCCTGCAGCGAGTCGCTTCGATGCATGGGTCAGCACGCCCCGTGCCCTGGCCTCGTCCTCGGCTGGCACCCGGCCCGCGACGAGATCGAGGGTGTCGCGGAGCACATCGAGTTGTTGCGTAACGGTGGCCATCAGAGCTCCGGGCGGGTGAGGTCGTCGAATGCGTTCCTGGCCGCAGCGCGGAGCGCGGCTGCCGCACTCTCGAGTTGTCGCGGGGCGTCCTCGTCGACCGCCAGGTCATCCAGCAGCACGCCGTACCGGGACAGTTCCCCGGCCAGGACGCCCTGCACCCGCGCTTCAAGGTCTGCCTTGGCGCGTTCGGCCAGTCTGCGGACGGCGTCCTCCCCGAAGACGGCCTCCAGGAGCCGCTGGGCGAGCGCGGCGGTGCCGCCTGCGATGCCGACCTCGGCCAGCGTGAGCCCTGCCGTCATGGTGAACACGACGATGATCAGCGCCGCCCCGACGACGTTGGTCCCCAGGGCCAGGAACCGGGCCTTCATCCGCTTTCCGCGCCCCTGCTCCTCGACGAGGCGCAGCACGTCGGACTGCCAGGCCCGGATCGCCTGGCTGGCGTCCTCGTTGAACGTCGGCGAGGGCCGCGCGAGGCTCGGATCGGCTGCGACGATGTCTCGTCCCCACCTGGTACGGCTCCACGACACGGCGGTGCGCTCGGCTGCGGCCGCGCCTGCCTCCTGCAGGACGGCGGAGAGGTTGTCGGAGATGGCCACCTCCATGGCCTCAATCTTCGGCTCCCCGCGGAACCAACCTGAGATCCGGTCACGGACGGCGCCGATCCGCTCCTCGATCGACCGCATGAACTCGCCGGTGCCGACCAGGTCCTGCCATCGGCTGAGGATTTCGCCTCGCATCATGGTGCCGTCGCCGGCCGCGATCATGACGTCCGCCGCTGCCTGACGGTAGGCCGCCACGGCCTCGCCACGCAGCTCGTCCACGGCCTGGTCCTGGCGGGCGATGCCGTCGATCAATTCACGCAGCTGCGGGTCCAGGGAACGGACCGACCCGGCCAGCGTCTGCACGGCAACCTGAGCGCGGGTCTCCGACTGGGCCGCGAGGTGGGCGAGCCACTGCCGGATGCCCTCGACATCGTCGACCGGAAGCATTCCGTCGTCGGGCAGGGTTCGCTCCGGCACGGCGAAGAGCTTGGCGCGCTCGAGCCCCTGCGAGCCGAGCATCTCAGCCAGGTGAGCGGCGATCTCGGCCATGGCCTCCGGCGGGCAGCGGTTGACGATTACGCTGACGACGATGTTGCGCTGGGCCGCCTCCGCGAGGTAGTCCCAGGGCACGGCGTCGGCGTAGCGGGCGGCGGACGTCACGAAGACCCAGAGGTCCGCCGCGAGCAGCAACTGTCGGGCGAGGGTGCGGTTGGCGTCATCCACCGAGTCGATGTCGGGGGCGTCCAGCAGCGCGAGCCCGGCGGGCAGGTTGGGGAACGGCACGATGTTCAGGGCGCGCGAGTCGTGGAGCTGGGCGTCCGTTCGGACGAGACCCGGGAGCACCTTGTCGGAGCGGAACCACTCCTCGTCGTCGGGATGACAGATGAGTACGGGCGACTTCGTGGTCGGGCGCAACACTCCCGGCCGGGTCACGGGGGCGCGCAGCAGGGAGTTGACCAGGGTCGACTTTCCAGCCCCTGTCGACCCTCCGACGACGGCGAGGAGCGGGGCGTCCAGACGCGTTGCGCGCGGCAGCAGGTAGTCGCGCACCTGGTTGGACATCGAGCTCGCGAGGTGACGCAGGCTCTCTGCTCCCTCGAGTGGCAACGGGAACTGTGCCGCCGGGAGAGCGGCGTCCAGAGCCTCGAAGGCGTCGACAAGTTTCGTGTTCATCGGGGCCAGTTTCCCCCAACGCCTGCGGGTCCGGGGGCCTGCGGCGGCAGGTAGTCAGAGGTGAGCGGTCCGGGGGCGGTGTCGGCCGGGGGCGGGGGTTCAGGCTTCCGGGCGCGGGGCTGGATGAGCGTCAGACCCCGGGTGTCCGTCAGTGCGATGGGCCGGAGGTGGTGGATCTGCTCAATGATGTCGTGGGCCCGCGCGTCCCCCGCCGCATCGACGGTGCCGCGGGTCATGGCGTCGCGCAGGTAGGCGAGCTCTGTGTACCGGCGCACGAGCGCCGCCGTTCGCCACCACGTCCGCGGCCCGCGGAAGAGCGCATACAACAGCAGCTTGGCGCGCCGGAGCGGGCCACCGAAGACCTCGACGTCACGCTCAGACATCCAGCCGGCGCGCTGGAAGTCGGTGAGCCGCGCTCTGATCAGCTGGCCGTTCCCGACCACGCTGACCACCAGGGAGATGATGATCACCGCCACCAGCGCCAGGGCGAGGAACCAGGCGGGCCGGAGGTTCTCGGTGGCGTTGGTGGAGGCGAGTCCGTTGAAGAGCATGTGCCCGGCGCAGGCAAGGAGGAAGCCGCCGAGCGGGGCCAGAACCCGCACGATCTTGCTCCGGGCAGAGAGCCCGATGATGAATCCCGAGGCGGTGAACAACGTGAACAGCGGGTGGCCGAAGGACGTGTAGATGCCGCGGAGCCGGACGAGCTCGAGCATCGTCGCCTCGGGGTCGGCGATCGAGATGTCGTTGGTGGCCTGCATCCACACTCGCGCGTAGTAGATGACGTTCTCGGTGAACGCGAAGCCGACTGCCGAGAGCCCGGCGAGCGCCACCATGCTGAGCCTCGAGACAATGCGGCGCCGCATGAGGATGACCAGCAGCACGAGGATGCTGGCCTTGGCGAGCTCCTCGATGAAGGGGGCTGAAAAGACGGCCGCCCGCGAGCCGGCGAAGGCGTCGGCCTGCGTCGTCGACATCATCTGCCCCGCCCAGGAGTTGACGTAGATCGAGATCCACGTGGACGCGCAGGCCCCCCACAGGAACGTGAGGACCCACACCAGCGGCGACGACGCGCGGAACCGGTCCAGCCAGATGAAGAGCGTCGCGTAGGCGAGCGCAGTCCACGATGCCCAGAAGGCCGCGAGTTCAAACGCCTCGTTGGTGATGCCCAGCGTGGAGGTGCCGTCGTCGAACGTCTCCGGCGGATGGAGCATCCAGTACTGGTCGTACAGCATCCACGCGTACAGGGGCAGGAGGACGGCGGTGACCCAGAACATGGGGTGCCGGAGCGTCCGCCGACCCCAGCCCCGGCGGCTGAGCAGGAAGACAACGAGCGCCAGCACCAGCCCGGCCGCGGCCCAGAAGAACCAGCGGCCGAGGTGCTCGGTGTTGAACCAGACCGCCACCATTGCCCCGGCCACCACGACAACGACCGCCCAGAAGAAGGGGTCGCGCACCCAGGGCGGGCCGGTGGGCCTGTCGGGGGTCGCAGCGGGCAGTCCGTTCAGCCACCGCTGCCGATTCTCGACGCGCAGGGTACTCATGATTCGGTAAGCGTACCCTCATCCCTATGCGCAACTTCTTTGATTCGATGACGCCCTGGGAGCGCAACGACGGGTCACTCCACCTCTACGTCGTGCCCGATGCCGCTCTGGGCGACAGGCTGGTGGAGGCACAGTCCCACCTGCAGGGGATCCCCGATCTTCCCACCATGCCCCGGCCCTGGCTGCACTTCACCGTCAACCGGTTGGCCCAGTTCGACGACATCGGGCAGCGCGAGCTTTCCCGTCTGGCCGCCGCCCTCACCGAGAGGCTGGTTCGCGTTCCCGCGTTCGACGTGGAGTTGGGAGCTCCGCAGGTGCAGGAGACCGCCGTCGAGGTTGTCGCCCCTCCCACTCCGGGCTGGGATCTTCTCGTGAACGCAGTCCGCGACGCCGCCCTCGACACCTTCGGTGGGACGATGCCGGACTCCCCCCACGCCCCGCACGTCTCGCTGGCCTACGCGACCGGACCGGTGGACTCCGAGTGGGTCGCGGAACGGCTCGCTGGAGTGGGGCCGCTCGGAACGTTCCGGGTGGGTACGGTGCACCTGATGTCGGTGACTGTCCGTCCGGAGATGGGCATCTTCGACTTCGTCGAGCTGGCCAACTGGCCCCTGGCCCACTGACGGCGCTCGCCATCCACTCGAAACCTCCAACGCCATCGGGCAGCGGTCCACGCCAACCGACGACGCCGAACGCCAACGCCAGGCTCCGAGACGCCAACGGGCAGGACGAAACGCCAACGGGCAGGACGAAACGCCAACCGACCGGCCCGAACGCCAACCGGCAGGTCTGAACGCCAACGGGCTGGACGAAACGCCAACCGACCGCGTCGAACGCCAACCGAATTCCGACGACGCCCGCAAAACCCATCCACGCCCCCGAGATATCGCGGGCGTCGCTGAGTATCGTCGGCGTTAAGCCTTGTCAGTTGGCGTTTGTAGCCAGCCGTTGGCCTTGTCAGCGACGCGTTGGCGTTCGCCCTACCGGTTGGCGTTTGCCACTTGCGCTTGGCGTTCGCTCTTGCCGGTTGGCGTTTCCGGATCTCGGTTGGCGTTCGGGCCGGACCGTTGGCGATTCGTGGCTTCCCGCGGTCGGGAATTCAGTGTCGAGCCCGATGTCGCGAGCGCACCTACTGGCCGGACCCCGTCGGTTGATCCAGGTTGAGAGTTCCGATCCCGACGCGGCGCAGTTCGAGGTTCGCCAGTGCGGTGATGACGGCCCGGTCGCCCGAACGCCAATCCGCGACGGGGTCGGGGCTGATCTCGGCGAGCTGCGTCATCGGCGAGTTCGCCAGGGCGCGGAGGGCGAAGAGGTCGAGGTCGGCCGCGCTGTCGATGTAGCGGCGCGCCGCGGCCGACTCCTTCGCCCTGCGCACGCGACGCGGCAGGTACAACAGCGCCAGAGTGAGGGACGGGATGAGGAAGACGACGAGGAACAGCAGCCACCCGGCCTGGTAGACCGCCTCTGCCTGTTCAACCGACTGGGCGCTCAGTTGCCTGAGCCCGTCTGCGATGGGGCTGAAGGGTCGCGCCAGCTCGTCGCCGACGAGCGCCACGTCGCCCAAGCGGTCAGCGGCGTCGTCCACTCGCCCGGCCAGGTCGCCGGCCGTCCTCCCAATTCCTTCAGCCGGCACAGCGAGCGCGTCGACCACCGACTTGAGGGCCCACGCGACACCGGCCCAGAGGAGGCACCACAGGACCAGAACGGCGTCAGAGATGACGTCGGCTGCCCTGCGGAGCGGCCGGATGCGGGTGGAGGGCATGCCCAACTCCTTAGTTGACTGTTCAATCACTTCTTGGTGTACTGGGACGTGTGAAGAAGCTCAGCATCATCGTCTCATCCACCCGACCCACCCGGATCGCCCCCGCCGTGACCGCATGGGCGGCCGAGCTGCTGGGCGCGGATTGGGAGGTCACTGTCCTCGATCTGGCCGAGATCGGACTGCCCTTCCTCGACGAGGATCAGATGGCGGGCACCGGCATCTACGAGAAGCCGCACACGCTCCGCTGGAAGTCGGCGATCGACTCCTCCGACGCGCTGGCCTTCGTTAACGCGGAGTACAACGGCTTTCCCCCGGCCCCAGTCCTCAACGCGATCGACTTCCTGTTCGCCGAATGGCACGGCAAGCCTGCCGCCATCGTCGGCTACGGCTTCGGGGGCGGCCAGCGCTCCGCAGCAGCCCTCACCACCAAGCTCACCAACGTGAAGGCCGACGTCGTCGGCACAGTTGGCCTGGTCTTCGGCGAGGACCTGACGACCGAGGGCGAGTTGACCGTCACCGACGAGCGCACCGCAGAGCTCGGTAACCTCTCGCGTCGGCTCGCCGAGGCGTTGGAGTCCTCCGCCGCCGCCTGATCCCCGGGCAGACACCGGGCACCCCTGAGAAGTTCGACGCCGCCCTCGGACCATCTGGTCCGGGGCGGCGTCTGCGTGCGCCCCAGGCAGGATTCGAACCTGCGCACTACAGATTAGAAGGCTGTTGCTCTATCCCCTGAGCTACTGGGGCCGTTCGCGGAAAGTGTACCGTGGGGCGGGTGAGCGAAAACCTGGTGTGGATCGACTGTGAAATGACAGGGCTCGATCTGGGCGCGGACGCGCTGATCGAGCTGGCAGTACTGGTCACCGACGGCGACCTCAACGTCCTGGGCGACGGCGTCGACATTCTCATTCGGCCGAGCGATGAACAGCTGGCTCAGATGGGCGACTTCGTCCGTGACATGCACACCAAGTCCGGTCTCCTCGACGAGTTGGCCACCGGCACCACTCTGCAGGACGCCGAGGAGCAGGCGCTGGCCTACATCCGCGAGTACGTGCCCATCTCCCGCAAGGCGCCGCTGGCCGGCAACACCATCGGCACCGACCGCATGTTCCTCGCCCGCGATATGCCCGAGCTCGAGCAGTGGATGCACTACCGCAACGTCGACGTCTCGTCGATCAAGGAGCTGGCGCGCCGCTGGGCGCCCAAGGTGCTCTACGCAGCCCCCGCGAAGGCGGGGAACCACCGGGCGCTGGCAGACATCCAGGAGTCGATCGAGGAGCTCCGGTACTACCGCGACGCCCTCTTCGTCGCGACCCCGCCGTCGAGTTCAGAACTGCGCTCCATCGCGGCCCGTCACCGCGGGTCATTGACGGGTACCGCCGACCCCGGCCCGATTTCACAGCCCCAGTAGCCGTGCGCTATTGTTGCTCAGTCGTCAGCCCCGGCCGACGACAATGGTGGGTATAGCTCAGCTGGTAGAGCACCTGGTTGTGGTCCAGGATGTCGCGGGTTCAAGTCCCGTTACTCACCCCAGATGGGTCAGGTTTGAACTTTCGACTAAGGGGCCACCCTTGGTCGGGGTTCCAACCTGGCCCTCTTTCTTTGCCTCGGCGGCCCAGGTCAGGGCGTCGGCCTGGAGGCCGGGGATGCTGAGTCCGTCGTAGGGGGTCCGGTAGCCGACGCGCACGTCGTTGTCCTCGTCGACGTAGATCGCCTTGAACAATGCCTGATTGAGTAGCCGACGGTTCGCGTCGTCGGCGTGCTCGTAGATGTCGGCGGCGTTCGACAGTAACGTCAGCGAGTCATTGAGGTTCGCCCGGGCGTCGGCGTAGTGGCCGTGGTGCGCGCTGATCCGGTGCTCGATGGTCTCCAGTGACGCGGTGATTCGGTCCTGCTCCCGCTTGAGGAGGTCGAGCGGGATGGCTCCGGCGTAGTGGGCTTGGAGCAGCTTGTGCTGCTCGACTTCGAGCTGAGTTCTTCGGTTCGCGAGGTCGGCGAGTTCGGCGGCTCCCTCGGACATCATCTCGTCGAACCTGGCATGGAGCATCGCTGAGAGCGCCTGCGTTGTTTCGGAGTCGATCTGGACCTGCGTCACCGCACCCGTCGGCCCACGCACGTTCAACCTCACCATCCGAGCAGTCGAGCATGACGGCAACGACGACCTGATCGTGCTCGACCGCACAGACCAGACCGCCGCGCACGGCATCTACAACCTCTGGTTCGAGCACGACCGCTGGGCACAGCTCTCCGCAGAGATCACCGATCGCAGACCTACTCGCGTCGCCCGCAGGATCACAGGCACCACATCGGGCTTCACTCCGAAGGCCGGCGACCGTGCCTCATGGAGCGGCATCTACTACGCCACCCCCGCCGATGCTGGACTCCACACCCACGACATCACCATCACAACCCCCGCAGGACGATTCCCTGCCTGGCGCATCGACGGCGACCCCTCGACCTGGGCGATCCACATCCACGGCCTCGGCAGCACCCGCGCCGGCACCCTCCGAGGCGTCCGCGTCGCGACCGAACTCGGCTACACCTCCCTGGTCGTCAGCTACCGCAACACCGCAGAAGGGCCACGAGTCGGCACCGGCCGAACAACCCTCGGCCACACCGAGACGACCGACGTTGACGAGGCCATCGGATACGCCGTCCGACGAGGAGCCCAACAGGTCGTGATCTTCGGCTGGTCAATGGGTGCCGCGATCGCCCTCCAACTCGCCGACTATCCCCGACACCAGGGAATGATCGCCGCGCTCGTCCTCGACTCACCAGTCCTCAACTTGACCGAAGTCATCACGACCAACTGCGTTCCCAGCGGACTGCCCGCAGCAGCCGGGCACCTCGCGATCCCGTGCCTCACCCTCCACCCGTTGGCGCGCGCCCTCGGGTTGCCGGGCCGCATCCCCCTTCGCTCCTTCGACTGGACCGCACGAGCCGCAGACCTCACCACGCCGACTCTGAACCTCCACGGCACCCGAGACGACTCTGTACCGATCCGGCTCTCGCAAGCGCTCAGAGACCAGCGGCCCGATCTCGTGACGCTAGAGGCCTTCGATGCTCACCACACGAATCCATGGAACAGTCATGCCAACCACTGGCATCGATGCGTGAGGACATGGCTCACTGCCCGGGTGGAGACACCTCGCTGCCGGCAGCCTGCGACGTCGTAGGCCTGACTTTTATCAGTTCGCCGAGTTCTGCCCCTCGTGTTGGGGTTGACTAGGGTGTTTGTTGGTGGGTGTGTGCACTAATCGGGTGGTGGTTCTAGCCTTGGGGCATGTCTCCCTACGTGCGGACCGTGAAGACGGCCAGTGGCGCGACCGCGGTGCAGGTGGTGTGGTCGAACAAGCGCGGCGCCAAGGAGATGGACCACATCGGCTCTGCCCACACTGCGGAGGACGTGGAGGTGTTGAAGGCCGCTGCCAGGCAACGGATGAGCGCGGGACAGGACGAGCTCGACTTTGGCGACGGGCGCCCACGCGGACAAGCGTTGCCGATCCGCTCTTCCAGGGCGGAGTTCTTGTGGGAGGCGTTGTCAGCTGCGTTCCGGGCTGTCGGGTTGGAGAAGACTTCGGGCGCCGATGAGGTGTTCAAGCAACTGGTGCTGGCCAGGGTGATCGAGCCCACGAGCAAGCTTGAGGCGATCCGGGTCCTCGATGAGGTCGGCATTCAAGCGGCTTCCTATCCCACGATGAACCGCAGGCTGCCGATGTATGCCACCGACACGTGGCGCCGGGGCTTGGCGGCCGGGTTCGCCGACCTGGTCGGGCTGGGCCCTGCCACGCTCATCCTCTACGACGTGACCACGCTGTATTTCGAGACCGACGAGGGCGACGGGTTCCGCGAGCCTGGATTCAGCAAGGAGCGGAGGTTGGAGCCTCAGATCACTGTCGGGCTCCTGACAGACTCTCACGGGATGCCGTTGATGGTGCACGCGTTCGAGGGGAACAAGGCCGAGACCCAGACCATGATCCCGGTCCTTGCCGAGTTCATGGCCGCCCACCGCATCGCCGAGGTCACTGTTGTGGCTGATGCCGGGATGCTCTCAGATGGGAACCTGCGGGCGTTGGCGGGGGCCGGGTTGCGGTTCATCGTCGGCCAGCCGATCCCACAGATCCCGGCAAAGCTCGAGGCCTGGATGAAGGCCCACCCCGGCAAGGACCCAGAAGACGCGATGGTGCTGAGGCAGAAGTGGTCCCGCGGCCCTGCCGGGGCGCAGCAGCCCGAGGTGATCTACTACCAGTACCGCGCCGACCGGGCCCGCCGGAGCCTGCGCGGGATCGATGAGCAGGTCCGCAAAGCACAGGCCGCGATCGATGGGCGGGCGCCGGTGAAACGGAACCGGTTCATCAAGCTCACCGGCGCCGCCAAGGAACTGAACCTGGAGCTGGAGCACAAGACCCGCACCCTGGCCGGCTGGAAGGCATACATCACCAACCTGGAATCTCCGTCACCGGAGTTCGTGATCGGCGCCTACCACCAGCTCTGGCAGGTCGAGAAGTCGTTCAGGATGTCGAAGTCCGACCTGAGAGCCAGACCGATCTACCACCACAAACGCGAATCGATCGAGGCCCACCTGACCATCGTGTTCGCCTCGCTGGCTGTCTCGCGCTGGCTCGAGGCCCGCACCGGCTGGAGCATCAAGAAACTGGTCAAGAACCTGCGCCGCTACCGCACCATCGAGATACAAGCCGGCGACACCCTCGTGACCGCCGCCGACCCCCTACCCGCAGACCTCACCGAGATCCTCGACCGCATCCACGGCCGATGACCTGCGCACTAAATGATCAAAGTCAGGTTCGATGCTCACCACACGAATCCATGGAACAGTCATGCCAACCACTGGCATCGATGCGTGAGGACATGGCTCACTGCCCGGGTGGAGACACCTCGCTGCCGGCAGCCTGCGACGTCGTAGGTTCCTCTAGGCAGCAACCTTCGGTACTGTCACCGGCAGGTTTGGACTATGGCCTCCTACCCGTGAACTTAGCCACCAGGTCAGGTACATCAACAAGACGTGATGCCGCTTGAAGCCCGACCATAGAGGAACTGGAACCGACGATCGGATGCGACGGGTGAGGAACAACGATACTCGTAGCGCAGTGCGACTTCATCGCGATATAGCCATCTACCGCAGGCAAGTCGCCGATGTGGATTATTCTACTGACCCCAATATTCATGCGATCCGCGACATACTTCCAGGCGCTTCCACTCGTTTTGGATACGCCTGTCTCATCACTGAAGTACATGTCCTCCAGGAACTCTGACATGCGGTGATAGTCAAGCGCAGCGCGCAAAGTCTGCCCAGGTGATAACCAGGTGTCGGACACCACAACGACCCGATAGTTCGCGGCAAGTCGTCTCAGCGCATCGCGGGCACCTGGCATTGGCACCAACGAATGTGCCTGGTGCGTGGCCCCCAGCCGCTGAGCCAAGCTGTCCATCTCGGTATGCGAGAGACTGACCGAAAGTGCGTCTCCGACTATACGAACACGCTCCTTGTTGTCGATGGGGGAACCCGCCAAGTACGCCTCCTCGAACTCATGTGCCGCAAGATCTAGAGCCCTCCTTGCGTCGCTATGAGAGACGGTGTGGCCCCCACGCTCGCGAACCGCCTCAATCACGCATTCAATGCGGTTGTCGCGGACGTGACCGTGGAACTCTATCGACTCATCCAGCAAAGTCTGCCAAACTGCAATCGATATCAAGAAATCGCTCATAGGACTCGCCGCGCGTTCACCGGGCCGATCGCACCTGCAACCGCAGCCGCCACCCGATCGCGCAGTCCTCCAAGCGTAACGGTCCCCTCTGAACGCCCATCTGCAACTCGTGCGACTTCGGACGCCCGTTCATGAGGCAATCGCTCAATCCTTAAGTCACGAGGCCCTGTGTGAAACTCCGAGTCAAACTGGCCTGGGCGCACCACGATGATCGATGCGCTCGCGCCTTGGCGATGGCCAGCAATCCAGTGCTCTAGAGCAGCCTTGCTTGCGCAGTAGTGAGGCATCTCCTTAAAGACCACTTTGGCGGCTAGCGACGAAATTACGACAAGGCGCAGGCCGGGTCGATCGAGAGCCACAGCTAAACGCGCCTGGACAATGAAGTTCAGGTTCATGGTTTCTTCAACATCGCCGTTTGAGGCAGCACATAGGTAGACGCGATCACAGGTTGACGCACGTTCGACACACGACGTAAAACCCTGTGGATCGGTCAGGTCAGCAGCAACTGACTCCCAGGTACCTGGATACGCGTTCGAAATATCCCCAAGTTGAGCGAGCCGCGTGCCCCTCCTGCCCAAGGCCACGACTCCGTCCCCGCGCTCTCGATGCTTCAGCCCAAGCGCTGCTCCGAGCCCGGAGCTCGCGCCCACAACACAGACTCTCATTCGGCAAGCACCCGTTGAACATCGGCAAGTCGCTGTGCCATGTCGGCGAGATCTTCATCTGATGTAGTGAGTGGCGGCGCGACTATGAGTCGTTCAACCGGATCGACCATAGTGGGCAGATGACACATCAGTCCGGCGTCCAGCAAGGCGGCAGTTGTCGTCGCGCGCGATGATTCAGTTAGCTTGACCGAGGCAAGCCAGCCGATTGTGGTATTGGCTACGCCGGCTGCGTCCAATGCCGCCCGCAATCTATCTGGATCGTGTTTGTGCGCCTCCAGCGACTCTAGGCACCCTAGGGCTGCACCAAGAGACGCGGCGTGGTTTGAATGCGTGTGCCCGTGATCTAACCCACCGGTGCCAGTCACGCGTGCTAGAACCTCTGGGGCAATGAGCACTGCGGAGATGGGTACGATGCCATTCGCGAGACCTTTTCCAAGGACGACGATGTCGGCTGGAATCCGGAGCGCCGTAGTTAGGCTCGGCCACATCGTCCGCCCGAGACCCGAGAGGACTTCATCAACGACGACCACCCCGCCTCGACGGCGAAAACTGGAGAGCTGCGATCTGTCAGCCTCCGTGATCGGTGGCTGACCCGACATCACACCAGCTGGTTCGATTACACCAACACCCCGCTCCTTCCAATCTGAAATCGGGGTGTAGCGAACATCCATGATCGGGCGTAGCGGGTAGTGAACCGTGTGGTGGGACGAAAGTGCGGCAGCGGCAGCGGTGATCCCATGGAACTCTCCCGGTCGTACATTAACGATTCGCCCAGCAGCGGCGACCGCGAAACGCATGGCAGTCTCCATAGCTTCAGAGCCTGAGCCAGCGAATACGACACTCCACTCGTTCAAGCAGAGCGCTCTCCGGAGCCGGTCCGCGACATGCTCGGCAACCGGTGTCGTGGCCACGAACGGGTTCGTTGCTGCAACGCTCGTCGCCTGGGTGAGGAAGCCCACTGCCGGAGCTGGATGGCGATGGCCTAGCGGTGTGTTGTAGAGCCCAGAGGAAAGATCAAACAAGACTCGACCCTCAACGGTTCGTACTCTGCATCCAACGGCGTCGCGAATAACCAGTCTCGTGAGGTCCGGGTCTGCATGCCCTGCAGGAATCGTCGCTGGCCCATCGTGAACGAGTGGTTTGTTGCTGTACGCAATAGCCCTAGCCGCGGCAGCAGCGCCGACCGACAGTGCCCAGCTAGCTCGAGCATCTGCCGGATTGGTGAAAAAGGCCCTGTCGGAGCGCGCCGCGATGCGCGTGGCAGCTTCTGAAACCAGCGTGGGAGTCTCGGACTGCCATCGATCGGCGTCTGCGTGCTGCCAGTAGGCGATGGTATCGTCATCGACTGCGGCCATGCATCCAACAAATTCTGCTGTGTCGATATGTTCCCCTGGCATTGCAGATACAGTCACAGCCTCGGCCTGAGCCGCAGCCCAGCCAGCAGCAGCAATGGCTCCTGGTTCCCGACCATGCGCAGCTAACAGTTCAGCAACTTGAAGAACTTCCTCGCGCCCCGGGGTTGAAGCCTGTCCTTGAAACTGGATCACCTCATGCTCCCGATCTCGCGTCGCAGCCAAGGCTCGGCATCCACAAGACGCCTCCATCGAACCAGCATGGACTCCCTGAGGGTCGGTGGGATCAACTCGTGCTCGAATCGAGATTCCAGAAGGCGAATCGCCCCAGTTGTATACGCGCTCGCGAGAGTCGGAAGCGCCCCAAATTCAGGGTCAGCCAACTGTCGTGCTTGGACGACAGTTGGTGAGGACAGTTCAGAAGGTATCGGCATGCGCGCGAGGCGCTCAGCTAACCCCTCCCAGACGACACGGGCCGCAGGTGTGCCACGACCTTCAAGACCGGCCAACATCTCCACAGTCATCGCAAGCGACTCGGCTGCGAGGAGACCCTCTCCGTACTCGATCTCATTCGGATTTCGTCCGGCGTCAGCGACATGCTTGATCTGGTCGAGATGCGTCGCATTGTGAACGCCCCACCAGATGTCGCCCATGGGAACTGTGAGCTTCTCATCGACAATGATGACCGTTGGCTCCGCAGAATACGTCCACACCTTCCAGGTGAGACTAGGTGGAACCGAGGTAGGCACGAAGTTGACGCCGTGCGTGGGTTTGGAAGCCGGCCTCCACCAATCACGCTCCAGCATCGCGGTCTTGGCGGACCCGTCTGCTGCAGAGACAGGAGGCCCATGCTGAGGCCCATCCGAGCCTTCAAATATCGCATCTGCTATCCGGCAGAATGCCCGAAGAGATTTGTCGGGTGTTGCTGATGGGGAATCTGGAGTCCAGTCTGATCCAATACTCATGTATTTCGAAGGTGGTGAATCTATTAGCGCGCGAATCTGGAC
Source organism: Tessaracoccus flavus (assembly GCF_001997295.1). Classification (NCBI taxonomy): domain Bacteria; kingdom Bacillati; phylum Actinomycetota; class Actinomycetes; order Propionibacteriales; family Propionibacteriaceae; genus Tessaracoccus; species Tessaracoccus flavus. Next base: position 1,963,657 of record NZ_CP019605.1, read on the forward strand.
CAGTCGATCTGCAAACCGAGGATCAGCAAAGCGCACTAAGTCACCCAGCTCGGCAACTGCCATATCAATCTCGTCAGATTCTCTATCGAGGGCAATGTTAAAGAGCGCAATCTCGGCCAGGCCCCGAACCGCCCAAGAAGCTCGCTCAACAGTGCTCAGGCCGTCAGGAAGAGCAATCGCCAGCCGTATCAACTCTGATTGATCGGCGTCGCTCATCGATGCACCCGCACTCGCCACAGGAGCCTAGTTGGATCGTTGAACGCAGTACGCCCGTGTAAAACTGTGGAGTTGTCGCACACTAGGACTTGGCCTGGCCGAAGTTTCAGGACTGCGAGATTGGGATCGATCGCCGCGGTTTGATGGACGACCTCCGCTGCCCAGGCCGCGGACTGATCGGCGACTAGATTGTCCATTCGCCACCGCATCGAATAGCGACCGTCCTCCCTCGGGTAAAGAATCGCTGCAGGTTCACTCTCCCGAGGACCGTCGAATACTTCCGGGGTGCGCCAACGCCAGATTGGAGCTTGGAGCAGGCCTTGCAGACTAAACCAGTCCGATCGGCGCGACAATGTAGCCACTAGGTCATCGACAGCCAGCAGGATACTGTCGCCGCCCTGAGCCGCGGATCGAGCGCATGCGAGCAGAAAAGCATCCTCGGGATCATTGCGATACTGGGCGTCAGTGTGGAGGGGGGCCGCATCGTTAGTGACTGAGAACGTTCCGCTCGGAACTTGCGATTGGATGGGCCAAGCCCCTCCGCCGTCGCGTTCAGATACGGTTCCGTAGCGCCTTGCTAATTCAATTACGGCAGCAGGGTCGCTCGCAACGGCTGGTCCAGGTTCCAACACTGCCCACCCTGAAGATGGAAGAGATTCGAAGATGCTCATGTGAATGACCTCTGTAATTCACCAGCACGAGCACGAACTTGCGCAGCCGCACGATGTGGGTGAATTGATTCGTTTAGAATCGCGCGAGCGAACACCGTCGTCTCCGAAGTCACTCTCGTAGCGACCTCAGCAGCCGCGAAACGTGCGAGATCCTCTGTGAACTGTGGGCGACGATGTGCCCGATCCACAAGCTCGTGTTCGTCCGGGCGTTTGAGCACTGACTCCCTTAGTACCGCGCAACTTCGAACGGCGCTCAGCAATTCTGCACTAGTGGCGGCGTCAATAGTAGTCGCTTCTATGCCGACGGTCAGCGTGCCGGGTTGTGAGTGAGTGAACGTGGGCGGCATGTCCGGCGCATATGTCACCCCCGATCGGCGTTCAGATGAGAGCTTTGAGTATGCAATTGTGCAGGGACAAGCAGTCATCACCTGAACTGTCAGTGAAACCTCGCATCGTGTAGTGCCTCTCCCCGAGTATTCCAAGGTGACAACGGTAGAAACGTCCACACTGGAGGGGCGACGCGTAATCGCAGACAGAATCGCGGGTTGCTGATCTACACGTAAGGTCACAAAAACTGGGCCGGGCTGAGTCGCGCTGGTAAGTGCGGCCAGGCGCTCGGCGGTCGCGGGCACGCTCTGGTGGGATTGACTGCCCACCTCAACGATGGCTTCCTGAAGACGCGACATATGGGCACCTCGCTGGTTGGCGTTCAACCCAATTGTGAGGTCGACATCTGCTGATAGCACTGGCCAGCCATCGTCAATACGCAACGGGAGCCGTACGCCGGTGATCCCGGCCTGTGCGGCGATCAGGACATCGGGTTCAAAGGTCGGTACATCGGTACGTGAGTCCTGGGATAGAGGATCGAGTACGTACGTGAACCCGGGGAACCCAGCCTTTACAAGGGCGGCACGTGCGCGATCCACGCTAGAGTCCGTCACGTCGTGGACTGCCACGTCATCGAAGATGTCGCCTCCAAGGGAGACTGGTCGGGCGAAAGCTGACGGCCCGTGCCGCACTTTGAGACGCTGGTGCCAAGCTGCGGGAAGGTCGGGGGTCTCGACGAGTGCCGTGCGCCCAACCTGCAACGCAGCGGCCACAAGTGACCAATCGCGCGTTGGACTAGCGATCAGAGCCGCCAGTGCAGCCTCGGCGGCAGCTAGTTCGCGGGCTGCTCGCTCCTGACTCGAGCGCTTGACTGACTCAGATGTCATCCTGGGACCTCCGAATGGGATGTCGAAGTGGAGGGCCCCGGTGGCACCTCTCTCCAGCCTGAGACTCGTCAGGCCAGGAGGTGACTATGATAGCAATGCAGCACGCGTTCGGCAATGCACCTCGTGCCCGGGCCCGGGCCCGGGGGTGGAGGGGTCTCAGTCCGGCGAAGAAGGACCCGGCACTGACTCGCACCTTGTGAGCGTGGCGAGAGCTGATGTTGCTTGCAGCGGAAGTACCCCGTTGCCAAGCATAGTGATCTGCTGGCTGAACGTCAGGTCGTCTGTGTCGGTGACCCACCCTGTGGGTAAGCCCATGAGCCACTCGACGAACGCGGGTGCTGGGCGGGGGCCGTCGGCGTCGTTCAGGAGGGCTGGCGCGGGCGCGGCTCGTCCGGTGATGTGTTCCCAGCGGGCGATGGCGTCGGCGTAGCGTCCCCAGCGCTGAACAGTCCATCGATCAGGGACCACAGCGTCTCCGATTCGGCCCTCCTGTTCGGTGAGCCAGCCGGTCCGTGGAGCGCGAAGTCGATGATCTGGTGCGACAGCGCGATCGTCCCTCGTCTCGCTCGCACCTGATCGAGAGTCTCCCCGCCGCGCGATGAGTCCGTCGCTAGTGGAGTGCGGAACAGTGCGCCGAGCGAGGGCGAAGATGCGGAAGCGTTGGTGAGGAGCGCCGACATGGGAAGCCGGTAGGCCGATCCATCGTGCATCCAGCCGCAGGTCGGCCAGATCGCCGAGAACGGCGCCGAGAGCCCGTAGAGGTCGAGTTGCGTTGTCTCCCAGATGCCACGGGTCGGGTTCCATGCCGCGAAGGGTTGCGCCGTCGGGGGTTGCATCGCCGGGGTCGCGTCGGTCATGGTCGTCTCCTTCTGCGGCTGGCCGCGTCGCGGGTGAGGACAGCAGCCCGCGGACGTTCTCGATGACGACCCATTCGGGCTGGAGCGCGTCGATGGCTGCGGCCATGTGTGCCCAGAGCCCCGAGCGTGTGCCGGGTGCGAGTCCGGCGCGCTTGCCGACGGTGGATACGTCTTGGCAGGGGAATCCGCCGATGAGGATGTCCACGGGTTCGACGTGGCTCCAGTCGAGGGTCGTGATGTCGCCAAGATTCGAAGTTTCGGGCCAGTGGCGGGAGAAGACGCGGGCGACGGGCTCGTTGAGTTCGGAGAACCACGCGGTCTTGGCGTTGAAGACGTGTTCGACGGCGAGGTCGAGGCCGCCGTAGCCGGTGAAGAGCGACCCGATCTTGAGTTCTGAGTCGCCGCTGGCGTCGAGGTCGTGCATGAAGTCTGCTCCGGTGACGGTCGTCCCCAGCATCCGTGCCTCGTTGAGAGCTGATGCCGAGTTGGTCACCTGTCAGGTGCACGACTCCGACACACGCCCGCTGCTCGACCGAGCCCCGAGCGACACCGCCGGACGCCCCATCTCTAGCCTCAGCGCCGACCGCCATCCGAGGTCACACGCCTCTTGCAGGTCGAGGTTGGAGCGGGCACTACCGCTTCAGAAGTCACCGGGCGAGGGTGCTCACCTGCTCGGCAGGAGCGGAGGTGAGCATGACGGTTTCGATGCGCGTGATGTCGGCGGGTGACGGCTACAAGTACCTGCTCAAGACCGTCGCCGCAGCCGACGGCAACAGGCCACTTTCAACGCCGCTCACCCGCTACTACATGGAAGAAGGCACCCCGCCCGGCCGCTGGCTCGGCGCAGGCGTGGCAGCCCTCGGCAAGGGCGAGATTCAGGTGGGCGACCGAGTATCAGAAGACCAACTCCAGCTCCTGATGGGCACGGGCTGTGATCCGATCACTGGCGACAAGCTCGGCCTGGGCTTCCCGGTGTACAAGAGCCAGGACGAGCGGATCGATGCACGGATCGCCGCTCTTGACCAGACGCTCACACCTGGAACCAAGGGCGAGGCTGTCGCGCAGATCGTCGCCGAGGAAACTGCCCGGAGCACACGGCGTGCGGTGGCGGGCTTCGACTACACCTTCTCGATCCCGAAGTCCGCATCAGTGCTGTGGGCAGTCGCCGACGCCGGGGTCCAAGCACTCATCGCAGAAGCGCATCATCGAGCGGTTGCGGAGGTGGTTGCGTTCATGGAACGTGAAGTTGCAGCCACCCGCACGGGCGCAACCGCCGGGGACAGCGCGGTTGCGCAAGTCGATGTCACCGGGCTGATCGCGACCGCCTTCGATCACTTCGACTCCCGCGCCGGCGACCCCCATCTCCACACGCACGTGGTCATCAGCAACAAGGCCAAGACCGTCATCGACGGCAAGTGGCGCTCGCTCGACGGCAGACCGATGCACGCCGCCGTCGTGGCGCTCTCCGAACTACACGAAGCCGTGTTCGCCGACCACATGACGCGCACCTTCGGCGTATCGTGGGAGGCGCGAGAGATGGGCCGCGACCACAACCCGGCCTGGGCGATCACCGGAGTGTCCGACGAACTGATCGCCGATTTCTCCACGCGTGCGCGTCACATCGATGCCGAGACCGACCGCCTCATCGCAGAGTACATCGCGGCGCACGGACGACGCCCGACACCAGCGGCCATCATGAAACTCCGAGCCCAAGCGACGCTTGCCACCCGGCCCGAGAAGCAGGTCCGATCCTTAGCTGACCTGACCGCCGCGTGGCGGACCCGCGCGACGAAGACCTTGAGACGGGACGCGACGTCGTGGGCACGAGAGGTCACCGACAACGATAAGCCGCTCCTGCTGCGGGCGGACGATGTGCCGCTCGACGTGATCGGTGAGTTGGGACGCTCGGTCGTCGAGGTGGTCGGTGAGAAGCGCTCGACCTGGCGACGGTGGAACCTTATGGCCGAGGCATCCCGGCAGACAATGGGCTGGCGGTTCGCCACCATGCAGGACCGAGAAGCCATCGTCGCGATGGTCGCCGACGCCGCCGAACTCGTCTCGCTCCGCCTGACCCCACCCGAGCTCGCCGCCTCCCCGGTCGTGTTCCGTCGGCCAGACGGCACCTCGGTGTTCCGGCCGAAGAGCTCGACCGTGTTCACCTCCGAGTCCCAGCTCGCGGCCGAGGACAGACTCCTTGAACGAGCCGCCAACCTGACCGGTCCGACGGTGCGGCTCGCGACGGTCGAGAAGATCACGCGCAGACCCGACGCGGACGGTCGGATGCCCGGCGACGACCAATCCGACGCCCTTACCCGCATCGCGGTATCGGGTCGCACCCTCGACGTACTCGTCGGCCCCGCCGGGGCGGGCAAGACCACAGCCATGAACGCACTCCGCCGAGCGTGGGAAGCCGAGCACGGCACAAGGGCCGTCGTCGGGCTCGCGCCGTCTGCGGTCGCTGCCCAAGTCCTCGCCAACGACCTTGGAATCGAGACTGAAAACACCGCGAAGTGGTGGCAGAAACACATCCTCCACGGCACCACATTCGAGGCGGGCCAACTCGTCATCATCGACGAAGCATCCCTCGCCGGCACCCTGTCACTGGACCGCATCACCCACCTCGCCCAGGACGCCGGTGCGAAGGTGCTGCTGGTCGGCGACTACGCCCAACTGCAATCCGTGGACGCCGGCGGTGCGTTCGCGATGATGGCCAGAGACAGGACCGACACACCTGAACTGGTCGACGTTCACCGCTTCACCCACGCCTGGGAGAAGACCGCCTCACTCGAGCTACGCCACGGACGTACGGCGGCTATCGACACCTACCTCGCCCACGAGCGCATCACCGACGGCGACGCCGAGGCCATGACCGATGCCGCCTACAACGCCTGGCGCACCGACCGCGACGCGGGACTGGTCTCGGTGCTGATCGCCGAGACCCAAGATCACGTGACCACGCTGAACCGACGCGCCCGTGCCGACCTGATCCTCAACAAGACACTGAACCCCGACCACGAAGTCGAGCTGCGCGACGGCACCGCCGCAGACGTCGGCGACACCATCATCACGCGACTCAACAGCCGGAACCTGCGCACCCTGGCCGGGCGGGACTGGGTACGCAACGGCGACATCTGGACCATCACCGCCGTCGGCGACGACGGGACCATCACCATCGCACGCGACTACGGGACCGGCACCGTTGTTCGTGACGACGGAACCATCAGGGCTCGCAGGCGTGGGCGCAGGTTCGGCGGCAGCATCGTCCTCCCAGCGGCGTATGTGGCTGAGCATGTCGATCTCGGCTACGCGGTCACCGCCTACCGTGCACAAGGCATCACGACCGACACCGCGCACGTGCTGGTCGAACCGACCTCGACCAGGGAGACCTTCTACGTCGCGATGACCCGAGGGCGGCACGCGAACCACGCCTACGTGACCCTCGACCGCGCCGACGACCACGCGCAGCCACACCCTGGCGACGCGCATGCCACCGCGCGAAGCGTGCTCTACGGGGTTCTGCAGCACAGTGGCGCCGAGCTCTCGGCGCACGAGACCATCGTCGCCGAACAGGAGCAGTGGGGCTCGATCGCTCAGCTCGCCGCCGAGTACGAGACGATCGCCGCCGCAGCCCAACACGACCGCTGGGCTACCCTCCTCCGTGGCTCCGGGCTTACCGATGAACAGGCCGAGAGCGCCATCGAGTCCGAAGCGTTCGGCCCGCTCGCGGCTGAACTCCGCCGTGCCGAGGCCAACCATCACAACGTTGATGCGCTCTTGCCGCGCCTCGTGGCCGCGCGAGGATTCGGTGACGCCGACGACATAGCCGCCGTCCTGCACTACCGGGTCGAGCGGGCGGCCGCCCGCCCCGCAGGATCAGGCCGGACCCGCAAGCCATCGCGACTCATCGCCGGCCTCCTTCCACGGGCGCAAGGAGTCCTCGATGCCGAGATGCGAGCGGCACTCGACGAGCGCGAATCACTGATCGAGGCCCGCGCCGACGCTGCGCTCGAAGCTGCGCTCACCGAGAACGCACCGTGGATGAACGCTCTTGGGGCAGCACCCACCGACCGGCAACGAGCCGCGGCCTGGCGCAAGGCCGCCCGCGTAGTCGCCGCCTACCGAGACCGCTACCGCCTCACCGGCGACACACCTCTCGGCACCGCGCCAGAGTCTGCTGCGCAGAGGATCGACGCGGCGCGAGCGCGCTCCGCGCTCGACAAGGTACGTCAGCTCGGCGCCAACGAGAGCGGTCACGCGGAGGCCGGTCTTCAACCCGTCAGGCGCGACCAGCCCGGGCCTGGGCGCAGCATCTGACCCTTCCCAACGTCCGGACTGGGGCGTAGCCTTGACGGTGAGGCGGATTTCTCCTTACCTTTGGGCCGCTCGCGGCAGACCTTCGGGTCACTCTCCACGCACCGTTTCGACCACAACTCGCGTGTTGAGAGGAGCCCATCATGATCCGCCTACTGTGGACAGCCAGCGCCGAGGTCCGCTACTTCCTGCGTCGCTACATGCCGAGCAACATCGTGCTCGACCTGATCCGCACCAGGAAGGGACTGAAGTGGGGCATTCCAGCGATGCTGCTCGCCGGCCCATATCTGGCCATCGCCTTTTGGTGCACCACACTCATCGAGAGCGGCGGCCCAGGATGGCTCCACCTCGTGGTCCTGCTCTGCATCTGGAACGCTCTCAAGATGCTGGCCATCGGCCCCGTCAGCCTGTCACTGCTTGTGAGGACTCGCGTACGCGAGCGCCACGCGCGAATGCACATCAACCAAGAGACTCGCGACGAACCGCAGCTTCCGGAACTCACCCGAAGCGGCCAGTGAGCCACGACTCTGACCCCGGGCACCTCAGCAACGAAACGTCAGCTTCATAAGATTGAACCGTCACCGTTGGTGTCAGACCACTCCTTGATGGTTGAGTCGTTCAAGGTGGCGAAGGTTCTTAAGCTGTTCGAGGAAGCCAGCGTAGTCATCTACGTTCTTGAGAGGCTCGGTGGCGAGCTTGAACTCGCGGCGAAGCCTCGTCGTTCCCGCGTGGATCACGTCCCCGGCGAAGGTGTCATCGACGGCAGCATCGATCCTCTTCAGCACCACGGCAGCGCGATCTCGCGTGCAACCGATTGGGTGGTCAGCGGTGAAAGTGTCGATGATGCGTTCCAGCCTCTGATCCCTCCGTGCGTCGTTCTCACGTTCACGCGCAAGGGTGAGCGTGTCGGTCAGCTTAAGGAGTAGCGCCCCGAAGTGGGAATCGAGCGCAGGCACACCAGGCGGCCTTGGGCCGCCGTCTGCTTCCGAATCGGTCAGGTAGGCGAGCAACTCCTTGGCAAATCCGGCCTTGCCGATCTCCGTGTCGAAGGCCGTCCTGAATGCCGCGGCTAGCGCATCCCAGAGACTGCCATCCTTGTCGCTGATGAGATTCGTCACCGAGTCTTCCGTCAGGATCTTGTACGAAGTCTCGTCAAGACCCAGGAAGTTGCGTGCGTAGCGGCGAGCGGCAGCCACTGCGACGCTGACGGGAACGAGGTCCTCCGGCTCGCGCACCCTCACACCGTCTGTGACCGTCAAGCTTGCTGCAGCCGCCCATTCGGCGAGATCAATGATGAGGTCGTCAGAAACTGTCGGCTTGCCGTGCGCGCCCCCGCGTCTGATCTGTTTACGCATGGTCTGGCCAGCATCATCACCGTCGACAAGGACGGCACAGGCTGGCTTGATCTGGTCACGCCCTCTCGCGAGGTACAACATGTAGGGGACGTTGGAGCCGCCATGAACGATGGTCACCTGGTTGAGGTCGAGACATTGGCTCGGCGGAGTCCCCAACCTGAGTAGCCGCGCATTCATGCCCGCGAGAAGTACCTGATCCGAGATTCCTTCAACGAAGAGATTGTCGCCACCGATGAAGGCGGTCTCGGCAACGAACGCGCCCAGGGATGTCCGAAGCGGTTCGTAGTGGTTGCGCGTCGCATCCTTCACAAGCCGCGTCCCCTCGTCGCGGGCTCCCTTATCGACCACGCGGACGCGGTGCCCAGCGTTCCTGTTGATGAGAAACGGTGAGTGCGTCACGTAGATCACCTGGTCCTCACGATCTGAGTCGTCCGGACGGGCCTGATGTTCAAGCACTCGGAGAAGGTCTTGTTGGCCCGAAGCTGAGAGGTAGGCGTCGGGCTCGTCCATCAGAAGAACCTCAGGGAGTTCTGCTGGACGATCATGAGCGAGTAGCTGAACGTAGTAACTGAGGAAGTAGCGGAGTCCTCTGCTGCGTTCCGTGAACGAGTAGTCTGTGCCGGTCCGGTCGCGGATGGTGAACACCAGTTCGTGCTCACGTGGAGAAACGCGGAGCTGGAACTCAGGGTCCTGCGTCCACCAGCGGGAGACGTTCAGATGGCGCGCGATCGAGTTGTTCATCTCCTGGATAAGGCCATTGACGAGCCCCTCCCGCTCCTCCGCAATGGCCTTCTGGAGCTCCTGGAAGCTTGACTCCTCGATACGAGCGACGCCTACGAGAAGATCGACGCCAAGCTGCTGGGCGGCTGCTTCGGTGTCCTCAAGGTCGCTCGGAACCAAGCTCGCGGCATTCGCGGTCACGTCGTTAGTACTTGTGAAGGACGAAATGATGTCGAGCAGACGCTTGCGCTCACTCCGGCTTCGGAACCGGCTTCCGTCGTGGGCCAGGGCAGAGATTGAGACAGAGTCGGGCAGTGCCACCTCGGTCTTCAACTCATGGGGATGCGGCATCAGTGCCTGAAGCGCGGCGGCCTGCGTCGAGGTCAAATCGACCCGCTCCTCGTCGGAACCGACGACGGCGGTGACGCCCGGAGCCGGTCGCAACATGAGAAGATCGCCGTTCTTTCGGACCGGGATGTTGTTGTCACGAAGAACCGATGCCTCGCCTTCGCTCGGCGTCAGCGTGAGCCCGACCTCTGGGTACAACCGGGAGCCATGCTCAACAGAAAACAGCGACGACGACCGGCAGAAGTCCCTTTGTAGCAACCCCTCGCCCGTGAGCGCGATGCGGATCGCATCGAGCAGGTGTGTCTTGCCCGACTCGTTGGCGCCGACGACGGCGGTGATGTCGGGCTCGATTGGGACACGCACGTGGGGCATCCAGCCGTCCTCCAGCTGCTGCCACGGTTTCGCCTTGCTGCCCGGCGTCGCCTTCAACTCGTAGTCGAAGTTGAACGACTTGTAGAACCGGACCCAGACCTCTCGAATGCGCACGCCTGCTCCCTCCTAAACTCTTGGGGTCTCGTGGACGCCCCTCATGCGACCCTATGGCTGACCTCCGACATTGGCCGCTGGACTACTCCAGCGCGCCAACCCGACGATCAGCCCTTGGATGACCTCGGGTCGTTCCCAGGTGCGATCGTGTCTTGCGCGCGGATCGTCCCTTTGAGTGAACGGACCTGTAGCTCGCCGCCTCCGTCATTGCCGAGGATCGTGCGTGCGCGCTGAATCCCTTCGGCCTGTGTGGACGTTACGACGCTGGCGCGATCAGCTCCTGGCTTCCGTACCTCCCAGTCGCCGTCACTTCGGCGCTGGACTACTCGCTTGTTGGGTCCTGTCATGATCTTTCCTTTCTCGGATGGGACTACTGCCCCATTACTTCCTTCTGTCTGGACGGTCGTTCACCAGCGTCAGCTTGGGCTGTGGATCGTCGATGTCAGCTAGCCGTCGTATGTGACGAGGCGTCATCTGGAGGTCCTCCGCGACCTGAGTCAGCGGCACACCTGCCTGGTCGAGCAGCTCAAGCGCGGACTTCAGGAGTTCGGGTCGCTCGCCGGGATAGTCGTGAACCGGCATGGGGCGCCGAGCAATCCCGTTCAGCGTGATGTACGCGCGACGGGCTGTGGATTCCGAGATGAGATCAAGCTCCCGGGACCGGAAGATCAGCGAGTTGATGGAGACTCCCCAAAGCTGGCTAAGTTCCTCGTATCGGTTGAAGTTGATGCGTCGAGGCAACTGGTCACGGATCACATCTCGGGGAGTGAGGAACTCCGCCGCGAACATGTCCGCCTGGCGCTCTAGTTGACTGTCCGTCCCCTGCCGACCGTGGTGGAGAACGATGTGCCCCAGTTCGTGAGCGGCGGAGAACCGGTGCCGCATCACATCATTGGCCTTGTCTGGCGTCAGCACGATCATGGGACGCGGCAGCGCAATGGTTGAGAAGGCATCGATGCGACTCTTCTCGTCGAGCGAAGCATCTTCCTTCATCGAGAAAAAGACCGTCAAGATGCCGTGCTGTTCAAGCTGATACACGAGGTGCTCTATCGGACCGGTTCCGAGCAGCCAGTGTTGGCGCATGGCTCGCGCTGCGGTCGCAGGGTCCGGCACATCAAACGAATCGGCGTGCGCCCAGGCCGGGAGGTCCAATTCCGGGAACTCCACACTCTCTTCGAGGTAGCAACTGAGTTCCCATGCTTGCTCGACATACGCGGTCGCCTGCTGCTGTTGTGTAACAGTCGTTGAGCGGAGTCGACGGAACGAGGCTTCAGCGATGTCCACTTGGACACGTGGACGCCCAAGCGCGAAGAAGCCCGGTGGGACACCGAGCGCCGTGGCCAGTGCAGCGACCGTTTCTGCGCGGGGACGCACCTCTCCGCGCTCGTACTGCCCGATCGCGGCGGCGGACACACCCACCTTGCGATGAAGGTCCGCCTTGGACATCTTGCTGATCCGGCGAGCCTGGGCTAGCCGCGCTGGGTCAAACATCCTGGCGACTCCGGCGAGGTCAACATTGCCGTCGTGTGCCATCGCCATGATCAGCTGCCTTCCTGCTCGGACCGCCGCTGGCGCAGCTTCACCGAGGTACGCGGGCGGTCGCCGCTGTTGAACCCAGCGACAGGCTTCAACATGGTGCGCGGAGCATCGACCGAAGAAGGCGTGCGCTCGTAGGTCAACCGCTCGGGGTCGGCAAACTCCAGGTACCGACCGTTCAGTCGCGCGGGCGCGAAGTAGATCGTTCCCACGCCCTGCGGCGTACTGCTGTAGTACGGGACGAAGAGGGTCGTGCGAGGCACGGCCAACTCGACGTGGCTGAGGGCATCCTCAAGAGATGCAGGCTGATCTCCTTCGAGAACGTCACTGATGTCGAAGAGCCCGGGGTCGGAGTACTTGACGTTACTCGTCTTCGAGAGGAGTTCACGGCGCGAGTCGGGCAAGTAGCTGAGTCGGACTCGGCGAAAATTGCGCGGCATCTGCTTGCCCACACGTTGCGCGAAGATGAGCGTGTTGCCGACGAAGGTCAGCATCCGTCGGGTGGTGGGAATCTTGGCCTCTCGATAGGAAGGCAGGTCAGACAGAAGTGTGCGGAGTTCCTTCTGTACGCCACGGGCCATCCCCGCGCCATACACGTCCTGGTCCCCATCGGGATCGTCATACGCTGCCTGAGCGCGCGCCGAGCGCTCCTGGCTGCGCTGGATCGCGGTCGGGATTCGTTCGCGGAGTGCCGCGAGTTCTGCTGGCTGGAACTCGCCGCGCCAGTCGTCGCTGTCGTGTTGCTGAACCACCGGGTCCTCCTTCGCCGTCACGAAGGACTCTAGCACACAACTTTAGTCTCAATCGTGATTCCGTCAGAGTTAGCGAGTATAGGAGGGTCGCCACGGTCACTCTTCACTCGGTTCAGTGCCATCAGTCTGTCAGATCAGGTTCGGCAGACCGGAGCGGCGCGCTCCATTGGTGCAATCCACGATGAGCCCAGCCTCGGCCAGCGCTTCGCGTACGGCCTTACGGTCCACGCCCATCCGGCGACCGATCGCACGCATCGAGACGGCCGCTCGGGCGAGGCGCACCGCCTCGGCCTTCTCGTCGATGCCCAGCCCCGGTCGTCGACTCGGCACGTTGCGACGACGCAGGTGCGAGAACACCGTGGCGCGGTGGATGCCGTATCTCTCAGCGAGCGTCTTGACGCTCATCCCGGCCAGGTAGTCGCCGACGAGGGCGTCCACCTCGGAGGCGGTGAGAAAAGTTTGAGCCGTCTCGACAGTCCTCACAACAGGGCCACGATCGTCCTTCGGAGCGGTATCCTGGGGACGTCGAGAGACCTCGTAGACCCCACGGTTTAGGCGGTTGACCAGGGTTTTTGTCTTGGGGGCGGAGTTGGCGAACGTACTACTCAGGCACCCCAAACGGGTCAGGTTTGAACTCGCGACCAGGGGTCCACCCTTGGTCGCGGGGTCAGCCTGGCCCATTTTCTTTGCCTCGGCGGCAGCGACCGCATCCCCGACGACAGATCGCCGATCACCCCGTACATCTGCGCGTGCTGATCGAACGCACGGCTCGCGTGCGCCAACCCCCGCAGAGCCTCGGACGCCTCAGCGGCGTCGACAGTCGAATCGAAGAACGTGGGCATGGTGGCCTCCATTGGTGGGTCGCGTCACTCAGGAGGTGTGCCCGTGCTCCGCAGATCACTGAGGCATTCAGCAGCGGGCGGCTTCTCGTCTCACCGATCCACCGCACTTGGAGCCAGTGAACTTCGGGTACCGAGGAGGTGAGGCGTGAACGACGACGAAGAGCTGCGTTGGGTGCGGCGTCGTGAGGGAACCCACCGTTCCGAGTCGAGGGCGACCCGTGGGTATGAGCGGGACCTACTCCGTGACGACGACACCAGGAACTTGCTTGGTCCTACTGAGTCTCGACCCGCCGACATCGACGAGATCGTACGGTCGCGCGGACCTGTTGGCCCGGCGCGTCCTTCGCCCGGTCAGGAGTTCCGGTACCAAGTCGGCGACGCAATCATGGAGGCGCTAGCGCCCTACATTGAGCGTGGAGTCGATGTTGCGGTGGATGCCGCGGTCCTCGGTGTCCTGCGTTGAACCAGCGCCGGAAGATGCTGCGCCAGGCGCTGTCCGGCCTGTACGGGGGCTCCGCGGCGGCATCCGCTGTGCTGGAAGCCGCCGGTGTCGCACCCACCGCACGCGGCGAGGACCTCACGGTCGACGACTACCACCGCATCGCTCTGGTGCAGCCCGGTGCGGCGCAGGTGCCGATAGCCTGACAACGTGACCGAACCGCGCTTCCGCCCCGATGTCCCCGAGCTCCACCGGCCGTATGCCGCGGCCGCCGAGCGCTACCAGCGCTTCGCCTACCGCCAGGTCGGAACGAGCGGCCTCTACCTGCCGCCCATCTCCCTCGGGCTGTGGTGGAACTTCGGCGACAACATCCCGCTCGACAACCAGCGCGCGCTGCTGCGGCACGCCTTCGACAGCGGCATCACGCACTTCGACCTCGCCAACAACTACGGCCCGCCGTACGGCTCGGCCGAGAAGAACTTCGGTCGCATCTTCGCGGAGGGCTTCGCCCCGTACCGCGATGAGCTGATCATCTCCTCGAAGGCCGGCTACGACATGTGGCCCGGCCCGTACGGCGACCTCGGCAGCCGCAAGTATGATGAAGGTGTGCCTGTCGCTCGAGGTGCTCATGCACCTCGGCTTCGCGCTGACCACGAACGGTGCCGTCGCGATGGCGATCATGTTCGGCTTCGGCGCGTACGCCTTCGTCTGGGGCACGATCTCGACGACCGTGCGCCAGCGTCTCGTGCCGAACGAGCTGCAGGGCCGGGTGGGCTCGGTGAACATGGTGGGCGTCTTCGGCGGGATGGTGCTCGGTCAGGCGCTCGGCGGACTCATCGCGCAGGCGTGGGGTCTGACGGCGCCGTGGTGGTTCGCGTTCGCCGGGTCGGCGCTGACGCTCGCGCTGATGTGGCGGCAGATCTCGCACATCGCCGCCGCCAGACCAGCGCTCGACGACGACGCCGTGACCGCTTAGCGCTCGGCGAGGCGCGCGTCGAGCCCGCTGCGAACCGCCGGCCACTCGTGCGGCAGGATCGAGTACGCCGCGGTGTCGCGCAGCGACCCGTCCGGCATGATGCGATGGCTGCGCAGGATGCCGTCGAGCTTGGCCCCGAGACGCTCGATCGCCGCACGCGACTGCCTGTTGTGGAAGTGCGTCATGAGCGCCACGGCGATCGCGTCGCACGCATCGAAGGCGTGGCCGAGCAGCAGCCGCTTCATCGCCGGGTTCACCTCGGTGCCCTGAGCCGGCGCGCCGATCCAGGTGTAGCCGATCTCGACACGACGGTTGGGCTGATCGATGGTGCAGAACGTCGTCATGCCGACCACCTCGCCGGTGTGCAGCCGGCGCACCGCGAACGGGTTCATCGCACCCGCCTCACGCAGTGCCAGCCGGCGGTCGATCTCGGCGGGCACCTCATCGGCGGTCGGCACTGAGGTGTACCAGGCGGGTGTCAGCGTCGCCGCGGCGCGGCTCAGCTCGTCGGCGTGCGCGTGGTCGAGCGGCTCGAGCCGCACGAACGCATCCTGCAGGGTGGTCTCATCGAGAAAGCGCACCCCAGCAGGTTAGCGGGATCAGGCGAAGGACCCGTACACCGCGAGCGTGTTCGCCGCGAGCTGCGTGCACAGCTCGTCGACGTCGACGTCGAGTTCGGCCGCCATGAAGCGCACCGTGAGCGGCACGAGATACGGAGCGTTGGGCCGCCCGCGAAGCGGCACCGGGGTGAGGAAGGGCGCGTCGGTCTCGACGAGGATGCGCTCGAGAGGCGTGACCTGCAGCGCGTCGCGCAGGTTCTGCGCGTTCTTGAACGTGATGTTGCCGGCGAACGACAGCCAGTACCCGGCATCCGCCGCGACCCGCGCCATCGCCTCGTCACCCGAGAAGCAGTGGAACACGGTCTTCTCGGGTGCGCCGACGCGGGTCAACGTCTCGAGCACGTCGTCGTGCGCGTCGCGGTCGTGGATCTGCATGGCGACGCCGTGCTTCTTCGCCAGCGCGATGTGCGCCTCGAACGACTCGTGCTGCGCGGGCCTGCCCGGCTCGTCGGTGCGGAAGTAGTCCAGTCCGGTCTCGCCGATGGCCCGCGTGCGCGGGTGCGCGGCGAGCTCATCGATCACCGCGATCGCCTCATCGAGCCGACCCTCGGCCGCGTAGGTGGGCGCGTCGTTCGGGTGGATGGCGACGGCGGCGAGCACACGAGGGTCGGATGCCGCGGCATCCACCGCCCACCGAGACGACTCGACGTCGCCCGACGCCTGCACGACCCCGGCGATGCCGAGGGCCGTTTTCACGTTCCTTCATCGATGAGGCTGGCGAGCGATTCCGCGAGATGAGATACACCCGACAAACCCCCGCGGGTGCTCGCACGGTGGGACAATGGCTGTGGGAGCCGGCGTGGACGCCAGCCCACCCAGTTCCGGTTCCCGGATAGGGGTAACTGTCATGTTCGAGCAGCAACTTCACAAGATGCGTGACGCCGAGGGATTCATCGCCGCGCTGGACCAGAGCGGCGGCAGCACACCGAAGGCACTGCGGCTCTACGGGCTCGAATCCTGGGCCGACGACGAGGAGATGTTCGACAAGGTCCACGAGATGCGCACCCGCATCATGATGAGCCCCAGCTTCGACGGGAAGCGCATTCTGGGAACCATCCTCTTCCAGGACACTCTCGCCCGCCAGGTCGATGGACGCCCGACGGCCGACTATCTCTGGAACGTCAAGGGCATCGTCCCCATTCTCAAGGTCGACAAGGGGCTCCTGGACATGGAGGCGGGCGCCCGCCTCATGCGACCCATGCCGGACCTCGACGCCGTGCTGGCAGCGGCGCTGGAGCAAGGAGTCTTCGGCACCAAGATGCGCTCCGTCATCCTGGAGCCGGGGGGAGGCCTGGCTGCAGTCGTCGAGCAGCAGTTCGACGTCGGCGAGCACATCTTCCGTGCCGGGCTCGTGCCTATCCTCGAACCGGAGATCGACATCCACAGCCCGCTCAAGGCCGAGGCGGAGGAGCAACTCCACGACGCCCTCCTCAGCCACCTGGATCAACTACCCGACGACCACTGGGTCATGCTGAAACTGACCCTGCCCGAGACCGACGACCTGTACCTCGATCTCGTGAGACACCCACGCGTGCTGCGCGTCTTCGCCCTGTCCGGTGGGTACACCCGCGCCGAGGCGAACGAGCGGCTGGCCCGCCAGCACGGGATCGTGGCGAGCTTCTCCAGGGCGCTCACGGAGGGGCTCTCCGTCCATCAGAGCGCGCAAGAGTTCGATGCCCTGCTCGACGAATCGATCCGGAGCATTTTCGACGCCTCGCGATCCCCCATGGAGGTCTGACTAGGATCGGTCCATGATCCGAGAATGCGACGCCGTTGTCATCGGCGCGGGCCACCACGGGCTCGTGGCCGCCGCCCTCCTCGCCGACGCCGGCTGGGACGTCATCGTCCTCGACGCTCGCAGCAAGGTGGGCGGTGCCGTCGCCTCGACGACGATCGACGGCTTCGTCGTCGACGAGTTCTCGTCCAACCACCCGCTGGGTAAGGCCTCGCCGGTCCTGCGCGATCTCGAATTGGAGCGCCACGGACTCACCTGGGTGGATCACCGCCCGTCGGTGGTCCATGTGGCCGACGAGGACGACGGCGCCGGCTCGGCCATCGAGTCGACGCCCGAGGAGACCGCCGCCGCGCTCGATGCCGATCACGTCGGCGACGGCGACGCCTGGCTGAAGATGTGCACCGGATGGGAGCGCGTACGCGAGCCGCTCCTGCACGCTCTGCTCAGCGGCTGGCCGCCCGTCCGCGCCGGGGCTGGGTTGGCGCGTCGGCTCGGTGCCGCAGGGCTGCTCGACTTCGCCCGGTTCGCCTTACTGCCGTCCGAGCAGATGGGACGGGAGTGGTTCGGCGGTCAGCGGGCGCGGGATCTGCTGGCGGGCAACGCGGCCCACGCCGACGTCTCCCCCCTCGCTCCAGTCAGCGGGATGATGGCGTTCATCATGACGATGCTGGCCCAGGACGTCGGCTTCCCCACCCCCCGCGGCGGGTCAGGCGAGTTGGCCGGCGCACTGGCGCGCAGGGCGCAGGTGGCCGGGGCGGACGTCGAACTGGACACCGCCGTGGCGGGTATCACCGTCACTGCGGGGAGGGCCGACGGCGTCCAGCTGGCCGACGGGTCGCGGATTCGTGCCCGCAGGGCTGTGGTGGCCGACGTGTCCGCGACGGCGCTCTACCGAGGGCTGCTTCCCGCCGACGAGGTCCCGCCCGGTCTGCTGGCTAGATTGGAGCGCTTCGTCTGGGATCCGCCGACGCTGAAACTGAACCTCCAACTTTCGTCGACGATGCCGTGGCTGGCCGCCAACGCCCGCCGCGCTGCCGTGATCCATGCGGGAGCGTCCAGCGACACCATGCCGCGCTGGCACCTTGAGATCGCCATGGGGCGAGTCCCCGACAAGGCGTTCAGCCTCGTCGGTCAGATGACCACTGCGGACCCGACACGCTCCCCCGCCGGCACCGAATCGCTCTGGGCCTATACGCATCTACCCGTCGACTCCGTCGACCCGGTCGGCGCCAATACCGCCTCCCTCCGCTCCCTCGAGTCGATGTTCGATCGCCTCGCCCCGGGGTGGCGGGACATTGAGCAGGGACGATGGTTGCAAACCCCCCAGGACCTCGAGGCCGCCAACGCCAACCTCGTCGACGGCGCCCTCGGGGCAGGCACCACACAGCTCTTCCAGCAGGGGCCGTGGCGTCCGGTCATGGGCCTGGGCGGCCCGATCACCCACATCGACGGGCTCTATCTGGGCTCCGCCGCCACGCACCCGGGCGGAGGGGTGCACGGCGGCGCAGGCTTCAACGCCGCGAGGGCCGCTTTACGGGACGCACGGTGGTGGTCGAAGCCGATCGGCCGCTCGGCCACCCGCGTCCAGCGGATGCTGCACCGCCAAGATCCGGACTTCTAGCAGCCGCTTCCTGGTCCCTGAGCTTGTCGCTTCCTGCTCCCTGAGCTTGTCGCTTCCTGGTCCCTGAGCTTGTCGAAGGGTAACGGCCCCGATCCCTACCGCCGCCCCCGACCTCAGGGCAGGCTGCTCCCTGAGCTTGTCGAAGGGTAACGGCCCCGATCTCTGCCGCCGCCCCCGGCCCCAGGGCGGCGATCAACCACCGGCCGTAACCCTTCGACGGACGGGCTGCTCGCAGAGCGAGCCGGCCCTGCTCAGGGACCGATTACGACCGACGGGCTGCTCCACCGCCGCCCCCGGGCCACAGGGCGGCGATCAGAGTCGCGGCCGTAACCCTTCGACGGACGGGCAGCTCGCAGAGCGAGCCGGCCCTGCTCAGGGACCAACGACGACAGACCGGCTGCTCGCAGAGCGAGCCGGCCCCGCTCAGGGACCACCCTTCGACGGACGGGCAGCTCGCAGAGCGAGCTGGCCCCGCTCAGGGTCAGCCCGGCACGGCAGTAAAGCGCTCGACCGCCGTCTCCGCGCTCGCTTTCACGACACGGGCGCGCTGGTCCTCGCAGAGATCGACCATGGCCTGCATCTCGGCTCGGTCGAGCCGGTCGTCGACGTCGCTCAACACGACGAGGGTTTCCCACATCATCTGCTGTGCCCGGACGGCGGCGGCAAGCGCGTCGAACTCCATCTGGGTCATCAACCCGTCGCTGTTGCGAGTGAAGTTGAGTGGGTTGAGCCGTCCCGCAACATGCGCCACGCCGGCCACCAGGTTGCGGGTCATGCTGACGTCGTAGCCAAGGCGTTCGATGAGCGCCTTCACCTTGTCATGAGACTGCTCGAGCTCCCGGTGCAGTTGCTCGAAGACGGCCTGCAGGGGCGTGCCCTCCCAGGTGTCCGCCGCGGCCTTGAAGGCCTTCACTCCCGCGTCCGCGGCCACCAGGTGCTGGTTGAGGTAGGCGCTGTACTTGTCGTGGTCCAGTTCGATACGTTGCATGGAAGCCTCCAGTGTCGGTGCGGTCCAACTTACCGCGAGCTGGGGCCCCGCAAGCGTGAAAAGCCTAGTCGCACGGGACTTTCCTCGAGAGAGGCGGGCTCGGAGTACGGTAGTGCCCGGGTCGCTCCTCCCAGCGACCGGTGGGAGGGATCGTGACCAATAGTGCTCAGCCGCGCGCCGGCGGGATGCCGGAGCCCGGCGTGATACCGCAGCCTGCGACCCCCGTGACGCCGCCGTCGCCCACGCCCGTGGCACCAGACACGGCCCCCGTGCCCGTACCGTCGGTGGGACGAGCCCTCAGCGACGACCCGCTGTGGTTCAAGAAGGCGGTCTTCTACGAGGTCTGGGTTCGCTCCTTCGCCGACAGCACCGGCACCGGCACCGGCGACCTGAACGGGCTCATCGGCAAGCTCGACTACCTGGCCTGGCTGGGCGTCGACTGCATCTGGATCCCGCCGTTCTTCCGCTCGCCGGAGCGCGACGGCGGGTACGACGTCGAATTGTTCACGGGCATTCAGGTGCAGTTGGGCACCCACCAGGGGATGAAGAGGCTGCTGGACGAGGCGCACGCGCGAGGCATCCGGGTGATCAGCGACTTCGTGCTCAACCACACCTCCGCCGACCATCCGTGGTTCGTCTCGTCCCGCGAGGACCCGCAGGGTCCCTACGGCGATTACTTCGTCTGGCGCGACGACGACTCCGGGTACCCCGACGCCAGGATCATTTTTGTCGACACGGAGGAATCCAACTGGACCTTCGACCCGGTTCGTAAGCAGTTCTACTGGCACCGGTTCTACAGCCACCAGCCGGATCTCAACTACGACAACCCCAAGGTGGTTGAGGAGATCCTCGACGCTCTGCGCTTCTGGCTGGAGCTCGGTGTGGACGGGTTCCGGCTGGACGCGGTGCCCTACCTCGTTGAGGAGGAGGGCACCAACTGTGAGAACCTCCCCGGCACCCACGCGATCCTCAAGCAGATCCGGGCCATGGTCGACGCCGAGTTCCCCGGGCGCATGCTCCTGGCGGAGGCGAATCAGTGGCCCAAGGAGGTTGTGGAGTACTTCGGTGAGGGCGACGAGTTCCACATGGCCTTCCACTTTCCCGTGATGCCGAGGCTGTTCATGGCCCTCAAGCAGGGCTCCCGCAAGGCCATCAGCGAGATCCTCGCCGACACGCCACCCCTCCCCGAGGGATGCCAGTGGGCCACGTTCCTCCGCAACCACGACGAGCTGACGCTCGAGATGGTGACCGAGGACGAGCGCCAGTACCTCTGGAACGAGTATGCGCCCGTGCAGAAGATGCGGCTCAACCTCGGCATCCGCCGCCGGTTGGCGCCCCTCCTCGACAACGACGAGCGGCAGATCCGCCTCTTGCACGCACTTCTGCTCGCCCTCCCCGGCTCCCCGGTGCTGTACTACGGCGACGAGATCGGCATGGGGGACCACATCTGGCTACCGGACCGCGACGGCGTGCGGACTCCGATGCAGTGGACCAGCGAGGTCCCAGGTGCCGGGTTCTCGGACGCGAACCCCTACCTGTTCAACCAACCCATCCCCTGCACCCCGCCCTACGGAGCGCCGGATGTCAACGTCGCCGATCAGCAGGCCGACCCCGACTCGCTCCTGAACTGGCTTCGACACATCCTCGCGCAGCGCCGGGCCCACGAGGTGTTCGGTCTGGGCGATTTCACCGAACTCGAGTGCACCGACGCCGTCATGGCCTTCGAACGCAGCCAGGGCAGCACGAGGGTGATCTGCCTCAACAACCTCACGGCCTGGCCGCAGCTCGCTGTGCTGGAACTCGACGGGCTCCACGGACGGGTGCCGGCCGTCCTGTCGGGCAGTGTCGGCGACGCACCCGAGGTCGTCGAGACCAACTACAGGATCGAGCTCCCGCCGTACGGCTACATGTGGCTCCTGTTCGCCGATCCGCCCCCGATGTGACTTTCGGCGAGGACCGGCGGCCCACTGGCAGCTTCGCCTAGGGTTGCGGGATGAGTCTGGGATACGAAGACGAGCAGCCCACGCGAGACGCCGTCGACGCCATGTCGGGGGAAGTGGCGCTGGAGTTCGGCGCCAACTGGTGCGGGTACTGCCGCGCAGCGAAACCGCACCTGGACGCCGCCCTCGACCGACGTCCGGGCGTGCGCCGCGTGAAGGTGGCCGACGGCAAGGGTCTGCCGCTCGGCCGCTCATTCGGGGTCAAGCTGTGGCCCACCCTGGTGCTGCTGCGCGACGGCCAGGAGGTCGGCCGCGTGGTGCGCCCCACCGATCGCTCCGACGTGACGGCCGCGCTGGACGCCGCCGGATTCTCGGGGTCCTAGCGGCCGGATTCCGGGTCGGAGTCCCACGACCCGACGGTGGACAACGCCGTACCGTCGCCCAGGGAGTCCGATCCGACGACGGACAGGCTGCCGTCGGATTCCAGGCACACCGCCGCGAGCTGGTCCAGCCCTCCAAAGCCTGCGGCACGGATCGCCTGGAGCACTTCGGCCTCCGTCAGCCGCGCCGAGACCACGGCCTCCTCCAGAAGTTCGCCCCGTCTCACCAGCAGCGTGGGCTCGGCCCGCACCGCTGTTTGTCCCTTGACGAACCGTGACGTGATGAGGCTGACCACGACTTGCAGCCCGAGCAGCAGGGCGATGCCGGTGAGTCCTGTGGCGAGCGCCAGGTCGGAGGAGGTCAGGATCGTCGCCAGCATCGACCCCAGCGCGACTGTGACGACGAGATCGAACGCATTGAGCTTGGACAGCGCTCGCTTACCACTGATGCGGATCGCGACCACCGCCAGCAGGTAGGCGACGGGGCCGACCATCAGGACGCGCAGGATCGGATCAAGCGATGAGTACCACATGAGGACCTCCAGGTGGGGCGACGGGTCAGGTGCCGTGAGGACGGGCGAGAAGTTGGCGCAGCACCCGGCGGTAACCCGCCCTCAGTACCGGGGTCGCCATCCAGTGCAGCGACCTCGGCCACCACGGCAGGTGCACGTCCTGATGCCAGGTGAGAGTCGAGCCTCCGTCCTCGGTGTCGCGACAGTCCACGCGGATCTGGCCCCGGATCGCGCAGCCTTCCTTGCGGAGCCGTGCGACAGCGCGTCCAGGGACCATCCCGATGTGCTCCACGACCATGGGGTCGTCGAACCCGAACCGCCCGACGGCGGTGCGCGCCACGAAACTCGACCCGGGCCTCAGCTCACAGAACGCTCGCGCAGGGGTGATCGTCGTCAGCGGGATGACCTGGTTGTGGACGCGCAGGTCGAGCACTCGGCCCAGGGCCTCGTGGGCGGGGCACTGGGCCGGCAGCCTTACCGTGAAGCGGTTCATGCCGCCCACCCTACGAGCCCCGGGATGAGTTCGCGCGGATTCGACCTGCCGTCGGCCGGGAGCTCCACCCGCGTCGGACTGGGAGGGTGCTGAACAATGCTGCCTCGGGCGAGGACTAGGGCGTGTCTCCCAAATCCGCAGTCTGCGTCGGTAAGGGTGATCACATGTCGCGGTTGCAGACGCTCTCGGACGCCGAGTGGGACTTGATCGAGGACTTCATGCCGTCTTCGGACGGGCGGCGGGGTCGTCGGTTCTCGGATCACCGGTTGGTGGTCGAGGGGATCATCTACCGCTACCGGACCGGCGTTGCGTGGCGGGACCTGCCTGCGGAGTTCGGTCCGTGGCAGACGGTGTGGAAGCGGCACCGCCGCTTCGCAGGCGACGGGACCTGGGACAAGGTCCTGACGGCCTTGTTGACCAGGGCAGACACCATGGGCGTGATCGATTGGGATGTTGCAGTCGATTCGACCATCGCGCGTGCCCACCAGCACGCGACGAACACCAGGCGCCTCGCGGGGGGCTCCATCGAATTACATGATGCAGATGCCCGAGCCGGTCGATCATGCGATCGGGCGATCGCGTGGCGGTCTGTCGACGAAGGTCCATCAGCTGTGCGACGGCAAGGGACGTCCCATGGTCATCGCCGTCGGGCCGGGGCAAGGCAGCGACTCGAAGATGTTCCCGCACCTGCTCGCTGCGGTTCGGGTCCCGCGCGACGGGGTGGGGCGGCCTCGCACCACCCCTGACGCGGTGTTGGCAGACAAGGCGTACTCCTCGCGAGTTCACCGCACCCTGCTGCGCAGTCGAGGGATCACGGCTGTGATCGCTGAACCTCGGGACCAGCAGTCGAACCGGAAACGCCGTGGTTCGCGTGGCGGACGCCCGCCGCTGACCGATCCAGGCAGGTACGTCAAGCGGCACGTCATCGAGAACAGCTTCGAGCGGTTCAAGCAGTGGCGGGGCCTGGCGACCAGATACGACAAGCTCGCCTCGACCTACCGCGCCGCTGTCCTGATGCGGGCGATCCTTCTATGGCTCCCCGCCCTCACCGAGCGGCCGTGACCACGGGCGTGGTTTCACGCTCATGCCGATGGTCGGATGTCCCAAAACCGCCACGCGACGTCTGGAGCGAAGTCGGCCGGCCGACTCGGTACACTGTGATGAGTGTGCCGACGATGGTGAGCGAGACAATGCCCGATGGCTAAGAGAAGGCGAAACCTGAACGAGGTCGATCCCACTTAATGGACGAGATCAAATGGTTCATATGTGGCTTGACCGAAAGTACCATTTTTCGAGACCTGATGGGCAGAATGGCGTTCTGGGAAATGATCCTGCTTCATGCCCGACGGGTCATTCTGAGGTCACCTCTTCCGACATGATCACCTTGCTTGTCTGGACTTCCAGCCGATTTCTCCGATTGCATCGTATGGACCTGCGGGCCATCCAAGCGCTTCTGGTGGACCCGCGAGCCGACCCCTCCGGGGTGGCGCTTGGTGCGACCATGCTCGGCATCGTTCCGGTTTTCTTACTAGGATTGTTTGGATATTTCCTATTTCCTGACTCGGAGTCCTATTGGAGCACGGCCGGCGTTGCCGTGCATCTTCTCATGGGAACCTTCCTGTACTGCGCAGCGAAGCACTTGCTCGTCAGGCTTGTACACATGTCCAATCGAGTTACATGGATAGACGATGGCCTGTCGCTTCTGTTGTCAGCCGCCTGGGCTCTCAGGCTGTTCTTGTGAACGGGCGTGATGAAGACGTCTTCAAGCAGCCGGATGGGCATGCTGCACGGCGTGCTGCACGGGATTCTGACGGACCGGTCTACGACGAGCTCGACGGCCCGGTGTTGCGGCCAGAGCCGGTGGGGCTGAGTGGTCTTTGGCGGCGACGGATTGCCCAGGGACTGGTCTGGGTGGGGCGCGCGGTCATGGTGGCCTGGCCGCTGGGTTTTGTTGTGACGCGGCTCACCTCGGGCATCTGGATGTCGGCCTCGTCCGAGGACGGGCTCCCGGTCCACCCGATCACAGACGTGATGATGGGCTTGTCCTTCATCTTCGCGATGGGCGTACCCGTGTTTCTGTTGCCCGTCGCATCTGGAGTGTGGCTATACCCACGAGGCGACGGAACGGTACGCGTGCCGACCGTCCTTGGCACGCGAGTCTTGGAGGCTGACAGCGTGAGCACCCGCCCGCTCTTTGAACTGCCCGGACGTGGGTGGGGAATCACGGTCACGCTGGTTCGCGATCGTACTAGCCGATGGTTTCTGATGGCCGACTCGGGTCTCTGGCACGACGAGGAGGGCAGCATCGTGTTGGGCATGCTGGCGATCCTGGCGTGGAGCGCGGTGACGGTCCTGGTGTGGGCTGTGTTGATTGAACTCACCTTCCTGGGGACCCCAAGTCACTAACCTCGATCGTTCATGGCGGAGTGAGCGACGCGTGCTGCAGATAGGCCGGAGTGCCTTCTGACTACGGGATACTTGGACATGCGACTGTTCAAAACCCCTGAAGCGGAAGGCACTCCGTAGGTGAAGCGTACTTCGTGGTCCACCGGTATGTCCGTGACCGGCGATGGCGGCGCGGTGATCGCCCACGCCGGCAGCATCGGACTCAGGATGCTGGCCGAGAACACCGGCCTGACCGGAGCCCTATCGACGGCGATGGCCCGGCGTTCGTTCATCCCCTCGGTGCATGACCGCGGCCAGGTACTGACCGATGTCGCGGTGATGCTCGCCGACGGCGGGGAGGCGATCTCCGACATCGACGTGCTGCGCCACCAGGGGCAGGTGCTGGGGCCGGTCGCGTCTGCTCCGACGGTGTGGCGTGCGTTGGACGAGGTCACCGACGCCAGGCGCAGGAAGATCCAGGCGGCCCGGGCCCGCGTCCGTCGCCACGTCTGGGCCCAACTGACAGCCGCTGGCGGTGTCCCGGCCTCGAAGGTCGCCGGGACCGATCTCGGAGAGACGATCGTGTTGGATGTCGATGCCACGATCGTGGTGACGCATTCGGAGAAGGAGTTGGCGTCGCCGACGTTTAAGAGGACGTTCGGGTATCACCCGATCGGTGTGTGGTGCGACAACACGGGCGAGTTCCTCGCCGCCGCGCTGCGGACAGGCCGGGCCGGGTCGAACACGGCCGTCGATCACATTCAGGTCCTGGGCGAGGCGATCACCCAGATCCCGATGCCGTATCGACGCAACCTGTTGATCCGCTGCGACGGTGCCGGCGCCTCTCACCAGTTGCTGGACTGGCTCCATGCGCAAGGCCAAGTCAGAGGCAGGACGCTGCACTACAGCGTGGGGTTCACGATCGGCGAGAAGGTGCGTGCCGCGATCACCGAACTTCCCGCAGGCTTGTGGTCCCCCGCGCTCACCGCTGAGGGTGAGGTCCGAGAAGGCGGGGACGTCGCCGAACTGACCGGACTGCTGGACCTGACCAGTTGGCCGGCCGGGATGAGGGTGATCCTGCGCCGCGAACGCCCCCATCCCGGGGCTCAACTGTCGCTGTTCGAAGTCCACGACGGGTGGCGGTATCAAGCGTTTGCCACCAACACCACGAGCGGCACTCTGCAGTTCCTGGAGGCCCGGCATCGGGCGCATGCCCGGGTCGAGGACCGGATCCGTCACGCCAAGGATTCTGGGCTGGGACGTTTCCCGTCTCGCGAGTTCGCCATCAACCAGACCTGGCTTGCACTGACGATGATCGCCGCCGATCTGGTGGCCTGGCTCAAGATGCTCGCCCTCGACGGCGACCTCGCCAAAGCCGAACCAAAGGCACTCAGGTATCGGCTGCTGCACGTCCCGGCAAGACTCGTTCACGGCGCCCGACGGCGACGACTGCGTCTACCCAAGACCTGGCCCTGGGTCGAGCACCTGGTGGCCGCGTTCGCCCGGATCGCCGCGATCCCACCACCGCACTGACCCCAGCCCGTCCGCACCAAGCCGAGGAAACCTGGAGAACCGCCCACCGGCAGCGTCAGCCGGCCAACAGTCACGCCCTCACCCGGCCCAGTGTTCAGATCGGGCGCCGACAGCCCAGCTGGCAGCTCTCAAGCCGCCTCATGAAAGAGGGAGGCTAACGGAAGCATCGGCGCTGTGCGCGATGAGGTTGAACCACTGGATCGACCCGTGCTTGTGAGCGTTGCCCGACTGAATAGTGGCAATGGTCGACTTGAGAGACTTCTCTTGTCCGTAGGACTGCACGACGTGCTTGAATACATCGCTCAAACTGGCCGGTGGCGGGGGTCGGGCCGCCCTCGAAATGGACCTTGATGGTCGCCTCCAATGGCCCAGAACTCCTGAGCGTGTCGCCAGCCGCAAACGGGTTGATCTTCAGACGGGGAATCGGCTGATGGCCTGGTCGTAGCTGGTCTGGGCGTCGGTGAGAGCGAGCCGACTGTAGATCTTCCCTCTGACATCCCCACAACAGTCAATCATCCGGAGGATCCAGATCGTACGGACATCGCCGATGTGCCCCCATTGCGGCTGGTGACAGCACCGTTACCAACACGTTTCGCGTGAGTTCAGGCGGACTGAAGCTATTTCGCCGATCCCACCACTCCCAACGTCGACATCGGAAGAAGCCTGCCAACTACTTGACGCGGGACATGCGGTCCCCTGTCCGCCGCAACGGTTGAGGTCCGCAGCCGGTATGAACCTGACTGCGGACCTCTGTCGTATCACGGTCGGGGGTGATCCATACTGAATACCCCGTCCTGGTTGACGAGCCCGCCTACTTCCGACCAATTCCTGGACCCGAGCACAATCGGGCACACAACGTAGGCCAGCAGGGCGGCCGGCGCTCGGAACGGTGCCACTTCGTCTTCGTCTTCGTCGTAGCGTGTTGGATAGACCAGCACGAGCTGCTCACTGGTCGTCATGGTCACGTGGTCGGCGAGGAGCACCCCTTGCGCAAAGGTTGGCAGTTCCGACGCAAGTGTGGCGGCGTCGAGGTGCCGGTTGGCGGGATCGTTTACCGTTTCAACGTTGGTTCCCTCACGCCCTGCCACTTCATCCACTCTGTGCCATGCGTCGTCATCGGAGAAGTCGGTGCGGACCAGGAACAAGATCTCGCTGTTGGGTCCGGTCAGTGGAATCATGTCTACACTTGGCTCCAGCCGACGGCGAATTTGTCGCCGTTGCGGATGCGTTGGTTCATGTAGCCGCTGTTCAATGCTCCGCCTTGGAATGACCCTTCACCTGGCGGCGTCATGCAACGGCTGAACCCGAGCGGGCCAGTGCGCTGTGGGTCGGAGAGATTGCAGTACCAGAATGTGCGGGCCTCTTTCGTGTTAGCTGCCCCGCCCTCCAATGTCGAAGCAAACGGGAACTCGTCACATTCGTATCCGCCGGGTGGTCGGATCAAGCTGCGCGGGCAGGCAGCGTTCCGGTTGGCGTCCCTGATCGTGACGGAGTTGGTTCGGGTCAGGTACTTGCCGGAGCCGATCTTCCCAGGAAGCCCGGAGTTCATCGCGTCAGACATATGGATAGCTGTGGTGTACATTGGTCCGCCGTTCTCGGGGGTCCTCCCGTCGAAAAGCACTGTGCCCGTTATCCCCCCGAACACGCACCCGGGGGCCTTCAGGTTGCCAATGGGCTCAGTGTCACAATCCCACAGCACTCCGCGGGACTGCCGGAAGACGGTCTTGTTCCACAAGAAGAATGGGAAGTTCACGGCAGCCGTGATTTCCAACTTCAGTGAAGTCCCTGCGATGCGTCGAGCGTTGACACCCGGAGAGTTGACACTCATCGTCGCGGACGAGGTGTACAAGCTGGAGCCTGACTTTGTGGTCGCACTGTTGACTACGGAGCATCCCGTGCATGTATCGGTGGTGAGCTTGATGCTGGCGATGCTGCCGTGTGCCCCTTGGCGCGGGCCGACCTTCGCTTCAGATGCTGTCGTGACACTTAGTGACTGTGGGTCCAGTTGGACCGCCTGGTAGAAGTCGATCGGGATGCGCCCCTCGATAGACAGGGTGGCCGGGCGGTAGAACGTCACAGTCGACTTTGCGTGGTAGCAAGCGTAGAAACGGCTGAATGCAACCCAGCTTGTGCCGTTGGGAGCCATTGTCCGGCAGTTGGAGATGATCGTGGCGTTGCGCGTAGCGATGGGGGTTTCTTCTTCGACCCCCCAGCACAGTGTGTTGGCGGAGACCTTCTTCTCTGCGATGAGTTGGCGGACCTGTGCGCAGTCGCCAGGTAGCTGCGCAGATGCTCGGGATGTCGTGCTGGTGGCGGGTTCCACGGCAGGGAGAAGGGTGGGCTTGGTGGTGTCGGTGGTTCCGTCGAGGTCGGTGAAGTACGTTTCTGTTGTGGGGGGAGTCAGTGACGCAGGGGCCACCGGCTCTGCAGCGGGAACGGAATAGTTCTCGTCTAAGGTGTTCTCGTCTAAGGTGTCAGCGTGCGCTGACATAGGACTGAGCATCGCACCGGCAATGAGGCCAACGAAGATAAGTTGAAGCCACCTTTTCATTTGGGTCTCTTTCGTGTGATGGTGTGGGGAATTGGGACACTACACGTCACGTTGTTCGTCCATGGGTCGCCCGGACAAATCGACAACTTTGGAGGATTCTAGCTAGATATAAACGCCGCTGAACGCCGGCATCGACACCAGCGTCATCGCACTCTGGCTCGGCCACGAAATCGTCGAAACCACGCAGATCCTTGTTGGCCTTAGCCTCGATCGTTCATGGCGGAGTGAGCGACGCGTGCTGCAGATAGGCCGGAGTGCCTTCTGACTACGGGATACTTGGACATGCGACTGTTCAAAACCCCTGAAGCGGAAGGCACTCCGTAGGTGAAGCGTACTTCGTGGTCCACCGGTATGTCCGTGACCGGCGATGGCGGCGCGGTGATCGCCCACGCCGGCAGCATCGGACTCAGGATGCTGGCCGAGAACACCGGCCTGACCGGAGCCCTATCGACGGCGATGGCCCGGCGTTCGTTCATCCCCTCGGTGCATGACCGCGGCCAGGTACTGACCGATGTCGCGGTGATGCTCGCCGACGGCGGGGAGGCGATCTCCGACATCGACGTGCTGCGCCACCAGGGGCAGGTGCTGGGGCCGGTCGCGTCTGCTCCGACGGTGTGGCGTGCGTTGGACGAGGTCACCGACGCCAGGCGCAGGAAGATCCAGGCGGCCCGGGCCCGCGTCCGTCGCCACGTCTGGGCCCAACTGACAGCCGCTGGCGGTGTCCCGGCCTCGAAGGTCGCCGGGACCGATCTCGGAGAGACGATCGTGTTGGATGTCGATGCCACGATCGTGGTGACGCATTCGGAGAAGGAGTTGGCGTCGCCGACGTTTAAGAGGACGTTCGGGTATCACCCGATCGGTGTGTGGTGCGACAACACGGGCGAGTTCCTCGCCGCCGCGCTGCGGACAGGCCGGGCCGGGTCGAACACGGCCGTCGATCACATTCAGGTCCTGGGCGAGGCGATCACCCAGATCCCGATGCCGTATCGACGCAACCTGTTGATCCGCTGCGACGGTGCCGGCGCCTCTCACCAGTTGCTGGACTGGCTCCATGCGCAAGGCCAAGTCAGAGGCAGGACGCTGCACTACAGCGTGGGGTTCACGATCGGCGAGAAGGTGCGTGCCGCGATCACCGAACTTCCCGCAGGCTTGTGGTCCCCCGCGCTCACCGCTGAGGGTGAGGTCCGAGAAGGCGGGGACGTCGCCGAACTGACCGGACTGCTGGACCTGACCAGTTGGCCGGCCGGGATGAGGGTGATCCTGCGCCGCGAACGCCCCCATCCCGGGGCTCAACTGTCGCTGTTCGAAGTCCACGACGGGTGGCGGTATCAAGCGTTTGCCACCAACACCACGAGCGGCACTCTGCAGTTCCTGGAGGCCCGGCATCGGGCGCATGCCCGGGTCGAGGACCGGATCCGTCACGCCAAGGATTCTGGGCTGGGACGTTTCCCGTCTCGCGAGTTCGCCATCAACCAGACCTGGCTTGCACTGACGATGATCGCCGCCGATCTGGTGGCCTGGCTCAAGATGCTCGCCCTCGACGGCGACCTCGCCAAAGCCGAACCAAAGGCACTCAGGTATCGGCTGCTGCACGTCCCGGCAAGACTCGTTCACGGCGCCCGACGGCGACGACTGCGTCTACCCAAGACCTGGCCCTGGGTCGAGCACCTGGTGGCCGCGTTCGCCCGGATCGCCGCGATCCCACCACCGCACTGACCCCAGCCCGTCCGCACCAAGCCGAGGAAACCTGG
This sequence comes from Tessaracoccus flavus, assembly GCF_001997295.1. NCBI lineage: Bacteria > Bacillati > Actinomycetota > Actinomycetes > Propionibacteriales > Propionibacteriaceae > Tessaracoccus > Tessaracoccus flavus. Next base: position 1,994,889 of record NZ_CP019605.1, read on the forward strand.
AGAACCGCCCACCGGCAGCGTCAGCCGGCCAACAGTCACGCCCTCACCCGGCCCAGTGTTCAGATCGGGCGCCGACAGCCCAGCTGGCAGCTCTCAAGCCGCCTCATGAAAGAGGGAGGCTAAGCCAAGCGAAACGTCCGATCATGCCGCGCTGCGGACACACGTTGCTGTGCTAGCCGCGCCTTCGTTCTGCAAGTTCGCTGTCGCTTCGGTGACGGCTGCGAGGTGGCGGGCCGCGGACTGGTCGGGCTAGTGCGGTGAGGTCTCTGGGGACTCACCGGCACGCAGTGTCTTCTGGTGCTGTGTCAATGCCTCCAGGACGCCCTTTCGGACCGCTGCTCTGATGACCAGGTAGGCCACAGAGGCGGTCACTGTAATGGTGACCAGATAGAAGAGGAGCCCCCCGATGAGGAAGCCCTCTTGGGGGAATAGCGGTCCCAGCTCCATGTCAATCCTCAGGCTCGGCAGCGAACGCAAGTCACGATACTCCGACAGTTTGCGAGGTTCGTTCCTTCTGGATGGGCAGCAGGGGATCGGGATGTGACTTTCGATCGGGCGCAGTACGAAGCTCTGATCAACCGTCTCCTGGATGCCGATTGGTCACACTGACTTCCGAGGGTGTGGACGCTGCGGGCCCCCATTGACACGACGGGTCAGCTGGGCTCCGAACCGGCCGGTCAGGGGACTCCCGAACATCCGGAGTTGCCGCGCCGCGCCGCGGCGACTGCGCCGTGCCGGACGCTACGCCTGAACGCGCTGATCCGCGAGGTTGCACTTCATGGGACAGCCTTAGGCTTGGCCGTGGCAAGTAGGGCCGTCCTCCATCGGAGATGTTTGCTGACGAGTGCTCAACCATCGTTCCGGTGAGCTCCGCGGACGTGCGCGTTGTGATGACGGTGCACACGCTGCAGGATGTTGTGCTGCTCATAGTTGATGGCCAAGCTCACCGCCATGACGCCTCGCCGTTTGAGCGGGCGAGGATACTCTGAGAAGTCAACCATCCACAGCGACTGTGTTGCTCGACGCCAGTTCTTGATGGATGGGAACTCTCCGGTGAACTCAACCAGATCTGCCTCAGTCACCTCAACAGCGTCTATGTCAATAACTTCGAGCAGAACCGTGTGATACAAGTACTCGGCCTGAGCCTCCGAGTCGCCTAGGTCGATCTCCGAGAACCATTGCCTGTACTCCGCGACCTCTTCAGGGGTGTGTTCCGTCGACGTCACGATCTGGAAGCCATAACCTGCCTCACGCAGAGCCGTCAGCCGCTCGTCCGAGGTGCAGGCCAAGTCGTACAGGGCCCTGAACGCCGTCCAGTCTTCACGAACATCTACCGCGTGAGCGGAGAAACGCAGATCGACACCTTCCGGCCCCCATCCACGATAGATGATCCAGTACTCGCGATACGGGTCAATGCCGTGACCATTGCCCAGCCTTCCCCAGAGGTCCTGCCACTCCTCCGGAGCCCTGGGATGGCACCAATTCTCGATGCCCGCGATTGCAGACCTAGGATCTGACATAAGGGGACCACCTTGTCCTTCAATCCACTGCCTTCTCGCCCACCTTTTCCCTTGCGGCTAAGGGACACACGAACCGGCTCGACGTGGGTTACCCTACGCCGTGCTGGGGATGGCTCCACTGCCGCCACGCAGGGCTCGGCCGCGGACAGGCAGAGTCGGGACCAGCCCAGACCATGCCTTGGCACTCGCTGGATGGAGGGTCCTCGTAGGGAGGAGAGCCTTCGGGAATCTCGGCATCGCTACCTCGGCAACGCACGCTGGCTCTGGCAGCCAACAGACTGCCTCCCTGGTTGCCGGCAACGTCCGCTTCTGCCGCGGTGTGCGAGGGTAGCCTTCCGGCTTGCCCGGCACCCGAGCACGACCGCCCTCAATTGCCGCAGCCAGCGCGTTCGATCCTGCCGGTGAGCGGGCGCTCAAACGACGGCTGAGAGTAGGGCCATCTCATAGCCCTGAGTCGAGGCGGTCATCGTAGCTTTCGCGGGCTTTCATGACCTCTTGGACGTGTTCTTCCGCCCACCGACCCAGCGCGGACAACGGTTCATGCAGCGTCTGCCCGAGCGCCGTGAGTTCGTAGTCCACGCGCGGCGGCATCACGTCGTAAGCAGTACGCGTGACGATCCCGTCACGCTGGAGGTCGCGCAGGGTCTCAGCAAGGACCTTGCCGCTGATTCCATCGACGGCTCGGAGGATTGCCTTGTACCTGAGTGGACCATCTTCCAGGGCGATCACGATCATCGCCGTCCACTTGTTCGCGATCTTTGCCAGTGAGGTGCGTGAGGGGCAGGTCGCCACCATCACGTCCCAGTCCGGGACAGACACGGAACGCCTCCTGACGGTTACGTTGAGGTAACAGGTAACCAAATGTAACCATAGAACTCCAAGAAGCCCAACTGCATGAGGAGAACAACCATGACTGATTCCACCCCCGCAACCGTGGCTGCGGACTACTTCGACGCGCTCAGCCGGGGCGACGTTCCCGCAGCCATGGGACTGCTCAGCGCGGACGTGGTTTGGCACCAGCCCGGCAACCACCGATTCTCGGGACACCACACCGGTCTGAACGGCGTCGGTGCGTTGCTCGGCGGAATGATGGAGGTCAGCGAGGGCACTTTCGCCTTGACCGTGACCGGACCCTCGATGGTCAACGGCAACCTCGTCGCGGTTCCCGTGCGCTTCGCAGGGTCCCGCGCAGAAGCGACCATGGACATGGGCGGCATTGACCTGCTCACCGTCCGCGACAGCAAGATCGTCGAGGTGCACCTGTTCTCAGAGGACGCCGCAACCGAGGACGCCTTTTGGGGACGTAACTGACCTACGCCCAACCGCGACTCATGCAGGCAACACTGCCAGCACGAGTCGCCCGCCCGGCGGCAAATGCCAACGACGAGCGCACTCATCTGCCGCACTGAGCGTGGCCGCACGCTACTGTCGCGTTGGCAGATGCGGGGGCACCTACCATCAGAGCCACGGGTTGTTCGAAGGTGCAGGCGCTACGGCGAACTGCCCCTCATCGAGGTCGATGGTTGGGGAACCGGCAACCACCAGGCAGGCCCGCTCCCACGGACGTTGCTCGGCAAGAAACCGCACTTCATGTGCCATCCACTCGTGCCAGAACGCGATCGTCTGCTCGCGATCACCGTTCACACCCTCGGCCATGTCGCGAGCGATCCCCCGCCGCTCGGCCTCCTGAAAGTCCGACTGCACCCAGATCGAGGCATCAACGAAGTGCTCGAACTCGCGTTGGCTTGCGCCGACGCCCTCGATGACGACCAAGTCCGCCTCCGCGGCAACCTCGATCACGCCTTCGCGTCCATGCAGCCCCCACGCCGGCGGCTGAAACCGCACACCCTCCCCACGGTGCAGTGTCACCAGGATCTCGTCGCGCAGCAGATGCCCCCAGGCGAAGAACGGCTCATGCCAGGCCAGGTCATCCGTGTGGACGACCGCAGAACGGGCGACGGCCCGCTTCAGCTCAGCAGCCAGCGTCGACTTACCTGAGGCTCCCCTGCCGTCCACGGCAACGATCTGCGGCCGACCCAGCGGCTGCCCGGCCACCTGTAAAACGTGATTGACCAGCTCGGCAGTGTCGAGGGCCCGCCAAGGCCCCGCAGCGGGTTCACCCTCGAGCAAGGTCATGGTCATGACCCCATTCTGCTGCCGACAGCAGCCATGCTCGCTCATGCCGCGAAACGCGCGTCGTGAGCGAGACGTCGCATGGAATTGGGAGACACGCCCTAGCTGCGGTGCAGACGCTCCCGCGGGGTGCGGTGGAAAAGCGAGCGGTCGGGATTGAAGTGATCGTGGACGCGGGCGGGCCGCCAGGACGCAACCGCCGCGTCGAGCCCTTGCTCGACCACCGACACGAGGAAGTCCGCCACCGCCTCCAGTGCCGCGGGCTCGGAGCTCGGGCACGAGTTCACCTCGTAGACCACCAGGTCACCCGTCTCGAGGTTCTCCGCCAGGTCGACGCCACCCAGTAGCGTCCCTGCGGCCCGCGAAGCGCGTTCGGCGAGGTCGGCCAGACGATCGTTGAGAGGGCACATCGCCTTCTCGCCGCCGGCGAGGATGTTGGTCACCCAGCTGCCCGGTGGGGCGTAGCGGTACATGGCGAACACAGGGTGGTGGGCCACCGTGTAGACGCGGATGTCGCGGCCCGGGTTCTCCACCCACGGCACCACGTAATACTGCTCGTCGTCCTGCCGCAGATCGCCCAGAAGGTCTTCGAGTTCACGGTCGTTGAGGAGGCGCCGCAGTCCCCTGCCCCCGAAGCCGCGGACGGGCTTCACAACGACCGGGTAGCCATGCTCGGACGCCCAGTCACGCAGGGCCTGCGGGTCCTCACCTGAGATGACCGGGTAGCGAAGCACCCCGCCGTCGCTCAGGAGGGAGCTGTTGATGTAGTTGTTCTGCGCCCGAAAAAGCGTGATTGCGTCGTTGATGATCACGATCCCTGCGCGGGCCAGCACGTCGAGTTGGGCCATCCCCTGCAGCAGCAGGTCGTCCAGTACCCACCCGACGACGAGGTCCGGACGGATCGTTTGGCCCCCGACGGCGAAGGTGGTGTCGGGGCCGTCCATGTATGTGACGAGGTCGCGCGGGTGGACGCGCGTGACCTCGACGCCTCGGGCTCTGAGTGCCGGGAACAGCACGCTGTGGTCGAGGTCGTCGATGTCGTCGCCCAGCACCATGACGAGGGGGCGTCGGTCGGTTGGACCGCTCATCGGGACACCTTCTGCCACTTGCCGTCTCGCTGGTGGGCCAGGCCGGCATTCTGGAACCCGGCCAGCCACCCCTCCATCGGGAACCACCCCCAGAGGCTCTGGAAGCGGTTGGCGTTGCGGAGGATCGCGTCGAGGTGCTCGACCGGTGGGTCGCTGACAGCGTGGTGCTGATGCCAGGCCCGGGCACTCGCGGTGAACCAGAGCTTTCCCTGCGCATGTCCGAGGCGCTGGCCGAAGTCGGTGTCCTCGCCGCCGTATCCGTGGTACCCCTCGTCGAAGCCGCCGACGGCGTCGAAGTCGTCGACGGTGAGGGCGCAGTTGAGCGTCCACAGCAGCCGCACGTCGCCCTCCACCACGGCGCCGTCCTCAGGCACCGGCCGGGCTGGGTGGTCGCGCCCCACCTTCGTCAGCGCGTCGAGGTCGTATCCGCCCTCGGGGGCGGGGGGCAGGTACTGGGTGCGTCCCGTCACGACGGCGGGGCCTCCGCAGTCGCCGTCGAGACGGCCGAGAGCGCCCAGCACCTCAAGGTAGTCGGTGGCGAGCGTCTCGGACGGGATGCAGTCGACGTCGAGGAAGACAACGACGTCGGCGCCCATCCGTCGAGCGCACGCCACCCCTGCGTTGCGTGCAGCCGCCAACGGGAGTTCCTGCGCGGCGGGCACACGGAGATACTCCGTCGGCACACACGGGGGCTCGAGGCAGACCTCCCAGATCGACGGGTCTCCCATGGCGACGACCACGTGGGTGACCGGCTCCGTCGACCTCGCGAGTCCCCGGCGCTGGGCGCGGAGGTGCTCATGTCGACCCGCGACGGCGGTCACCACTGCGACCCGGCTCATAGGGGGGCCTCCGGCGTGAAGCGATCAAGGAAGCGCGCTGCGACGTCAGCCCCGTTGCCAGGGTTCCATGACGCCCAGCCCTCCCCTCCCCGCTCGCGGGCGGTGGCGAGCAGCTGCGGCCAGTGATGAGGCTCCGGCCACCTCGGCACCGCCGTGCACACGCCTCGCCGGGCGAGGGCCGCCGCCGTCGCCAGCTGCTCCTGGTGGGGCCGCTCCTGGGCTACCACCACCGCTGGCCGCCTGGCCGCCGCCACCTCGGCGACCGCGTTCTGACCGCCATGGGTCACGACGATGGCGGCCTCGTTCATTTCCCGCCAGACGTCCGGCGACGGGTGCTGGGGGGTTCGGAGCGTCCAGCGGTAGTCAGGTGTGGCGGCCTGGGCGGCGGCGATCTGTTCCTCCCCCATCTCGCTGCCTCCGGCGCCCCAGAGCACCAGGACCTGGTCGGGTCGGGTTCTGGTCCCGGGTGGGGCCTCCCAGCCGTCGAATCGTGACAACGCCCCCACATGGACGGTCTTGTCGAGCCAGCGAACCGGCCAGGTGGGCTCCCGGTGTTCCTCGGTCCACGGCGCCAACAGCGCGGACGCCGCGTCGTAGGCGGCCTTATGTGCCCGGTCCGTCCGGTCACCGCGCATCGCGACAACCACGACGGGTACCCCCAGGAGTCGCGCCAGCAGCGAAACCTCCACAGAGACATCGACGACCATGACCCGGGGACGCTCCGCCGAGAGCCACGAGGCGAGCGCCCCCATCCTGCGGCTGTATCCAGGGTGGCCGAGCGGCGCCCAGTGGAGCACGCCCCCGGCGTCGGCGTCACGTGGTCGATCGGTGCGGTCATCCGGCAGTTGAATCCACTCCCCCGGCCAGCCGTCCGGGCGCGCCAGTGATGAGAACCCAGTCACGGGGCTGCTGAGGCGGCGGGCGATGGTCAGAGCCCGGGTGACGTGCCCCGAGCCGTGGTGATGGACGTAGTAACCGATCATGCCGACCTCCGGCGGGTGGAAAGTTCCTCGTAGAGAGCCAGATAGCGGTCGATCATGACGTTCAACGAGCAGTGCTCGACGGCGTGGCGCCGGGCGGCCGCCCGTGGCAGGGCCATCGTCTCGGAGAGGAGGCTGGCGCCGGCCGCGATCATGGCCTCCTCCGTTCCCGGCTCGATCAGGCGCCCGCAGTCGTGACCCACCACCTCGGGGAGCCCGCCGCGTGCGATCGCGAGGACGGGCGTCCCGCAGGCGAGTGCTTCCGCCGCGACGAGCCCGTACGGCTCGTCCCAGACAGGGGTGACGAGGGCTGCCGCGCTGGTGCCGATGAGCTCGGCCAACTGGTGGCCGGTGAGGTGACCCTCGTAGGTGACCAGATCTCCCAGGTGCGGCTTGATGAAGGTGCCCCAGTAGCCGGGATCTGGGCGGGGGCCGGCGATGCGGAGGCGCCGCCCGGTCGCTTCGGCGATCGCGATGGCCAGATGCGGTGCCTTCTCCGGGACGATCCGTCCCGTCCAGACGAGCGAGTCGCCGCCGTCGCCGTAGGCCCACTGGTCGAGGTCGACGCCGTTGGGGATCACGGTGGCCTCGACGATCCCAGACCACTGCTCCGCCGTCGCCGCGCTGACCGCGGCGTAGCGGATGTCGGCGGCGTTGGCAATCCGCGCCGCAGGCTCCAGCCACGGGGTCGGGGGCGTGTGGAGCGTCGTGACCATAGGGGCGCTCAGCAGTTCGGCCATCACGATCGGCAGGTAGTGGAGGGAGTTGTTGTGCACGACGTCGAGGTCCCGGCGCCCGAGTTCGAGCATCACCTGGAGGTAGGCGTGGTGCTCCCGCAGAGTCTTCTCCGGCGGCATCGCCACATCCGCACGGGCGGCGTCGCTGAGGACGAGGGGCTCGACCTCGATCGTCTCGGCCTGCAGCTGCGGGTCGCTGCCAGGAGCCGCGAACAGCGTGATCGGCACCCCTCGTCGGCGCATCCCCTCGACCAGGTGCCAAGTGATGGACTCCATGCCCCCCGCGAACGGCGCACGGATGGGGTAGCGGGAGCCTGCGATCACGGCGATGCGGCGGATCATCGGCGCCCCAGCAGCTCGAGGTACAGGCGCCGGTGGGCCTCCGCGAGCTCAGTGCGCTCCCGGAGCCGGGTGCCCGGGTCGGCTCGCCACGGCTCCGCGGTCGTCAGAACGACGTCGAGTGCGCTCGCGATGTCGGCCGCGTCGGGGGTTTCACCGTCCACGTGGTACGTCAGCACGCCTGGCTTCTGGTCCGCGTAGTACCCGACGTCGGGGGCCAACACCCGGGTGCCGAGGTCGTAGCAGGCCTCCAGCCACCCCGAGTGGGTCCCGAACCGGTACGGCAGCACCGACAGGTCCAGCCGCTGGAAGTAGTCGTAGAGCTCGTCGTCGGTGTAGTAGTCGTGCACGTGGACGTCGAATCGGCCCGCCATGCGCCCCCCGTGGAGAAGCGACGCCACGTGCTCGTCGTAGTTGCGCATTCCCGGCGTGACGACGTCGGTGTGCACGTCCACCATGAGCTTCATCCCAGGGCGTTCCGCCACCAGGCCCGCCAGAATGCCCAGGACGGGGAGCGGATTCATGTTGGCGCGCAGGCTCTTCAGATGGAGCCCCACCACCCGCTCTTCTCGCTCGGGCCGAGGGTGGTGGAGCCAGGGCTCGTCGACGACGTGGGGGTGCGGCAGCACCTGAGCGTCCCGACCCCAGCGTCGGTGGATCTCATCAGCGGCGCCCGGAGTGAGGGTGATGAGCGCGTCCGCCGCCGGGATCAAGACGTCGAGGGCCTCATCGTGCAATGCGCGGTCGGGCTGGTGGGGGTTGCGCAGGTCGTGCACGGTGTAGACCAGCGGCTTGGCCGCCGCACGCAGCTCACCGACGAGCCGGCGCAGGTCGTCGGCCGAGCAGGCGTCGAAGCCGAACTGGATGTGGAAGACGTCGAATCTGTCGGCGTTGTCGGTCACCCATCCGGGGCTCAGCATCACCGGTGGCCACCATTGCTCAACGGTGCTCGCCTCGGGGGCGGTGGGTCGCTGAGCCGAACCACGTCGTCGCCCGCCGGATGGGCCAGTCGTCGTACGTAGACGTGCCCGGCGGGAACGCTAGCAATGATAATGGTCAAGCCAGATCCTCCTAGAACCTGCCCAGTGAACCACCGTGCGACTTGGGAAGATACACCCGTTCGGGCGCACTCCTAGGGGTGAGGCAGACGTTCCACACAGGCCGATTTGTGGGTCTGTACCGGCGGGGTCTAGTATTAATCCTCGCGGGCACCACTAGCTCAACTGGCAGAGCAGCTGACTCTTAATCAGCGGGTTCAGGGTTCGAGTCCCTGGTGGTGTACGAATGGCGTCACAGTCAATGTGGCCCCATCGACTCAGGAAATGGCTGGCCAGAGGTCCTTCGGGCCCTCTGGCCAGACCCATCTCACGGCTTCGGGCCCCAAGCGCACCCTCCACCCCGCCACGCCGGTCGGTTGAGGGTGCGCGGGGCGCTTCCAGACGCAAAACGTCCCCTGCCCGGGTGTTCCCGGGCAGGCGCCATCGCTGTGGTTGCTACTTCGTCTTGACGCTTCTCTTGCCGGGGGACTTGGCTGTCCGCTTCACCGTGACCCAGGGCGTCGTGGGGGGGGTCCGGTGTATGCAGGGCCGGGTGGTGCCTGGGCCCGTCGCGGGCGGCTGAACTTCCGCTGGCGATGCAGGGCCTTCGTCGGCCTCGCGCTGGGCAGCGGCTCGATCACCTCGTCGTCTGCGACCTGCGGTGGATCGCCCACGTCGTAGCCGTAGCGCGTCAGAAGGATCGAGGCATTGACCGCCGCGAGGATGAACGACAGCAGGATGCCGTTGCGCTCTGTCCCTCGGACACGGGTCGAGTGCCGGGTGAGGCGGGCGTGGTGCACCTTGGCGCAAGCGTTGGTCGACTCCACGACGGAGCGGCGACCGTAGGACGCCTTCCACTTGGTGGTGCCGTAGAGGACGCGCTGGCGCAGGTTGAGCTGGTCGTCGGGGCCGAGGGTCACTGTAGTGCCGCAGTGGCACGGCTCACCTTCGACGCACTGGGTCTGGGGGTAACGGGCCGCGTCGAGGCGCAGCGAGGCCGGGTGGTTCGCGCAGCGCATCGTGCCGGAGAGAACCGGGTCGCGGTAGCGCTGCGTGGCTCGCGCGTAGTTCGGCGCTCCCATGGGGGTGAAGGCGTGGTACTTGCGCCGGTCGTACTGCGCGGCCAGCAGTGCCTTGGCCTCGGCGCTCACGCCCAGAGAGAAGCCGCCCAGCGAGCGGAGGTCCTTCGGGAGGGTGTCCTTGAACAGGCCACCGTCCACGAAGATGGTGCCGGGGATCGGCCCGGGGCGAGTTCCCCGCTGGGTCGTGTGGAGGTCGAGGACCTGCTCGATTCCGCGCATCCATACGGGGCGTGCCCAATTGGCCGGTGTCGAGGTAGGTGTAGCCGCGGTCGACCAGGACGGTCGAGGGCTTCCTGTCGGCGGCGATCATGGCGTCGATCAACGACAGGCCGCCCTCGGCCTTGTACGTTCCCGCAGGGACCAGGGAGGCTCCCCGGAGCAGGCCCGGGCGAGCGTCACCGCCCAGGTCGGGCACGTCCACGGACAGGTGCAGGTCCCAGCGTCAAGCTGCGCCTACGGTCCAGGTGTTCGACAATCTTCTATTGGAGGTTTCATGGCGGTCAAGGAGTATCGAGACGGGCGAGAGCGGCGCACCGCAGCCATGCTGCCCGAGGTCTTCGACCAGGTTCGCAAGATCGCGCATTACGAGAACCGCTCGCTCGCCTACCAGTTGGGCATGTTCGTCGCTGATGGCGTGGCCCAGTGGGTCGAGAAGAACGGGCCAGTTCGGACGGCCCCGAGTCCTGAGAAGCGAAACGCCCCCATCTCTTGGCGGAGGCCGGGGGCGCTTCAAGGTTCCATGAAAGGAGCGACTTCATGCCAACACCTGGCTGGGACCAGGTAACCCTCTACTGGGAAGGTGTGTCGTGAGCACGGCGTAGTCGGGGCTGCGCACGCCTGCCCTTCGCGTGGTTGGAGGACGAGGTGTTCACCGACGTGATGAGCGCTGGAGCCTTCAGGCTCCGTGTTCTCATGACGACGCACTGTGCTTATGACCTGACTGACGGCGGGGTCTCCGAGCGACTCATGCGCTCACTGATGGACGAACCCGTGACTCTTGACGAGTTGCTTCGCCTTGGCTACCTGGATCGCGCAGTCCGCGAGGAACGCGGCGTTCAGATCGAGGGCTACCACCTCTCGGGGTTCGAGGACGGGCAAATGAGCCGGGACCAGCGCCTGGCGGAACGCGAAGCGGCCCGCAACCGGATGCGCAACGTCAGAGCGAGCAGGAAGGGCAGTGGCGTTCGGGCCAACGTGCGGAGAACCTCGTCCGAACTGATCGCGAACGTTCGCGACGTAGTAGTAGTGCCAGTAGTAGTGGTAGTGGAAGAGACTCAGTGGTTGCGGTCACCCATGACCTCGCGCCAGATGCTGCACAAGGGGCTGCGCGCCGACGAGACGGGAGCGACCTGCCTTTGCCAGGCGCTGAGCCTGTGAACCGTCAGCAACCCATCCAGGACCACAACAAGCACTGTGACAGTGCCAACAGGTTCCCCCTCCCCGCCACGCCCCTTTCGGGAGCCCGTCCGCCACCACGAGGCAAACCCGTCGAGCCGGGTGGCTCGGACAACTACGAGCAGCCTCTTCACCCGTCGCAGGCGGAAGCGCTCTTACTGGCCCGGATCAGCCCCGAGCGCTTCGTCAGGCAGATGAGGGTCAAGGCTGACCAGAAGGGCTGGGAACGCATCGACTGGACCGTGCTGGTGTCCAAGCAGCGCTTCGTAAAGACGCTGGCCGTGCGCCAGGGGGAGGCAGAGGCACTGCTGCCCCAGGTAGAAGCATGGCTGGAATCAGGTGCCGTGTGAAGCCCCGGGTATGGGCCTGGTCGGCCCAGCCTGGCCGGTTCCCTCGATTTCTCCACCTACGATCAGAAGGACGCCTCCAGAGGCATGACGGAAGCAAGGCAGGGTAGATGAAGCGCAGCCCCAAGGGAAGGCTCGAACTCACGTGGATGGGCAAAGACTCCGCCCTGATCCCAGTGGAGGACGGCAAATACGACTACTCCTTCGTGGACCCGAACGACCCCAGGGCCTTGGAGGTCAAGTCCATCGAGGTGCTGGAGAAGGTCGGTGAGGTCGACGGTCCGACTGGGGCGAACGAGAACCTGCTCATCATCGGGGACTCCGGGGACGCGCTCAGGTCTCTGGGGACGATCCCGGAGTATCACAACAAGTACGCCGGTCAGGTGAAGTTGGTCTACATCGACCCGCCGTTCAACACCGAGCAGGCTTTCGACCACTACGCCGACCAGTTGGAACACTCGATCTGGTTGACGATGATGCGTGATCGGATCAGAGACTTCAAGCCGCTACTGCATCCCGACGCTTCGATCTGGGTCCACCTCGATGACTCCGAAGTCCACCGGATGCGTGTTCTCATGGACGAAGAGTTTGGAACCGAGAACTTCATCGCCACGATCGTTTGGCAAAAGAAATACTCGCGCGACAATCGTCCAGCCATCGGCACTGTACATGACTACATCCTGGTGTACGCGCCAGCGGGTCCTCAGCGATGGAAAGCTCTACGCAACAGGATTCCACGCATCAGTGCGGCCCAGTACAGGAATCCCAACAATGACCCCAACGGTCCTTGGAGGCCCGTGCCCATGGACGTGCAGGGAGGCCATGCCACCGCGTCCCAGTTCTACGATGTGGTCACTCCGAGCGGAAAGATTGTCCGGCCAGCGAATGGGAGGGCATGGAGCGTTACTGCCCCAGTAATGCAGGCGATGCGTGATCGAGGTGAGGTCTACTTCGGGCTCGATGGGTCAGGCAAGCCGAACACCATCCGATACCTGAGGGACGATGAGGGCCTAGTCCCCTGGACATGGTGGCCTCATGAGGAAGTGGGCAACAATGACGACGCCAAGAAGGAGATCATTGCGCTGTTCGGCGAAGATCAAGTCTTCGACACCCCGAAGCCGGAACGTCTGCTGGAACGTGTGATTCGCATTGCCACGAACGCAGATGACTTGGTTCTTGATTGCTTTGCGGGTTCCGGCACCAGTGCAGCGGTCGCGCACAAGTTGGGACGACGCTGGTTGACGGTCGAACTTAGCCAAGAGGTTGCGGACGCCTTCACGGTGCCACGCTTGCGCAAGGTTCAACAAGGGACCGACGCTATCGGCATCAGCGTGGGGGAAGCCGAGGGATTCGCTGACGCAGACATCGACGGGCGCGTGAAGCCAGACGATGCAAAGGCCCTGCTTCGAGCCATCAAGGCGGTTCAACAGGTGGGTCTCAAGTCCCTGAGTCTTGAGGAGGGCGCAGCATTGGTGCAGGAACTCAGGGAACGGTTGAAGCTTGTCTCAGCCAGGCAATCGGTGTGCCAGGACGGCGGCTTCACTGTCGCCAAGATGGGCCCCTCGATGTATGAGGTGGATGACGAGGACGGCACGGTCTTCCTGTCTCCTGAGGCGACGAACGGGGCGTGGTCGAAGGCCATCGCCGGTCAGTTGAAGTTCACCCTGACGCCTGATGACCCTGTGTTCTGTGGTGTGCGGAAGCGGCAGCGGCTCGCCGTGATCGACGGCGTGGCCGACGAGACCATCGTCCGCACGGTGGTGGAGCACCTGGGCGAGAAGGAGAAGGCCGTGATTGTGGCCAAGGGTGTCTTGCCGGAGGCGGGCGACCTGCTCCAGCGGCTGTCGCCGGGGTCGCGGATCAAGAAGGCTCCGGAGGACGTGTTCCCGAAGGGGACGGTGAACTGACATGCCCGTGGACATCACCCACGACGAGGCCCTCATCGAGGAGATCGCCGCGCGCTTTGATCTGCGCGACCCGAACAAGAACGCGCTGGCGACCATCGTTCAGCGGATCGCTGACGGCGGCACCGGCTTTCAGGAGATGGTGGCCGACCTCGCCACGGGCGTCGGTAAAACCTTCCTGATGTCGTCGCTGATCGAGTACCTGGCTCAGCAGGGTGTCCGGCACGTACTGGTGGTCACCCCGGGTTCCACGATCCAGCGCAAGACCCTGGCGAACTTCGATGCGGCGTCGGCCAAGTATGTGGCCGGGGCTGACATCGCCCCGTTCATCGTCACGCCGGACAACTTCCAGGCGGCCAACGTCGGCTCCGTGCTGCGCAACCCGCAGCGGCTGAAGGTGTTCGTCTTCAACGTGCAGCAGTTGATCCGGCCCACCGACAAGGTGAGCCGGAAGGTGCGCTCCGAGGACGAGAACCTCGGGGATGCCCTCTACTCGCACTTGGAAAACGCTGACGACCTGTTCGTGATCGCGGACGAGCACCACGTCTACCGTGAGAAGGCCAAGGCGTTCTCTGCGGCGATTCGTGATCTGAACCCGGTCGCGTTGATCGGTCTGACCGCCACGCCGGACAAGAACGACTACGCCAAGGTCGTGTTCCAGTACACGCTCGGTGAGGCCATCGCGGACGGGCACGTCAAGGTGCCCGTGATCGTGTACCGGAAGGACGGCACGAAGGACGAACGCACCCAGTTGCGGGATGCCTGCCAGTTGCTCGGCCACAAGGAGAAGTCCTACGAGGTCTACCGGCAGACCTCCCCCAATGCACCTGGCTTGAAGCCGGTCCTCTTCGTCGTGTGCCAGACCATCGAGCACGCCACCGAGGTCGGCCAGTTGCTCGCCCAGCCCGGGATGATCGGTGACGGCTCCCAGGTCCTGGAGATCACCTCGCAGTCCTCCGATGTTGCGTTGGAGGCCCTCGCCAAGGTCGAGGACCCCGATTCACCGATCCGGGCCATCGTCAGCGTGAACATGCTCCGCGAGGGCTGGGACGTGAAGAACATCACTGTCATCGTGGCGCTGCGCAGGCTGGCCTCCCAGACGCTCACCGAGCAGATTCTGGGTCGCGGGTTGCGGTTGCCGTTCGGTGCTCGCACGGGACTTGCTGACGTGGATCAGGTGGACCTGGTGGCCCACGACTCGTACCAGCAGTTGCTCGCCCAGAAGGACGTGCTTCGGCAGCGCATCCAACTGCCGTCCACGGCGGTTGAGGTGGATGACCAGGGGTTTGCGACCACTACAGAGGTCGACCCCAACCAACCCGTCCCTGTGGAGTCGGTCGCTGGCTCGTCCCAGCAGGATCAGGTCGGCGGCACAGGTGGCAGCAGCAGCCTCACCCCGGCTCCTGGCCAGTGGGCGCTGTTTGACTGGGAGGAGGACGAATCGGCTCAGGTCGAGGACTACCAGCCGAACCCCGCCCTGATCTTCGAGGAGACCGAGCAGCGCGTCGAGACCAAGGTGCCCGAGCCGCAGTACCGGGTGAAGGGTGCCCCGCAGATCATCTTCCCCCGGCGCGAGCCGCGCTTGGTGCACTTCCCCTTCTCCCTCTCGGACATCCCTGATGGCGATGCCGAGAAGGCGGGCGCGGCCTTCGTCAAGGAGGTGCCCACCTTCATCTTCCGCGACGCACTGGAGGCCAAGCGGAAGGGTGACCAGGTGGAGATCATCAGCACCCCGCAAGGCACTTCGGAGGCTCAGCAGACCCTGGCTGGTCTGGACGTGGTGCAGGCCGAACTGACCGAGGCGATCACGCAGCAGCCGGAGGTTCCTGCTGAGAGGTCATCCAAGAACGCCGCCAAGCGACTCGTGAGGGCGTTCCTGAAGGGCGCTGGGGTCACGAACGACGAAGAGACCGCTGAGTGGGGCACCAAGCGTCGCCAGCAGGCCGTCGAGGGCATGAGGACCATGATCCGCGACAAGATCACGACCCGACCCCGGCAGGAGAAGTTCGAGTTCGTCAAGATCGAACTTCCACTGGAGCCTGTCACCGTGGCAGCAGACGCGGTGAAGGCCCACAACGTGGTGAAGTTCAAGAAGGGGCTTCAGTACGTCGGCTGGGAGAAGAACGTCATGCCGGTCGCCACCTTCGACGCGGGGACGACCGAGTGGGAGTTGGCGCTCCTCATGGATCGCGACCCCAACATCAAATGGTGGGTCCGCGTATACGTCGGTGGTCAGGCGTTCATCCCCACCCCGGATGGTCGATACTTCCCTGACTTCATTGCGCTTGATGTCGATGGCGTGCATTGGCTGATCGAGGGCAAGGCTGACGACCACGCCAAGGATGACTCCGTGCTCCGCAAGAAGAAGGAAGCCGAGAACTGGGCTCGGGCCGTGCGAGATGACGGCGACTTCGGGACCTGGCGATACGTGTTCGCGACCGAGACCAACATCAAGCATGCAGGAGGTTCTTGGAACGCCCTGCTGACGAGCACGAAGCCGGAGTAGCGCCATGCGGAATGGGCGCCTATGGGGCTCTACAGTTCCGGCGCATCGAGCGACTGCCGAGGGATGTCCATGACCAGCCACGATTCGTTCTTCCAGCAGAAGCAACCGGCTGCCGTACTAAAGCATGCCCTGTTGCGCGAGTACACCAAGGTTTTCGCCAGCGTGGTGGGCTCGCAGGATCGCACACGACCAGTGTGGGTCATCGACGGGTACGCAGGTGCCGGTGCTTACGAGGAGCCGGACCCAGAGGGCGCTCACCCAGACGGCTCGCCCCTGATCGTTCTGAAGATGGCTGAAGAGTTCAAGAGCAGGCAGGTGATCAAGAGCATCTTCATCGAGTCCGATACGAGCGCCGTTGAAGCGCTGGACAAGAATGTCACCCCGTTCAGAGACCGAGGACTGTCAGCGAGCATCCTCAACGGGACGGTCGAAGAGCAGATGCCATCGGCCTGGTCAGCGGTCGGGACCAACCCAGTGGTTACGTTCCTTGATCCGTTCGGAGTCGCTATGCGGCGTGAAACCATGACCAGGCTCCTTCTGTCACGCACCCGTGATCTACCGCCCTCGGAGGTGCTGCTGAACATCAACCTGGAGGCAGTCTGGCGGATCGGGGGAAACCTGGAGTTGTCGGCAGGTCGGGTGGTCCCGTGCAAAGGTCAAGAGCGGGGCGTCGAGCGTGTTGACCGCTTCTTCGGTGGCACCGCGTGG
Source organism: Tessaracoccus flavus (assembly GCF_001997295.1). NCBI lineage: Bacteria > Bacillati > Actinomycetota > Actinomycetes > Propionibacteriales > Propionibacteriaceae > Tessaracoccus > Tessaracoccus flavus. The sequence goes on from NZ_CP019605.1 coordinate 2,011,504, forward strand.
CGTCAGACATTCCACGACATGCGGCACGAGCACGGGTCCGCAGCGCAAGCGGCTGAGCACGTGATCGCGGTCTACCGCGACCAGATCAGGCAGGACACCGGGTACGACTCCATGTCTATCCCCGTTCGTCGCCGCCCCCATCACGAGCCACTCTTCCTGCTCACTCTCTTCTTCCGGCACCCAGTGGGCGGTTACAAGTTTGCTGACGCCGCATGCCGGGCCACCCGGAAGTGGCGGGAGACCTATCGCAAGCAGGAGTTGGAGGAGTTCCTGGGCAGGCAACGGCAGGAGTCACTCTTCGGGGACGACTTCGAGATGGAGAACGCAGCCAAGGAGGGCGCGCGGCAGGAGCAGGAACTGGATGCCCAATGGGTCCAGAACATCTGCGACAACATCCGTAACCTCGGCGCGCACCGCCTCGATGTTGCCCGTGATGTCAGCCTGATTCTCGGACACACGTTGGGTCTGGCGGGCGAGCGCCACATCCGTAAGGCATGGGACCAACTCGCCGAGGACGGTTACCTACGTCCGCGTGACACTTCCAAGAAGATGCATCGTTCGGCCATGGAGCGCGCCTAGCCCACGGCCCGCCGAGGCATCTCGTCCCAGACCACCCCGTCCAGCGTCCGCCCCTGCTCCTTGGGCGTTCGACCACCCCACTGCTTGTGGAAGAACGGCACCTGCGCCTCCACGCAGGCGTCCCTGATCTCACGAACCCATTCCGGGTTCAGCGGCCTCGCGCGAGGGCCGGACTCACCTCCGGTAATGACCCACCCCATGCCACTGAGGTCGATCCCAGCAAGTGAGCCCAAGAGAGGCTCGCACGACAGGAAACGGACGGCGGCTGGAACCTCGCGCAGGTGGTCAACTCGGTAGAGGAAGTCGGAGGTCTCCACACTGACACCCATCCAGAGGTTCGAGGGCCAGTCCAACTTGTCCGCGATCTTGGGCAGCCGTGCCGAGCGCTTCGTGAGTACCTGATAAGTGTGCTGGGGGGTGTCAGCGATGACTTGGAAGACATCTCGCACGAAGGAGATTGGCACCTTGGCGTGGAACAGATCGCTCATCGAGTTCACGAAGACGGTGCGATGACCAGACCACCGATAGGGCTGGTCGAGCGCCTCGGGATGCAGCGTGAGCGCGAAGCCCGGACCAGAAGTTCGCGGATCACCGTCGTTCTGGTATCGCTCCGAGCCCATGGCCTTCAGCCGCTTCGCCATCGTCAGCGCATAGCAGTTGAGGCATCCATCCGAAATCCGGTCACAGCCAGTCGTGGGGTTCCACGTGACCTCGGTCCACTCGATGCCCGACTTGCGCTTCATGCGTCCATGATACGTGAATCTCGTACCGACAATCGCGTATCATGGACGCATGTTGGAGAAGGAGGCTCTGCGTGGGCTGTCGCGGGCGGCTTTCGGTCAGGCCTACCGTCTAGAGGTCATGCTCGCCGTGGCGGACTCAGCGGACGGTCTGACCACGCAAACGGAACTGGCGCGAGAACTGGGCGTTTCGGTCAGCAACGTTCAGGGGCCTGTGAGGAGTCTGATCGGCTGCGGACTGCTTACTGAGTTGCCGCAGGGGGACAGCCGCAGCAAGTTCCTCATGAGGAACCGAAGTGCGGCATGGGAGTGGGCGCAGGAGTTGGCTCTCCATTCGCGGGCGACGTTCCGCGCCGACGCGGGGAACAGGCTCGCCCTGGAGGTGTGAGCAGTGTGATCAGTCTTGGATCGGGTTGGCGGTGATGACTCCCGTCTTGGCATCCCAGTGGACCGCCAGGCCACCTTCCATGCCGATGGGGGTTGAACGCCCTCAGTGAGATCAGAAGTCTCCGGCTCTTCGCCCGGCTTGGAGTCCACGAAGAGCGCATCTGAGCCGCCCTGTCCTTCAAGCCCAAAGGCTCGATCCTCGTCGTTCATGGCGGTAAACGTCACGCTCCGCTGACCCTCCCCGCCACCTGTGCAGTCCCCGGCGTTCTGGGGACTGATACGCAGCGGTCCGGCGACCTTCCACTGGCGGTCGGGGCTGACCACGAACTGTGACTCCGTGGCCGGGCCGCACTCCGGGCTGACCAAAACGTTCCCTGAGGCAGCATCAGGCACCTGGAAGACGACTGCTCCAGCCTCTCCCCGTCCGGCTGTCGGCTCGTTCCAGCGTCCTAGCAAGAGGGTGTCCGCGTCGCTGCCGAAGACCTGAGCGTTGGCAGCCTCCCCGTTGGGCAACAAGTCGTCGCATCACCACCCCGAGGCTCCGAAGGACGACAGGGTGCTCACCGAGCCGGTCTCCCAGAGCCCGATGGGGTGCTGACCCACGGAGACCGCTCCGACCTGCCGGGCGTCTGCGTGAGCGGCAGGGGCCTCCACAATCTCGCCCTCTGGCGTCACGATGACAGCGCTGCGATCCGGCAAGACGAAGGCCAAGCCAATCTCAGCGAGTTCTGGTATATCCGACTCACTGCCGGGAGCGGTGACTTCCTCGATCAGCGCTCCGTCATTGATGCTGATGAGTGAATTGGGCGGCGTAGGTGCCGGTGGGCAAGCCCTCGCCCTCCACCTTACCGGTGTCGATCACGGCGACGGCCTGGGGTGAAACCTGACGAAGCGCGGGAGGCGTCCCTACGGCCCGGTCCTCCTCGGCCAGCGGCTTCCAGTCTGTGGACCATGCTTCCGCTCCCTGGGCGTCATACGCAACGACCGAGGCGTCGTTCAGAGTGATCACACGCTGGGCGGTCACGATGGGAGTTAGTGCTCCCACGAGGGAGGAATCTGGATTCCCCAGGCCGGCTTCCCGAAGGCGGATGCGAGGGGCAGGGAATGCGAGGGGCCGGTCGAAGTCTGTTCGGCGGCGCTCGGCTCTGGCTGTTCGGTCGGGTCCTGCCGAATCCCTCCTCCGGAGGCGCAGGCGGGCGGTCAGCGAGACCGTCAGCAGCACGGACATCAGAAGCGTCTTGCGAGACTTGGGGCTCTCCTTCAGCGAACGACGGTCTCCATGCGGGAGTCGCCCCTGGCTAAAGTGCCACGGTCGCACCTATAGTAGATGTTCTTGTACTGACTTCCGTGCTCGAAGGCGCTGGGGTGGATTGGTGTATGCCCCGCCTGAGCCCGACCTCTCCCGTCTGGCTGAGGCGTTCCAGGCGCAGCGCGAGCGCTCAGGGATGACCTTCGACGAACCCGTCGAGGCCACGGGGCTCGCCAGACAGACGCTGTTCAAGCTCAGCGCCGGGCGGGTCCACGGAGACCTGCGGACATGGACCCTCTCTCGGGCGTGGGATGTCTCTGGACGAGTTAATCGCGCCGATCTGGGAGTGAGATCGACAAGACCCGCTACTGGCCCTTTACGGCGCAGCCGGGTTGATCGCAGGGAGGCGCAACCGCCCTTGCGTTTGATGGGATGGTTCGGTGCGACTTCCAGACTCTCTCTAGGTCGACGGCCTTCACCGCCTCTCGCATGGCCGTCAGCGCATTGTTGGAGTACCTGCGGAGCCTCGTACTACCGAACTTGAAGACGTGCGAGAAGTGATCGTCGTCATTGTCGAGGCCCAGGTGCCTGCGGAGTGCGACCGCTCGGGTCCTGTCCACGCCAGCCTTGTCGGCCAGGTCGTAAGCCCCCATGTGGAACTTCTTCTCCAGATCGACCGTGCGAATGGCTGCAGTGTCGGCGTCCGGATCATCGGTGTAGGTCACAGGCAATCCGCCAGACTTCACGATCCTGACCTCCACGGCCACGCCATCACCCTGAATGTCGGAGGTGTAGCCGGTGAGTTTGGGGAAGACCTGCTGTCGTGTCTTGCCCTCCCGGATACCTCGCGTGACGCGCCGCACGTCGTCCTCCCGCACCTCGGCTGCGTCTGCGTCCGCGATGGCCTCGGTCGCCAACAGCGCACGGACGCGGGCCTTCGCCTCCGCCGTGGCCCGCCTTCCCGGCTTCAGCAGTTCCGCGATACGGGCGAACTCCCGATCCACCAGCAGGTCTAGCGCGAGCGGTGCCTCCGCGCTGATGGGCAGGACTCACTTGGGGATGTGGTCGGAGAGATTCTCCGAGAACACCCGCTGGAGCAGGTCATCGAACAGCGTGACGGCAGTTCTGGCGTTGTGGTACAGCAGGCCCTCATCCACGACCAGGTGCCAGTGCTGCTCAGCGTCCCGCATCGCGTCGAGGTGCCGGATGACACCCGCCTCCTCGTCGGTCAACTTCACGGCCCCGATCTGCTGGCAGCGATTGATCGCCCTCTCCAGCGAGATCGACTTCTGGGTGCGCTTGTCGAAGACCCCTGCGTCCTTCTTGGCCTCCAAGATTGCCTTCAGCAGCATCTCGAAGGCGTGTTGAAGGTGCAGCAGCACGGTGGTGGTCCGGGCGTCGTCGTCCAGCCCGTTGAAGGCAGCGACTCCGGTCCGCAGGGAGGCGATGGCCTTACTCCGCAAAATGCGGACGTTGTAGGACTCCCTAGGCATGGCATCAGGCTAGCGATCATTGGCGTTCCTGGATCGGACACCTGTGTGGCTACCCTCGATAGCACCCAGTAGCACAAGCACACCTCAGGAGGAACCGTCATGACCAGCACAACCCCAAGGACTCCCTTCAGGCCGAACTGGAGGCGCTCGCTGAGGTCTTCGAGGCCGAGGACCGAGAAGACCGTTGCAAGGAGGCCCAGCGTCGTCGCGATGGCCTCCCGGAGCCCAAGCGGGACAACCGGGCATACCCCGGCTTCGCGGACGGTGGAGCGGCACTCCGAGTCTGAGGCACGTGTCGCCGTTGTCGACTCAGCCCGTCAGTTCTGTCAGTGCTCATTGCCATGCTGGACTCGACCGATCAGTTAGGAGTCCACACGTGCCAACACCACGCATGCCGTCCCAGTCCCAGATCAGGTCTCAGATGCGCGCGGCTCAGCGCAAGGCCGAGCAGCAGATCAGGACCGAGGTCCGAAAGGCCGAGCAGCAGTTCGAGCGCGACCTGAAGGCTGCGCAGCGCAAGGCCGAGAGCGAGGCGAAGGCGCAGCAACGCCGAAACGAACAGGCCCCTCAGCGCGAGATCGACAAGTGGGTGCGGGACACGAACCGGAAGTTGCAGTCAGCCAGCCGTCCACGCGTCACCTACCGCGCCACGGAGGAACGCACCTTGGGGGCCGTGGCTACCGAAGCCGAGCGCCAAGCGGCAGCGCATCCCGAGCGTCGTGACGTATTCCTGTGCCACGCCTGGGGCGACCGTCAAGAAGCCGCGCAGGAACTCCACGACCTCTTGGAGAGGTTCGGGGTAAGGGTGTGGTTCTCAGAGAAGGACGTTGCCCTGGGGACCTCCTTGGTGCGAGAGATCGACAAGGGTCTGCGCATGTCACACATCGGCATCGTGCTGGCCACCCCCAACCTTCTGAAGAGCCTCGCCGCCGAGGGCATCGCGGACAAGGAGTTGTCGGCGCTGCTCGCCACTGACCGAGTGATCCCGGTCGTCCACGGCATCACCTACGAGGAACTCCGTGACGAGAGCCCACTGCTGGCGTCCCGGTCAGGACTGAGCACCGGGGAGGACACGCTGGAGCAGGTCGCGGTGAAGATCGCCAACGCGGTGCGGCCCGAGTCCGACTGATCAGGCGCTCTCGACCCAGCGCCTGACGGCTTCACCACCATCGGCGTAGAGCACCTCATTGCCCTTCCGGCGCGCGTTCTGAATGACCTGCGTAGCCTCCCAGAGTGAGGCCAGGTCGTAGTAGTTGCGGACGTAGCCAAGGTCGTCACTGCGACGACGATGCAACCCGTGCATCACGGGGAGGGCGTGCAGGACATCGTTGCGGACCACCAACGCCTCCTCGGACAGGGCGATGAAGTCCTCGATCCCGTCTACTGCGGGAGGGGTCCTGCGCAACTTGTCCAGCAACCGCCCGAGAGGGTCCTTGTAGAGGTCCTCGGACTCGAAACCTGAGTGCACGCGCAAGAGATCGACGGCGATGCCGGACAGCCCGGCAGCCGCGTAGGTAGCCCTCCCGAGTTCAAGAAGCCAGTCGGTGTGCTCAGGATGCCGTGGGTCTCCGGGGTATTCCGCGTCGATGCTCATGCGTCCATTCTGGCGGGGCTGTCTACAGCCAGGTTGGCCTCACTAGGGTGTTGAGACCGTCAGCGGCTGCTGATCCACGCCTCTTCCAGCAGCACCGATGCCAGCGCGTACTCGGTGCGGTCCCGGTCGAGGTCGGGGACGAGGTGGGTGAGGTCATTCGTGGCGCGCTCGGCTACCTCGAAGACGGCGGAGACCAATGGATGCTGCGATGTCGTGGCGCCGTTCGTCGTGCACCTGGACGGTAGCCTGGCGTGGGCCCTGTCCCCTTGTTTCCCAAGCTTTCTACCCTTGAGTCCTACTGTGCTGGCCGCTGGAGATAGACGCCCCGCTGGTCCGGCAGCCCCAGCGAGACACGGCCCCTCTGGACTTGATCGCTGCCCGCGCGGAGGGTACGGTTTCTATCAATAGTCCCCCCGCCGCCTCTCATCGCGTCAGCGGTGATGCACACTGCGGGGGTCCTCTTTTTTCTAGGTCCACACGTGCAGATTCCGCCCTTCCTCACCGTCGATCAGCGGGTGGACTATCTGTACGAGCGGGGGTACTTCGAGCCCGGCTCCGTCACCGACGAACACGCAGAGCGCCTCTCGCGGCTCAACTTCCACTACTTCCTCGGCTACGCCCGCAACTACCGTGCCCTCGTGGGACGGCGGCAGGTTCAGGTCCCTCGCAAGACGCCCGACGACGTGTTCCGGGTGATCGACCTGGATGCCAAGGTCTCAGCACTGGTGCACGAGGGATTGCGGACAGCCGAGTGGCGTCTGCGCGCGGCGGCTGTGGAGCGCTACTGCGCCAAGTTCGCCCCGGCCAACTCCTACCTTCAGACCACTCAGTACCGGGCCACCGACGCCGAGAGCCCGAGCCGTCTGGTGGAGGGCATCCTGCTGCACATCTACCGTCATGACGAGCCCTACGTCGATGAGTGCCTCCGTGAGGCTGCCACCTCGAAGTCGATGACCAAGCCTCGCCGGTACGAAGCCGGGTGCCACGGCACGTGCCTCGTCCTCGCCGCAGACCTGCCCCTGTGGGCGGTAGTGGACAGTTTCAGCCTCGGTCTGCTCGGCCAGTTCGTCATTAACTGCGACAAGGACACCGAGTCGCCTGTATGGAAGGCCGTAGCCAAGGACCTGGAGATCAGTGCTCAGGTCTTCGAGACCCAGGTCAAGTCGCTGGCCTACCTGCGCAACTCAGTGGCCCACCACGCTCGCCTGTGGATGCGCCCCACATCAGACAGCGCCAAGAAGCCCCGCCTCTTCAGCAACCGCCTGAAGAACGTGCACCCCAAGTCCATGCACTGGGCCTTCATGAACCTTGCCACCTTCCTGCCCAAGGAACAGCGGTTCGACTTCGCCCAGCGGGTCGACACCCTGACCGGCTCCGACGCCATCTACCGGCACGGGATCACTAACGTCCATGAGACGCCGAAGGCTTCCTGAGCGGGCGACGCAATCCCCAGCGGCGTCCGGCTGTACGGTTTCCGCAACCCACGGTGCACCTCGCTCAACCGGAGGGGTCGCGAATGCCCCTGTCAGCGCACTGTCTGGGACACCTACGAATGGCGCAGGCATCTGGTCCTCGCTCCTATGGGAGCGAGGATCTTTCTGCATTTTGCTCGGCCCTCGTGTAAGGAGCGTTGCGCGGCGTGACCGTCCAGGATCAGTGCCCCCTGAACGCGTGGCCGTTCCCGCGACTCCCGGGAACAGGCCGAGGAGGTGAGTCGTCCGAGGGCGCACAGCAAACTCGATCAGCGGGCAGACTGGGGAAATGATTCGATCACGCGCCGTTGACTGGGCCCTCGGTGCCCTGGGGATGCTCGTCCTGATTGCGATCGCTCTCGCGGTCCTGTGGTGGACCATCTCCGAGCCGGCAGTCGAGACCACCGGACCGACGCCCGTCGCGCCGGTGCCTGTCCCGTCCCTGGACTCGGATCCGCCGTCCGACCTGGCCGACGACGAGGTGTGGATCGGCGACCTCGATCTCCAGTCCGCGCTCATCGTCCTTCCTGACTCGACGTTGACGGACGTTGAGGCGCGTGGGCACGGCGCGAGGACGGGCTCCAAAGGCCTGATCGTGCAACGGCTCGATGTGGAGGCCACCGTCCCGTTCCGCGAGGTCGCGGCGCAGCTCGGCGGCGACAGCCTCGTGCTCCCGGCCGAGGGAGGTCAGGCGTCGGTGGTACGGACCGTGGAGCTACTCGGGCGCGGCGTCACCGTCGTGGCTACCGGCACCGTCGAGGTGGAACGCGGCCTGCTCGTCGTGGAACCCACGGCGATCGACGTGGGCTTACCAGATTTCCTATCGCGCACCCTCGGTACTCTCGTGCGCGAGTTCGTCACCATCAAGCAGCCGATTGAAGGGCTGCCTGAGAACCTCGAACTGTTGGACGTCGCCGTCCAGGACGACGGCTTCCGGGCAACCCTTGCCGGCAACGACGTCGTCCTGGCACCGGGCGAGTCCTGACGGACGGCCCGCCGACGGTCACGAACCGGCGAGCGTGCCTCCGAAGACCTGCCAGGCAAGGAGCGACTTCGCGACCAGGCTCAAGATGATGTAACTGCGCTCCCCCACCAGGTAGTCAGCCCAGCGCCCCTTGGCCCGGTACTGCAACCACTGGTTGAGGCCGAACACGTTGAAGAACAGGAAGAGCGACACGACGATCGCGTAGACGAACCCCGGGGGCTCCGCGTCCGATCCAGGAGCGATCGTGTAGTAGAGGATCGCCAGCCACGGCACCACTCCGGCGATGCACCCGAAGATGAAGGGCAACCACCCGCCACTGCCGGGCGTCTCGTACTTCTCCTGCAGCCAGCCGAAGAGAATCATCGACACATTGGCCCCGCAGATGGCGATCAGCGCCGCCACGTCGGTGATACCGACGAGTTGCGAGATGACCACGATCATCAACGTCGAGGAGAACGAGTACTCGACCCACCGCGCTCGGTTGATGAGCTGGGAGAGGTCGCCGATGTAGTTGCGGAACCAGACCGTGCCGACGATCAGGTGCGCGAGGAACGACAGGAAGAGGAACCCCGCCACGGCCAGTCCGGTCGGCAGATCCGCCAGTACGGTCGCCGGTCCCGGCGGCGTGCCGGGAGGGCCGGCGAGGTAGGAGGCGGTGATCGGCAGCGCGAAGTCGGTCGCCAGGATCACCACGGCGATGGCTTGCGCCAGGTGCAGCGCGGCGGCTGCGAGATTGAGGGTGCGCAGCTTCCTCTGCTCAGGCGCGGTGATCTCTCGAGTAGTCATGTGCTCACCGTAGATCCGCGCTGGCGGTCGGGCACGCAACGTGCCCTACATCAAACGATGGACCCGATCCCCCTTGGCTCGGAGCCAGGGCGGCGCGCTGCCGCAGTGGCCAGCAACACGCAGGAGGCGGACTCGCCAACTCATCGACCGGAACGCCAACCGTCGGGCCAAAGGCCAACGTCTAGGGCCCGAACGCCAACCGTCGGATGGTAACGCCAACGGGGAGACGACGACGCCAACGGGGAGACGACGACGCCAACCGACGACGGCGAACGCCAACGGGAGGGAGGTTTCGCCCGCGAAACCCGTCGACGCCCGCGAAATCTCGCGGGCGTCGATGAGGCTCGTCGGCGTGGTGCCCTACCGGTTGGCGTTCGCCCCTATCGGTTGGCGATTCCAACTGACGGTTGGCGCTCGCACTTCTTCGTTGGCGTTCCGAGCACACTGCTGGCATCCGCACTTCTCGGTTGGCGTTGTCACCGGCCGGTTGGCGTTGACTCCGGCCGATTAGAGGCGACTGTCCGCAATTGGCATCCAGACCGCGACGCAACTCAGGCACCGCACGGACGCTCCGTGCGCAGCCACTCGTCGCCGAGTGCCAAAACGTCGCTCAGGAGGACGTGACGGCGTGCTGCATGCTCAGTTCTAGCGCCGTGCGGCGCTTGGCGATCGCGCTGAGCGTGGCGAAGAACAGCACTGTCCCCAGCACCGCGCCGCCGATCGCGATGAGGCGGTCTCGGCGCCAACCTCCCTGCTCATCCTTGAGCTGCGAGGTGGCCGCGTTGAACTCGCCCTTGGCGAACTGCTTGACCTGGTCGACGCTCTCGCGGGCAATGTTCGCTGGCTTGACGGCCTCCACTGCTTCTGCGGTCGCCTCCGCCAACTTCGCGCGGTTAGCGGCGAGGTCAACGCGGATCTCATCGACTGAACGGGTAGCCATAGTGAAGTCTCCTCAACTGTCTGCCCTGTAAGCCTATCGGAGGCTCATGGTCCGCACACCCTAAGATGTGAGCATGACCGCACGCCTCACCCCAGGGTCCACCGCGCCCGAGTTCACCCTGCCCAACCAGGACGGCGACGACGTCTCGCTGGCGGACTACGCCGGCAAGTCGGTCATCCTGTACTTCTACCCCGCCGCCATGACGCCCGGCTGCACGACGCAGGCCGTCGATTTCTCCTCCGCCATCGACGCGTTCACCGAGAACGGCTACACGGTGCTCGGATGCTCGCCCGACCCCGTCGAAAAGCTCGCGAAGTTCAGCGCGAACTCCGACATCGACTTCACCCTGCTGGCCGACCCCGAGAAGAAGGTGCTCGATCTCTACGGCGCCTACGGGCTCCGCAAGCTCTACGGCAAGGAGATCGAAGGCGTGCTGCGGTCCACCTTCGTCATCGATGTCGACGACGACGGCACGGGCACCGTCCGCATCGCGCAGTACAACGTCAAGGCAACCGGCCACGTGGCGAAGCTCCGCCGCGAGCTCGGTGTCTGACACGCGCTACCTCACTATCGACGCCCGCCCGCTGGAGGGCACCGACGTCGAGATCGAGATCAAGCGCTCCCGCTTCCTCTGCCGGGTCCGACGGGTCACGACGGAGGCCGAAGCCCGGGAGGTGATCGAGGAGCGCCGGTCGGTCCACTTCGATGCGCGCCACCACTGCTCCGCGTTCGTCCTGGGGCCGGACGGGCGCACTGCCCGGAGCTCCGACGACGGCGAGCCCGCCGGCACGGCTGGCGTCCCGATGCTCCAGGTGCTGCAGAAGCATGGGGTGAGCGACGTCGTCGCCGTCGTCACCCGATACTTCGGCGGGGTCAAGCTTGGCGCGGGCGGCCTGGTCCGGGCCTACTCCGAAGCCGTCGCCGCAGCACTGGAGAAGGCGGGAACCCGCCGCGTCGAGCTCCACCGGTTGCTCCGCGTCGACGTCGGCTACGCGGAGGCGGGCTTCATCGAGGAACAACTCCGTGGGCTCACCCTCCCAGGCGGAGCAGAGGTCACGGTCGACGGGGTCGACTGGACCGACCTGGCGCACATCCGGCTGGCCATCCCGGACGGCTCGGAGGGCGAGTTCGCGCAGACTTTGGCAGCGGTGTCCACCGGCCGTCTCAGCGCGGAACCGATCGGCGAGCGGTGGGTCGGGTGACGTCCAGCCCCCGCGTGTCCAGGCACGCTGATCGAGTGATTTCTCATAAGTCCTTGTCATAGGCACATCGCGCTCTTAGCATGAGGGCTTCTCTAGCAAAGGAGCTACACATGCCCTCAGCTGCTGATCGGCGGAGGGGGGGAACCGCCGTCGCGGGCGTCGCCGCCGGCGCCCTCCTGCTCTCGATCCCTCTGCCCTCGCACGCCGTCTTCGGCGACGTCACCGCCATCGACCTCGGCCCCGCCGCCGTCGGTACGGCCGTCAACGGGGCCGAGCTGGTCGGCGACACGATGTTCCTCGTCTCGCGCCAGGCTGTGCCGGCCAACCTCAGCACCCTCGACCTCACCACCCGCACCGTCACCGACGTCACCACGATCCCCTCGGGAATTGAGGGGTGGGCGGCCACGGCCGTCAACGACGGCGCCGACCTCTACTTCGGCATGCACACCCCCGCCGACATCTATCACTACGACATCGAGCAGGGCGCGCTGACCACCGAGCCTGTGGCGACGCTGCCCGCCGAGTTGCTGGTGATGGACCAGAGCGCGGCCCCCGACGACACGATCTACATCGCGGGCATGGCCCGCGGGGCGAGCGGCGGGGTCTACGAATTGGATCCGGCCACGAACGAGGTGGAGCCGCTCGGCACCCCCGTCGAGGGTCAGCGCTATGTGCGCAGCATCGTCGCCAACGACGAGACCGTCTTCGCCGGGATGGGCCCGGCAGCCTCAGTCGCCTACCGCGACCGTGATGGCGGCGAGTGGCAGACCATGGACATCCCCGAACTGGAGGGCGAGTCCTTCGTCTACGACATCGCGCTCGAGGGCCAGTACCTGACCTTCGGCACCGAGCCGAGCGGGCTCTTCGGCGTGGTCGATCTCGAGACGTCCGACGTGACCATCGTGCCGGTCCCCGACGGACGCACGATCGATTCCATCGTCATGGATGGCACCACCGCCTACTTCACGGTGCGCCCCGAAGGAGCGCTCTACTCCTACGACATCTCGACGGGGAGCCTCACGAAGCTCGGAGTGCCCAGCATCGGCGCGGAGCACCGCAAGCTCTTTGTCTCCGACGGCACCGTGATCGGCGTCACGGGCGTCGGAGACGTGTGGTCGTACTCGATGGCGGACGGCACCGTCGACGTCATCAGCGGCCTCGAGTCCGGCATGCCCCGCAGCCCGGAGCGGGGCGCCCAGTCGCTCGCGGTCTTCCAGGGCGACGCCTACGTCGCCGGGCACTGGGGCATCCAGCAGCACGACGGCACCAGTGGTTCCTCGGAGCGGTTCGCCGTGCCCGGCGAGACGAAGACCATGACGGCCGACGACCAGCAGCTCTTCGCCTCGATCTACCCGGCGAGCCAGGTGTGGACCTACGATCCCGAGTCGACCGACCTCGAGTTCCTGGCCCAGATCCGCGACAACCAGATGCGTCCCCGGACGAGCCTCTACAACCACACCACGGGCAAGCTGCTCGTCGGCACGCGTGAGACGTACGGCAACGTCGGCGGTGCCGTGTCGGTCATCGATCCCGCCACCGGTGCCATCGAGACCCACCGCGACCTCGTCGTCGACCAGACGCCGATCTCCCTGGCTGCCATCGACGGCACCGCGTTCGTCGGGCACGAGATCCTCGGTGAAGTTCACGCCCCCACGACGACGGAGGCCGACCTGATCTCGTGGGACATCGAGACCGCCACCACCAACTGGGACATCGTCCCGGTGCCGGACGCGGCCGCCATCTCCGGCCTCGCCACCTACAACACGGCCGACGGCCCGCGCCTCTACGGGTTGACGACCACCGGCTGGCTGTTCGAGGTTGACCCTGCCACCGGCGAACTCCTGGGCAGCGTTAAGGCCGGCAGCCGCGCCACCGACCTCGTGGCCAACGACGTCGGCGTCTTCGCCCTCATCAATGGCGGCATCTTCCGCATCGACACGGAGGCTGGCGACCTCTCGCGTCAGCGGGTGCACAGCGGCGCCTTCACGCACATCGCCGTCGACGACACCGACCCGTTCCGCATCTACGCGGTGGGAATCCGCACGGTCGACGGCGTGAGCCAGGCGCGCCTGTACGCCGTGGAGATGGAGCCGACTGTGAGCGTCATCCGCTGGTCGGTGACCGATTCCGACGGTGACGCCCTGGGCGGCTCGACCTTCCGGGTGATCGCGCCGGACGACTCCGAGGTCACGGTCGACGACAACGGACCGCTGGATACGGACCCCGACACTGGCGAGATCGCCTACCTGTCGGATCAGTTCGGGCATCACAAGGTGCAGCAGCGTGAGGGCGCGAGCGGTTACCTGCTCGACCGGGGGACGCAGCACGCGCGCTCGTCCATGGAGCAGCCCGCCCCTGACGAGCTGACCTTCACCAACCGCACCCACCCGGGCAAGAAGCGCTAGCGCAACGCTCACCGCCCATCGGGCCCGTCCTCCGGGGCGGGCCCGATCCATGCCCGTAGCATCGGCTCGGGAAGTGCTGATCAATGGTGCAGGACATGATTGATCAGTGGTTCCCTAAACCGAACGTGCCCCCCACGGCGTCGTAAGGGATAGGGAGGTAGCTGAGGTGTTCGAACAGGTCGCAGCCGGCTTTGACGCATTCGTGCGCCGCACCAGGGATGACCTGTGGCGGGCAGCCTGGCTGCTCACGGGAGACCATCACAGGGCCGACGACCTGGTGCAGACCGCGCTCGGGCGCACCTACGGGCGCTACGAGTCGATCGGCAACGACCACAAGTTCGAGGCCTACGTGCGCACCACCATGTACCGCACCTACGCCTCGTGGTGGCGGAGGAAGTGGAACGGCGAGGTCCCCGACCAGGGGGCCGACGAACGCTCTGCGAATCCCGTCGCGGACGTCAACCTCGACCTGATCCGCGCGCTGAACGCCCTGCCGCGCATGCAGCGGGCCGTTCTCGTGTTGCGGTTCTTCGAGGACCGCTCCGTCGCCGAGGTCGCGAATCTACTCGGCATCGCCGAGGGCACGGTCAAGGCCCACACCTCCCAGGGCTGCGCCGCACTGCGGCGCTCCCCCCACCTGGCCGACGACAAGGAGTGGTCATGACCGACGAGCAGTTCGCCCGCATCTTCAAGCGCAACACCCCCGAGCCAACCGACGGCGACTGGGCCGCCGACGCCAGGCACCGGCACCGCCGTCGCCAGGTGGGAACCGTGGCTGTCGCTGCCGTGGCCGGCGTCGCGGTCATCGGTGCGCCGTTGGCGATCAACGTGCTGCAGGACAACGGACCCCAGTACGCCACCCCGGCCACGTCGAGCGCTGCCCCGGCGCCGACGGCGTCGCCGTCGTCTGGCGATCCCACCGGTCCGTCAGTATCTCCCGCCACCACTGCAGCCGACATCTGCCCCGCCGCGCAGGACTATGTCGGCACCGATCTGCCCGAGGGCGCGGTTCAGCTGTGGCTCTGCGGGGAGGACGTCGAGATGGGCGGGCGCGCCGGGCCGCCGGAACCGCTCACCACGGGAGTGGATGAGGCGATCGCCACCTACAACGCGCTCGAGTTCCGGGACCCCGATCAAGCCTGCACGATGGAATACACGCTCGCCTACACCGTGATCGCCGAGTATCCGGACGGCACGCGGAAGGCCGTGCAGGGAGAGCTGCACGGGTGCCGCAATGTCGGCGACCGCGCGGGCGGAGACCAGTTCTTCGAGACGCTCCAGGATCTGTGGGAGGGGCAGCGCGAGTCGACCCCCGCCCCTGAGTTGGAGCTGACCGCGGACGAGGCCTGCAATGCGCCGGGGACGATCATGCCCACCGGGCCGACAGGCAGCGTGGCCGGATACCTCTGCCAGGGCACAGACCCCGGCACGGCCAAGGGCGTGGAGCTGTCAGACGAGCTCCTCGATCAGCTTCTGGCAGACCTGGAGACGCGGGGCGTGGCCGGTTCGGTCCCGTTCTTCGAGCTACCGCCCGAGCCGCACCTCACCCTGCTCAACGCCTACGGCGAGCCGTTCGTGCTGACGCGACACACCAACGGCCTCTATCAGGCCGGTGAGTTGGTCTGGCGCCCGTCGCCGGAGTTGGCCGCCGAACTCGAGGCACTCTCCCCCAGCGGGAACCCCTCCCCTTCGAATCCCTCCCGACCGGCCATGCCCGTCCGCGACTCCTGCCTCGACCCCGCCGCCATCGCCGCCGACACTCCGCCGGACCAGGCTGACTGGGTGGGCATCTGCCCCACTCGCGATGGTGTGGCCGAGCCGATCGACGCGCTCACCGACCCGGCCCTCGTGGCTCAGGCCGCTGCAGCCCTGACCGGGCTGCCCGGCGAGGGATGCTGGCCGGAAGAGGTCCGGGGACCGGTCTACGTACTCTTCGGCACCTTCGACAGCACCACCGCAGTGCCGGTGTACAACCGCTGCGGCGATGACCCGATGGACGCGTCGGAGGTGCTGGCCCCGATCCTCGAGATCTTCGAGCAGCAGCGCGCCTCCGACGAGATGACCTCCTTCCGCGGTGGGCCGCTCTGCCCCGTCGCCGAGTCGGTGTTCGACATCGACCTGACGGCTCTCGAGCCGCAGATGGGTTCGGTGTGTGTCGGGGTGTCCGAGTCCAGCGGCGGCGTGGAGATCTCCCTTCCCGGGGACCTCCTTCAGCGGATCGCGACGGAGGTGGCCACCGCCACCGAGACGACGACCACGGACGTGCAGGGCGACCGGCTCATCCTCACCGACGAGTACGGCGAACCGCTGACGCTCATCCGGTCCGGCGACGGCAGCTATGTCTGGCTGCCACTCGACCGTCCGGCCCGTTCCTGGACCCCGTCCACCGAGCTCGCCGCGGAACTGGACCGCTACTTCGCCCTCTGATCGTGGCCCCAGAGCGTGCGTCCGTGACCCTGTGCCGGACGCTCCTCGACAAGCGCTCGTCACTGCAGGGAGCATCAACTGGTGGCTATTCAGGGAAACGATGAAACCCCACATCAGGGGCCTTCTCTCAAAGGCTGCTGAGGGCTTCACCACAGCGGCTAGTGGGGGTTCACCACAGCGGGAATCGGGCACTGGGTGACAATGCGGCCAGCCCCTCCCCGGACTAGACTTGACCACCCAGACATCCTCCCGAGCGATCATCTCCCGAGTGTCGGTGCCGACTGGCACGATTCCAGAGTGAACATCTCCACTACGACAGCGCTGTGGCGCGCCAGGCTGCGGTACTGGCTTGCTGGGCGAAGACGAGTCACCCTGCGACTCCTGGGCCGTGCCTCGGACTCCAGTGACGCCTACCTCCGCATCGCGCAGGCCCTGGAGGAGAAGCACGAGTCATCGGGCATGTCTTCGGAGGAGGCCATGGAGCGCGGCTTGGTGGAGGCACTGGAGATACTCACCGAACATGGCCCACCCCAAGTAGCGGCGGCGCTGAAGGCCGATGGCCCGAGGATGCTGGCAGAGCACCGCCGTCTCGACCGAGGGTTTGAGAAGCGCATCCGTCAGAGGTGGGGAACCGCTCTCGACCTCTACTACATGATCGCCGTGGCCTGCCAAGAGGTCGGAGCGGAGGGCTACCAGGAAGCCAACCAGTGTGACGAGGG
Source organism: Tessaracoccus flavus (assembly GCF_001997295.1). Classification (NCBI taxonomy): domain Bacteria; kingdom Bacillati; phylum Actinomycetota; class Actinomycetes; order Propionibacteriales; family Propionibacteriaceae; genus Tessaracoccus; species Tessaracoccus flavus. The sequence continues at coordinate 2,028,482 of NZ_CP019605.1, forward strand.
CAGTGAGAGCGAGAGGGCGCTACTGGAAGCCATGAGCGGGCTTCAGGCGCGCGCCTGTCGGCAGTCCTTGGAGGTGTTGTCTCTGCTGGAGACTGGATTCCCCAAGGCCGCTCACGCCGTCAGCCGCAGCATGCACGAGGGGGCAGTCGTCGCCTCCGTCCTCACCGAGTACGGGAGCACCCCGGAGCACGCCGACATTGGGACGAGGTTCTTGCTGTTCGATCACATCACCAACCTGATGGATGCCGAGGAGTATCAGCGGTACGCGGAGCGCCTCAAACATGAGCCGTTCACCGATCAAGAGATGGCGGCACTTCGCACGACGAAGGCCGAAGTGCTGGAGCGTTTCCCCGATCTCGACCGGAAGATGGGCTGGGCGGGCGATCTGCCTGGGCTGAGGAAGCGGACGTTCGAGGAGTTGGAGGTCATCGCAGGCATCGACCACTTGCGTCCCTACTACACCTGGGCGAGTCACGAGGTTCACGCCTACCCCAAGGGTGTACGCCTCAACCAGTCGGGTCTCGACGGGGACCTGTGGAAGTTGGCAGGACGGACGAACGCTGGGCTTGCTGACCCCGCTCAGGGAGCGCTCATCGCCTTGAACCAAGTGACGGCATCCATGCTTACAGTTCCCGGCGTAGCGTCCCCCAGCCGGATCGTGGCCTCCCGCGCCACGATGGCTCTTCTAGATGAAGCCCGCGAGGAGTTTGCTCGCATCGAACGGGAGTTGGCCGACGAGCGGACACTCACGGTCTGGTAGCACTCACCGGCTCGGTCCAGCAAGAGGAACCAGTCAGAAGCGGCTGAAGATGCCGCCCATCCTGGCTACAGTCCAGGCGCATGAGAGCGACGAACCGGCAGACCTTGATCTCCGCCATCTTCGAAGCAGCCGAGCGCGCCACGAACGACCTCACCCATCTCGTCCCCGACCTCGACCGGGACCGCACCGAGTACGCGCTTGCGTCGGTTCTGCTGGAGGAGGCGTGGATCAGCATTCGCTGAGCCCGACCTCAGTCTCGGGGAGCCGCCCCGCCGTCCGCGAAGCCGTCGAACGTCCTGATGTCCCGCTTGGGCTCGGCAAGTCCGTCACGGCGGCGCTGGGCCTCCTTGCGGCGGTCTTCTCGGTCCTCGGCATCGAAGACCTCGGCAAGCGCCTCCATGTCGGCCTGGAGGGAGTTCTTGGCGTGCTGCTGGGTCATGACGGTCCCTCCTGATGTGGGCTTGGACTACTGGGTGCTATCGAGCGTAGACGCACAGTCGTACGAGTCGCAGAACGTCAAGTCATGAGGCAGACGCGGACCAGGAGGATCAGGCCGACAAGAAGGAGCGAGCCGTAGAACGGCGTGATAGCCCAGGACTTCCATACGGAGGTGTCGGGCTTCCAGTCATTCAAGAACTGGAACCGTGGCCCCTTTTCCGGCGTATCCACTGCTCCTGTGGCCTGGTCGTCTACCTCGTCGGCCGTGATGTCATGCTGGTTCTCGGGAACCTGGCCGCATCGCTGAACCTCGCGCGGATCGAGGCTGAACAGCGGTATGCCCTTGTTGCGCGCTACCGCGTCGTAGAGGGCGCGGTACGCCTTCTCCCTGTCCAGGTAGTGAGCGTCCAAGAACATGAAAAGCAGGACCGCGCCAAGACCGAGTGCAATGACGGACCAGGCGTTCTGAGTCATGCCGTAGCCGTAGGTTGCCGTGACTACGGGCAGCAGCCAACTCTTGGTGCTCGTGGACGCGGCAGACATGCGCGTGACGACAGCCTGGATAAAGTCGAGGTGCTTGTGGAGGTCCTCTCGACAGGGAGTGTCGTCACCCGTCACGGCTTCATCGACCTGCACGCCTCGCGGACGCGTACCAGAGTGTCGTCCTTCCCGGCCTCGCTGTAGTCCGTGCCCTCCGGCCAAATCGGTCCCATCGCATCGCCGTCCCAGCGAGGAACGAGGTGCACGTGGAGATGAAAGACGGTCTGTGTCGCCGCCTCTCCGTTAGACTGGATGACGTTGAGACCCTCGGGGTGGAGCGCTTCCCGGATCGCTCCAGCGAGCCGAACTGTTGCGCGGGCCAGATGACCAGCGGTCTCTTCATCCAGTTTCCAGATGTCCGCCACATGCTTCCGGGGAACCACCATCGTGTGGCCCAGGACAGCAGGCTCGGTCGGGAAAAAGGCGACGACGTACTCGTCGCGGTAGACCTCGCGGGCGTCTGGATCGTCGCGTAGGACGATCTCGCAGAAGGGACAGCCGTCCTTGTTCACGGCCACTTCGTGACACCCTGCTCGGCCCAGACGGGCAGTCGGCGGGCCAGTTCGTTGTAGGTCGCCTTGGTGTCGATCCGCCCGGACCAGTCAGTTGCGGTGGGATCGAAGAGCGGCACACCGGAGAGCCCTGCTACCTCGAACGGGTTTGCGCCAGCGGAATCGGCCCCGTCGCGCATAGAGGCGAGTCCGTGGATGCGCACTCCGAGCAGCGGCTTCTTCATGGACCACGCACGCTCGATCTCGTACTGCACGTAGGGCCGTTCGGCGGTCTGTCGACCGACTAGGACGATGACCGCCTTCTTGTAGTTCATCTCCTTGTCGATCCAGTTCTGGATGGCGGTATCGGTCTTGTAGCGGACCTCCTCCCAGTTCTGCCCCGTGACCTCAGACCCTCCAGCGATTGACTTGATCTCGCGGACCAAGTTCACTCGAAACTTGTCCCGGTCGTAGTGGAATGAGTAGAAGACTGACTTGGCCATAATGGCTCCCTTCTCGTGGTCCCGGTCTAGCCGGGCTCGCGAACATTTCTAGCAGGCGGGTCCGACACCCTGGAACACCGCCGGAGGGTGATGGGGCGCAACGGACGCTTCCCCTCGCCGCTGCGCCCCACCTGACCTACTCGACCCGCATCTGGATGCGAGTGCCCTCGCTGATGTGCGTCGCGTACTCGGTCAACTCGGGATCGGAGATCGACCCCCCCGACCCGAGACCACTCGCGCCGGAGCACAGACTTGATCTCGCAGCGAGGCGATCCGCTTCTACCAGCCCTACGTCTGGGGATCGCCGGAGTGGGAGCACGCCTACGGTGCTCGAAACCTCTCCGAGACCGCCAACAGCAACCTGAAGGACCACCACGGTCGCTTGGCGAAGGGCTCGATCAAGGTGCTGGGGAAGAACAAGATCGCCCTGGCGCTGGCGTTCTTCGTGGACGCGGTGAACACCCGCCTGATCTTCCACATGCCGACCGACTTCTTCGAGCGCTGGACAGGTGCCCCGGACCCCTACCTGCCCGATCCCGACGACCCCGCTTGGACCGACCCGGACCACCAGCCGCCAGACACGAGGGCAGGACCCGAAGAGGCCATCCTCGCCACTTCACCCGCCACGACGGAGCCGATCACCACGTAACACCTCGCCCTACCAGCCCCTGCCCGGATACAGGTCCGGACGGGGGCTTTTCGCTGTCCGGGGGCTGTCCAACGTCTGGTTGACACCGCTGGGCGCATTCGGAGCCGCGACGCGAAGGGGCACGACGCCCTTGAACGCAGAACTCCCGGCCCCGACGACCCGGGACCGGGAGTTCTCTTGAAGAAAATCGGCTACTGCTACTAAATAGCGCTGGTACGGAAGAAGGGACTTGAACCCTCACGCCCGAAGGCACAGGAACCTAAATCCTGCGTGTCTACCAATTCCACCACTTCCGCGGGCAGAGGCGAGTTTAGCGCAGCGCGAAGCGCTCAACGACCTCGTAGTGGCGCCCCACCTGGTGCGACTCGATCAGCACGAGTTCGTCGGCCGTCCAGGACCAGCCGGGGAAGGAATCGAGTATCCCCAGCCACCGCGTGGCCTCGATGCCCCGGTTGTGACGGGCAAGGGTGAGGTGCCCGACGAAGGTCGCGCCGTCGACCGCCACCCCCGCGTTGTTGGCCGCTGACCGGCAACGACGGGCGAGCGCGTCCAGCCCACCTTCCGCACCGTGCGCGGCGAGGGCGAGGATCTTGGCCTTCCCCGCGTGCGGGAAGGCGATCCCGCCGCTCAGGCGCACAACGAATCTCGGCGTACGCGCGGCGGCAGCACCGAGTTCCTCGACGAGGCGCTCGAGGTGGGAGTCGGGCACCGACCCCATGAACGACGTCGTGAGGTGCCACCCGTCCGGCCGCCGCCAGCGCAGGTCGGGCGCGGCCTCCCGCCGCGGCTCGACCAACGTGTCAATCTGCTGCACCACGTCCTCGGGCGGCAGCACCGCAGTGAACATCCGCTTGCCCATGCGGCAAGGCTATACGTCTACTCGTCGTCGGTGGAGACGGCGAGCGGGAGGGGGTAGAGGCCGGCCGGTCGCAACGCGGGATCGTCGACGGCGAACGTCCGGATCGGGCCCGGCCCGGTGTCGCGCGTCTCGAATCGGACGGTGACGCGCCCCAGTCCCGAACCCCAGACCCAACCCCGGCCATGGACGTCATGCTCGACGTCGGCACCCGGGTGATAGCCACTTCCCCGCACCCCGCTGAGCGCCACCTCTGTGTCGGCCCCCGTGGTGGTGGAGGTGCTGGCGGGCGGCGGATCATCCTCGCCGAACAGTCGCTCCTGCGCCGCGGTGGTGAAATTGGACACTCCGATGCCGAGCAACCGCACCCCCGGCCTCACGTCCACCTCGGACAGCAACGACACGCCGGCCGCGGTGATCGCGTCGACGGAATCGGTCGCTCCGCCCAGCGAGCGGGCGATGGTGCGGGTGGTGAAGTCGGCGAACCGGACCTTGAGCGTGACCGTGCGCGCGAAGTAGCCCGCCCGGGTCAGCCTCCCGGCCACCCCTGCGGCGTCCCTCCGCAGGATGAGTTCGAGTTGGACCGGGTCGGTGAGGTCGGTCTGGAAAGTGTCCTCAGTCGAGATCGACTTGGGGTCGCGTTGCGCCTGCACCTCCCGGTCGTCGCGCCCCTGGGCCAGCGCGGCGAGCCCCTCTCCCGCTGCCTGGCCCACCTCACGGATCAGCTCGGCCCGGTCGGCGGCGCGCAGGTCGGCGACGGTGTAGAGCCCGATCGCCATCAGACGCTGCTCGGTGGCGGGACCGACGCCTGGAATCGCCCGGACCGGTAGCGGCGAGATGAAGTCCAGCTCCTCGTCGGGGAGGAGGATGCGGGCACCGTCGGGCTTAGCGGCCTCGCTCGCGAGCTTGGCGAGGAACTTGGCCGACCCGACACCGACCGAGGCGGTCAGGCCCTCGGTCCGTCGGGTGACCTCTGACCGCAGCCACGCCACCCGATCGACGAGTTCATCATCGCCCCAGCCCGACGGCGCCAGGTCGACGAACGCCTCGTCGAGGCTGAGCGGCTCGACCAGCGGCGAGATCTCTCTGAGCAGCGCCATGACGATGCGCGACGACTCGCGGTAGGCAGGGAACCGACCGCCGAGGAAGGCGGCGTGAGGCGCCCGTCGCCGAGCCTCGGCACCGGACATCGCCGAGCGGACTCCGAACGTGCGCGCTTCGTAGCTGGCCGTTGCCACCACGCCACGCTGGCCGGAGCCGCCCACCACGACGGCCTTGCCGCGAAGGCTGGGCTTGTCGCGCTGCTCGACGGCCGCGTAGAACGCGTCGAGGTCGAGATGGAGGATGCGTCGGGGCACGCCCCGAGGTTAGCTGGCCCGTGGGGTGGGTCGGTACTGGGTGAAGTCGAATCCCTGCCGCGGCTCGCGGGAGATCTCCGTCCACTCGCGCACCGACAGGAGCGGGAACGTCGCGGCACCCTCGGGCTCCTGGTGGACGTGGGTGATGTCGAGTTCGGTGAGGTAGGGCCAGGCCGCCTCGTAGATCTCAGCCCCGCCCCCGATGTAGCAGATCTTCTCCGGGGTCTGTGCGGCGAGGTCGAGCGCCTCCTCTATGGAGTGGGCCACCTCGACGCCGTCGTCGGACCAGTCAGGATCCCGCGTGACGACGATGATGCGCCTGTTCGGCAGGGTGCGTCCGATCTGCTCGTGGGTGCGACGGCCGAACACCAGCGTGTTGCCGGTGGTCACCTCCTTGAACCTGCGGAAGTCCTCGGGCAGATGCCAGAGCATGTCGTCGCCCGAACCGATCACGCCGTTGTCGGCAACGGCGGCGATCGCCACAATCCTCATCGCAGGCCCTCCATCGAGATCATCGACCCCATCGTGTCGAAGGTCGCTGAGCCGGTCAAGGCTCCGTCGATGCAGATGACCTTGAACAGCGGCTCTCCGCCAGCCGCCCAGAGCAGCTCGGCGCTGCTGGCCGTCCCCCCGACCTGCAGCGGGGCTTGGTACAGCGCCTGAGCGAACCCTTCCTCGACCTGCTGGAGCGCTGCCGTGCCGCGAGTCTCCGCGACCGATGGTTCCTCGGTCCAGTAGCCTCCCTCGGGCCCGACCCGGATCTCGGTGACCACCCCAGGGGAGCGCTCAGCCGACGCCAGCGCGGTCAACCCGTCCCTGTCGACGGTGAGGGCGTGGAACGAGTCCAACCCCAACTCCCGTGCGGCGTTGCCAGCCTCCGGGATGAGGTTCCCCCACGACGCCGACCCTGGCACTTCGTCGGACACGAACTCGGGGCCTACCGGCTCTGCAACCCAGGACTCTTCCCAGCCTGAGGCGTCGGGTCCATCGAAACGGCCCACGCCGACGAGACCGGTCAGAACCACCACCCCGACGCCGGCGGCCAGTCCACCGGCAAGCAGTGCCCCCCGTCGAGAGGGCTGCGGCTGCCCGAGCCGCGCGGGCGGTTGGCCGGCGGCTCGGACGAAGGCTGCGGGCGGCCCGTGGGAGGCGTCGTTGCGCGGATCCACCACCGCCGGGAGCACGTTGGGCCGAGGTAGCCCGTCGAACTGCGCGATGGCGTCGCGGTGGGTCACAGCCTCCAGCACCCCGTCGGTCCGACGGCGGAACTCCACGTCGTCGATGCGTCCGTCCGCGTACGCCGCCGACAGCAGATCGAGGTACCTGTCGCGCTCCTCGAACGATGGCCGCAGCTCACTCATGGGCTCAGGCTAGCCCACCGGTGACCTCGCCCCGGGCGGGTCGGCTAGACGGCGATCGGCGCCTTGATGGCCGGGTGCGGGTCGTAGCCGGTGACGCTGATATCGGCCAGCTCGAAGCGGTCGATCTCCGTCACCTCCGGGTTCAGCACGAGCGTGGGCAGCGGGCGAAGCTCCCGTGCCAACTGCTCGGCGACCTGGTCGACGTGGTTGGAGTAGATGTGCGCGTCGCCAAGCGTATGGACGAACTCACCGACCCGCAGCCCGGTCACCTGAGCTACCAGGTGGGTGAGCAGCGCGTACGAGGCGATGTTGAACGGCACGCCCAGGAAGACATCAGCCGACCGCTGGTAGAGCTGGCAACTGAGGATGCCCGGCCCCCCGTCGTCGGCCGGGGCCACGTAGAACTGGAAGAGGGTGTGGCAGGGGGGAAGCGCCATGTCGTCGACGTCGGCGACGTTCCAGGCCGACACGATGTGCCGGCGGGAGTCCGGGTTGGTCCGCAGCGATTCGACGACGCGGGCGATCTGATCGACGTGCCCGCCGTCCGGCGTCGGCCAGGAGCGCCACTGGTAGCCGTAGATCGGCCCGAGGTCGCCGTCGGCGTCGGCCCACTCGTCCCAGATCGAGATGCGGTTCTCGTGGAGCCAGGCGAGGTTGGTGTCGCCGCGGAGGAACCACAGGAGTTCCCCAAACACCGAGCGGGTGTGCACCTTCTTCGTGGTGACCAGCGGGAACCCTTCGCTCAGGTCGAAGCGCATCTGGTAGCCGAAGACCGACCGGGTGCCGGTGCCGGTGCGGTCGGCCTTCACCACCCCGGTCTCCATGACGTGGCGCAGGAGGTCGTGGTACTGCTTCATGAAAGCTCCACCAGGTAGTCGACGAATTTCCGCACCGCGATGCCGCGGTGGCTGATCGAGTCCTTCTCGTCCGGCGTGAGCTCCGCGGACGTCACTGTCATCCCCGCCGGCACGAAGAGGGGGTCGTAGCCGAACCCGCCCTCACCCTCGGGGGCGTCGGCGATGTGGCCGTGCATCGTGCCGTGCCAGACGCGCCGCTCGCCGTCGGGCGAGACCATGGCGAGCGCGCACACGAAGCGGGCGCTCCGGCGCTCCCTGGGCACCCCGTCCAGCTGCGCGAGCAGGAGCGCGTTGTTGTCCTCGTCGTCCTGGGCCGGTCCCGCCCACCGGGCGGACCGGACCCCCGGCATGCCGCCCAGTTCGTCGACCTCGAGGCCCGAGTCGTCGGCAAGCGCCACCAGCCCGGTCTCCCTCGCCGCGGCCGTGGCCTTGAGGAACGCGTTGCCCTCGAACGTGCGCTCGGTCTCATCCGGCTCGGGGTAGCGGGCGACGTCGCGGAGACCCAGTACCTCGACGTCCAGGCCCGCGGAGCCCAGGATCCGGCGCAGTTCGTTCAGCTTCTTCGGGTTGTTGGTGGCCAGCACCAGCCGCTCGGGACGCTTCACTGCAGCGCCGCCCGCTGCAGGCGCGTGAGCTCCGCGCAGCCCGCGGTGCCGAGGTCGAGCAGCGCCCCCAACTCGTCGCGGCTGAACGGGGTGCCCTCGGCGGTGCCCTGGACCTCGATGAACTGGCCCGAGCCGGTCATGACGATGTTCATGTCCGTGCCGGCGGCGGCGTCCTCCTCGTAGTTGAGGTCGAGCAGAGGCACACCATTGTGAAAACCGACCGAAACAGCGGCCACGGAGTCCTTCAGCGGCTCGCCCTTGAGTGCGCCCAGGGCTCTCAGGTGCGACACGGCGTCCTCGAGCGCGACGTAGGCGCCCGTGATCGCCGCGGTGCGCGTGCCGCCGTCGGCCTGCAGCACGTCGCAGTCCAGCACGATGGTGTTCTCACCCAGGGCGCGGTAGTCGACGACGGCGCGCAGGGAGCGTCCGATGAGGCGGGAGATCTCGTGCGTGCGGCCGCCGATCCTGCCCTTGACCGCCTCGCGGTCCGAGCGGGTGTGCGTGGCGCGCGGCAGCATGGAGTATTCGGCCGTCACCCAGCCGAGCCCCGAGCCGGTCCTCCAGCGCGGGACGCCGACGGTCACGGAGGCCGCCACCAGCACACGCGTCTTCCCGAACTCGACGAGCACGGAGCCCTCCGCGTGGTCGAGCCAGTTGCGGGTGATGCGCACCTCGCGCAGCTGATCCGGGCTGCGCCCGTCGTTACGTGTGGTCGGGCCCATGGCCTGCCTCCTTGTCGATGACGACGGTGGTCGCGTTGCTGACGAAACCACCCAACAATCTACGTCCGATGCCCTGGAAGTCACGGGCATCGCCCGTGGTCAGGAACTCGCGCTTCGCCTCACGCGGCTGGTGCCGCAGAAGACCCGCCTGGGTGAGGGTCGTATACGTGGCCTGCGCGCAGGCCTCGGCGGACGACACCAGCGTCACCCCGTTGCCGAGCACGTACCCGATGACGCCGCTGAGCAGCGGGTAGTGGGTGCACCCGAGAATGAGGGTGTCGGCCTGGGCGCGCTTGACCGGCTCGAGGTACTCCTCCGCGACGGCGAGCAGTTCGTCCCCGCCGGTGATACCGGCCTCCACGAACTCCACGAACCGGGGGCAGGCCTTGGAGGTCAGCGTGATGTGCGGAGCGATCGCGAACGCGTCCTCGTAGGCGGCCGAGTTCACCGTCGACTGGGTGGCGACGACGCCGACCCGTCGGTTGCGGGTGGCCGCCACCGCGCGGCTGGCCGCTGGCAACACCACTTCGGTGATCGGCACCTCGTAGCGCTCCCGGGCGTCGCGCAGCACGGCCGCGGAGGCGGAGTTGCACGCGATGACCAGCGCCTTGACCCCCTGCGCGACGAGGTAGTCGAGCCCCTGCAGGGCGAACCGGCGCACCTCGGCGATCGCGCGGGGCCCGTAGGGCGCACGGGCCGTGTCGCCCAGGTAGATGAAATCCTCGTTGGGGAGCTGCTCGACCAGGGAGCGCAGGACCGTCAGACCGCCGAACCCGGAGTCGAAGACCCCGATGGGCCGGTCGATGTCACTCACGGTCACGCAGTCTAGTCGTCACGCTCGCTGGGCTGGAACTGGTCCGGGTCGAGGCTGGCCACCAGGTTCAGGCATGTCTCGCGCGACTCCATGAGGTCCTCGAGCAGATAGCCGAGCCATTCGACGAGGTCGACGAGCGACTCGTTCTCCTCCGTGACGACGACGTCGGCCATCCGGTCGGTGCCGGCCAGTTCGGAGTACCAGAATAGGCGCATGCCGCCCAACGTCTTGGCCCAGCTGTCGACGGCGCCCAGCGTGACCGGCACCGGCCCGTCCCAGTCGTCCAGGCTCCGCCGGACGGTCTCTGCGGCTTCGAGCCGCGACCTCGTCAGCGAGTGGATGGAGTCCTTCCAGAACTCGTCGGCGCCCTTGGAATCCTCCAACGCCGGCGGGTACAGCCTCCCCAGCCGTGGATTGCCCAGCATTCGGTTGGTGGGGTCGTCGGCCAGGTCCGCCACGATCTGCTCGAAGGGGTCGTCGGACGCGTCCGGCAGGAGCGTGGTCAGGTGCATCGTGTAGATGCCGATCATGGCCGACAGCCCCTCGCCACGGCCCTCGCTCCCGTCAAAGGCCCAGACGATGTCTTCCGGGTCGAGAGTCATGCCTGCTCCATCGTGGCCCACAGGTTGTAGCCCTGCATCGCGAGCACGTCGCGCTCCATCGCCTCGCGGTTGCCGCTGGACACCACCGCCCTGCCGTCGTTGTGCACCTGCAGCATCAACCGTTCAGCCTTCTCCCGTGGGTATTTGAAGTACTCCTGGAACACGTAGGTGACGTAGCTCATCAGGTTGACCGGGTCGTCCCAGACGATCGTCACCCAGGGGCTGACGGACTCCTCGGTTGGCGCCTCGAGGACTTCGAGGCCACCTTCGGTCGCGCTACTCATGCAGCCCACTCTATGGGGCCGATACAGTCGTGCCCATGACAACAGCGTTGCTGACCGACCACTACGAGCTGACGATGGTGCAGGCCGCCATGAACGCAGGCACCGCGAACCGCCGGAGCCTGTTCGACCTGTTCACCCGCCGGCTCCCGTCGGGGCGTCGCTACGGCGTGGCCGCCGGGCTGGGGCGCGCGATCGACGCGATCGAGAACTTCAGGTTCGGCGACGAGGAACTCTCCTACCTGCACGAACGAGGCATCATCCAGGACAACCTGGCCGAGTGGCTGGCCAACTACCACTTCTCCGGCGACATCTGGGGCTACCCCGAGGGCGAGGTGTACTTCCCGGGATCGCCGGTGCTGTCGGTGGAGGGCACGTTCGCCGAGTGCTGCATCCTCGAAACGGTCCTGCTCAGCATCTACAACCACGACTCCGCGATCGCGGCCGCCGCGTCGCGCATGACGGCAATGGCCGGGGACCGCGACTGCGTGGAGATGGGTTCGCGCCGCACCCAGGAGTGGTCCGCGGTGGCAGCCGCCCGGGCCGCGTACGTCGCGGGGTTCGCATCGTCGTCGAACCTCGAGGCGGGGCGGACCTACGGGATACCGACGATCGGCACTGCCGCGCACTCGTTCACGCTGCTGTTCGACACCGAGGAGGACGCCTTCCGCGCCCAGATCGACACCCTCGGTGAGGGCACCGCACTACTGGTGGACACCTACGACGTCGAGTCCGCCATCCGGCTGGGCGTCGAACTGACCGACGGCCGACTCGGCTCGATCCGGCTCGACTCCGGCGACCTCGCAATTATGGCGCGCCAGGCCCGCGACCTCCTGGACGACCTCGGCGCCACCCAGACCAAGATCATCGTGACCTCCGACCTCGACGAGTGGCAGATCGCGATGCTGCAGGGCGCGCCGGTCGACGGCTACGGCGTCGGCACGTCGCTGGTGACCGGCTCGGGCCATCCGACCTGCGGCTTCGTCTACAAGCTCGTCGCGCGGTGCGACTCCGACAACCCCGACGGCGAGCTGAAGCCCGTCGGGAAGAAGTCCAAGGGGAAGAACACCCTGGGCGGCAGGAAGTTCGCCATGAGACGCCGCGGCGAGGACGGGCGCGCCGAGACCGAGGTCATCGGGCTGGGCACCCCGCCGGTCAACGACGGCAACGATCGGGACCTCCTCGTCCCCGTCTTCAAGAAGGGCGAGTTGGTCTACCACGCGACGCTCGAGGACGCGCGTCAGCGCCACCGCGACTCGCTGGCCGAGCTGCCTCTGGCGGCCCGGCGCATCTCGAACGGCGACCCGTCGCTGGAGACCCTCATCCTGGATGAGGAGGGTGCCGAGACCACCAATCCGTACCAGGCCGCCCCCGTCGTGAAGAACATCTGACCGGGCCGCTGTAACATCCGCGCCGCTCGCGACACTTACGGGCATGCAGGCACGTCGTCGGGAACGGTTCGTGAGTCTCTACGAGACCCACGCCGACCGCATCCTGCTCTACTGCCTGCGCCACCTGGCGCGGGCAACGGCCGAGGATGCCGTCGCAGACGTGTTCCTCACCGCTTGGCGGCGCCTCGACGATGTGCCGGAGGAACCTGCCGCGTGGTTGTACGCCACCGCACGAAACGTCATCCGCAACCGCTACCGAGCGCAGGCCACCGGGATCGCCACGGCCGAGCGGGTGGCCCGTCTCCAGGACCTGACCGCTGATTCGGCGGAGGTCACCGCCGGCAGGCGCGCTGATCTGGCGACGGCGCTCGGCGCCTTGACCGACGACGAGCGCGAGGCGCTGCTGCTGACCGTCTGGGACGGGTTGAGCGGCGCCGAGGCGGCCAGCGTCCTCGGCTGCACCCCGGGCGCGCTGCGCGTCCGCCTGCACCGGGCGCGGCAGCGCATGGCCGCCGCCCTCCACGAGACAAGCCCAGAGTTCGCCTGGGAAGGGAGCCCGACATGACCGGCTACGACGACCTCGCCAAGATCCGACCCACCACCCCCAGGGCGCCCGACTGGCCCCGGACGAAGCAACACCTGTTGACCGACATCCTCGGCCGGCGGACAAGGGACGGCCACAACCCCGTGAGGTGGCTGGCGGTCGCTGCCGCTGCTGCTGTGCTCATCGGCGCCGTCGTGATCGGGAGCCAGGCCAGCCGCGGACCGCAGGTGGCGATCCCGGCCGACGCCAGCGCGTCCACCTCGCCCGTGATCCCGGCCGTGCCGACAACTGGCATCCTCGGAGCCGACGTGACCCTCATGGGGAATGGAGATGCGATCGGGATCTGCACGGGCGGCGTCCTCACGTCCCTGCCCCCGGGCTGCTCGCAGGAGCCGCTACCGGTCTCGGGCCTCACCTGGGCCGACGTCGGTTGGCGAGAGGAGTCCGGCTCCTTCCGCTGGGCTGACGCGACGGTGGTCGGCCGGTTCGATGGCCCGGCCTTCGACGTCCAGGCGGTCTTCCCTGCGGACGACCCCGCGGCTCCGCGTCCAGCGTCGAACCTCTGGCCAGACCCGGCTGCCGTCAGCGTTCCCCCCGACGGCCCGACGATCGAGGATCTGATGAGGCTCGACGCAAGGCGCGCCGAGGTAAACGGATGGCTCTCCACAGGACTCATGGACCGCGGCGTGATCGAGGTCACCCTGCTCGTCGACGACCCGGCGACGCGTGAGGCCGTCGCCCAGGCGGCCGGCGACGAGTTCGCTGAGTGGCTGGTCTTCGGACAGCCCTTCTTCTGGCCAGTGAAGGATTTAGGCCCGGCACGTCCCAGCACTCCGCTGGGCGGGACTGCGCCCGCCGACGAGCCCTCCATGATCGCCTCGGGTGTCCTGTTCGACCTCGATGGGGCCCCCGCCCTGTGCGCCGGGATGATCCTCGAGAGCTACCCTCCGCAGTGCGGCGGCGCCCTCGTGCCTCTCGCCGGACTCGCCTGGGAGGACGTGCCGACGCGGCGCCAGGAGGGCGAGCGGGTGTGGTCGGAGATGACGGTGCTCGTCGGCGAGGACGACGGCACTACCTTCCGGGTCGCTCGCGCCTACGCCGCCGACGACCCGGCGGCTCCAACCCCGTCGGGCGCGGGCGTCGCGCTCCCCCAGGACTTTTCGCCGCTGTGCGAGGAACCGGTCGTCGGTTCGGGCACGGCTCTCGGACCCGAGGGCCTCGCAGCAGCCGCGTCCGCGCTGCCCGGGTACGTCGGGTTGTGGATCTCCCCCGACCAGACCACGTTGAACGTCGCCTTCACCGAGGGCGCGGACGAGGCGTCCGCGCTGCTGGCCCCCACTGTGGGAGCGGCGTTCTGCGCAGGCACCGTCGAGGGCATCACGGCCGCCGACGCCGCCGCAGCCACCACGGCTCTCGGGGAGATCGCCGAGACGGCGGGGATCCTGGGCTACGGACACTCCTTCGACCGGACGGGATCCTGGCTCGAGGTCAGCCTGGTGCGCGAGACGCCGGAGGTCATGTCGACGATCAGTGAGGCGATCGGCCCCGACGCCGCCCGGCACCTGAGGCTGTCAGCTCGGATCCAGCGGCGCTGAGCCGCCGGAGCGTCAGCTCCAGCGCGACGCGGGCTGCTCGTCCAACCCGTTCATCACTGCGGCCAGCCGCCTGGGCAACTCCGCCTCGAAGATGTCCTCCAGGCTGATGCGCTCGCCGGAGAGGTCCCGGAGCGGCACCCGCCAGTTGGGGTACTCGTCGATGGTGCCCGGCTGGTTCTGCGTCTGCCGCTCGCCGACCGCGTCGGTCAGCGAGGCCAGCAGCACCTTCGACGGGGTGCGCAGCAGGAACCGGTGGAGCGCCAGCATGACCTCGGTGGGGTCGCTTCGGTGCTCGTCAGCCAACAGGCCCTCCCACACCAGCTTGCCCAGCCAATCGCTCTGCTCCCGACGGGCGTGCTCCAGCTCGACGTCGAGGGGTTCGGTGAGCAGTCCCAGGTCCTCGCGGAGCCGGACGTGGTCACCGGCGAGGTATCCCAGGGTCGGCGGTAGATCGTGCGTGGTCACCGAGGCCATGCAGTATTCGCGCCACCACTGGGCGTCGAGCGGCTGCCCGTGGTGGTCGCTCTCGAACCACAACACTGAGGTGCCGAGGATCCCGCGGCGCGCGAGATAGTCGCGCACCCAGGGCTCCACGGTGCCGAGGTCCTCACCGACGATGAGGGCCTGGGCGCGCTGCGCCTCCAGCGCGAGGATGCCGATCATCGCCTCGTGGTTGTTGCGCACGTAGGTGCCGTGCTTCGGCCCGAGGCCCTCGGGCACCCACCAGAGGCGGAACATGCCGATGATGTGGTCGACCCGCGCGCCGCCGACGCGCCGGAGCGCTGCCGAGACCATCTGACGGAATGGTTCGTACGCCAGCTCGTGGAGCCGGTCGGGGCGCCACGGGGGCTGTCCCCAGTTCTGGCCCGCCTGGTTGTACTGGTCCGGCGGGGCCCCGACGCTCATGCCCTCGGCGAACACGTCGGGCATCATCCACGTCTCCGCGCTCCAGCGGTGCACACCGACCGCGAGGTCGGTGACGATGCCCACCGGCATGCCCACCTCGTCGGCCGCCGTCTGGGCCGCCGACACCTGGGTCTGTGCTGTCCACTGCAGCCACTCGTAGAAGTCGATCTCCTCCGCGTGCTCGGCGGCGAACTCCGCCACCGCGGGGCTGTCGGGGCGGCGCAGCTCCTCCGGCCACATCGGCCACCGCTGCCCGTAGACGGTGCACAGCGTGCTCCAGAGCGCGAACTTGCGCAGGCCCTCTCCCTCGCGGGCCCGGAAATCGTCCAAGGCGATCTGACGCCCGGGACGCAGGCCTGCTCTGTGGACGATGCGGAGCGCCTCGATCTTCAGGGGCCACACCGCGTTCCGGTCGATGATCCCCGACTCCGCCGCCGCCTTCTGGGCCGCCTTGCGCAGGGCCTTGATCTGCTGGCGCTCGATCCGGCCCAGCGTCGCATACTCCGGCACCGCCTCGGGGCGGATGTAGATGGGGTTGATGAAGCGTCTGCTCGCGGGCAGGTACGGCGACGGCTCCATCGGCGGTACCGGCTCGGCCGCGTGCAGCGGGTTGATCAGTGCATAGCCGGCGAACTGGCGCGTCCCGGACCACGTCAGGAGGTCGGCCAGGTCCGCGAGGTCTCCGATCCCCCAGGACTGCTCCGAGGTCACGGAGTAGAGCTGGGTGCCGTAGCCCCAGACCCTGTGGCCGCGCATCCCGGCCGGGAACCCAACGAAGCGGGGCGTGACGATGAGGGCCCCTTCGTGGACCCCGTCGGCGGCCTCCACCACGATCCGGTGGTAGCCGGTCGGGAAGTCGTCTCCGAGCCAGAAAGTGGCCTCGCCGATGGCCCGGTCGTCGAGCCAGCGGTCAGCCTCCCAGTTCTCGACCTGCCATCCGTGCCGTCCCTCGCCGGACTCGAGCCGCACCCAGACGTGAACGTGCGTGCCCGCGGGGACGTGGACGTTGACGTGGACACCCTCGCCCTCCTCCACGACGGTGCAGGCCGGGACGGGGGTGCGCCATCGGTCCTCGTCGAGGCGGTGGAGCGCCGCCTCGGCGGCCTCGGGCGAGCTCGCGTCGACGTCGAACGCGCCGAGCACGGCGACGATCGTCTCGGCGGGAATGGGCACGTGGCGCCCCTTCCAGTCCCAGAACTCCTGGGCGATGCCGAACCGGTCGGCCAACTGGGCGAGGGCGGGGTAAACGTCTGTCACGTTGGCACCTTAACGGATTTTGACGACGCGTGTCTTAGCGATCAGATCGCTAAGGGTCTGCTTCTGCTTGGTGAACAGAGCGAAGAGCGGGTTGATGAACGCGGTGAGCGAAAATCCCCACAACAGAGCGCTGGACAGAGCCCGGATGAGGGACTCGACCGCCGTGAGCTTCGTGCCGACGGGCTTGTCCACCTTGACCACGCGCAGCCCGAGGGCGAGCTGACCCACCGTCGCGCTCATCGTCAGGTAGAGGACGAAGCGGTAGACGAACCAGAGCGCGAGGCTGACGATCGTCAGGATCTGCAAAGCCGAGGTGAGTCCGGGGCTGAATCCAGGCAACGCACCACCGGGGCTCTCGGTGGCGATGAGGACCTCCCTCATCCACAGTTCCATCTCGGCGGTCACGCGGGCCCAGAGTCCTGTCACCCGACCGATGATGGACATGAGGATCCAGATGAGAATGCTGTCGAGGATGAAGCCGAGCATGCGGGCTCCGAAGCCGGCCAGGCGAGGATCCGGCGCACCCGCGCCGTAGCCGGCGGGCGCCTGCGCGTAGCTGTAGTCGCGCTGCTCCGCACCGTACCCCCCGGCACTCGGCGTCGGGGTGGGGGGCGCGTACCTGGGTCGGTCTCTCGTGGACTGCGACCAGGCGACCCCATCCCAGTAGCGCTCAGCGTCTGCTCCGGCGGGGTCGGGGTACCACCCGGGGGGCGGCTGCTGCGGCGAGTTCGACATGCGGCCCAGTCTGCCACGCCGCTCGGACCGACCGCGATCAGGCGTGGAGTTCGTTCGCTATCCGGCCGATCCGGCGGCTCAGGACCACCGCGGCGAGCGAGAGCACCAGTGTCGCGGACAGCGCGGTCGTGTAGCTCAGCTTCTGAGGCTCCGCCGCGAGGAGAGCCGTATAGAGACCGCCAGCGACTGCCGTGATGACCGCATTGCCAATCGATTCGGCCACCTGCATCGAGGACTGGTGGCGCCCCTGCTCGAACTGGGTCGACAGCGCCATGACCGCCACCGCAGAGCTGGGCATGGTCAGGCCCATGCCGAGGCCGCTGATGACCCAGCCCAGAAGCCCCACGAACAGATGGATCGACGGCACCCACGCGAAGACGACGATGACGGCGATGCCGGTGGACGAGGCGATCGCGCCCAGCGTGATGAACGCATCCCTGGTCAGCCGCACCCACCCCTGCGACTGCAGCCACGAGCCCAGCGTCCAGCCGACGCTGCCGACGGTCAGCGCAAGGCCGACGTCGAACGGGGTGAGTCCGCGCAGGTCCTGGAGCGTCACGAGCAGGATGGTCTCGGCCGCGAAGAACGAGCCGGCCTGCAGAGCGCGGGTCAGGACCACGCTGGGGATGCCGGGCCCAAGCCCTCGGGTGCGGGGGGCGAGGATACGGGGCACCCCCCAGACCAATAGGGCCACGCCGGCGACCCCCGACGCGACGCTCACCCAGCCGAGCTTCTGGCCCGCCAACAGGATGAGCGACGGCGCCATCGCGACCGCGGCCGTCGGCCAGGCGGCGATCCGAGGCACCTCGTCGGTGTCAGGTTCGAAGTCCGCCTGGACCCGCCGCAACCCGGGCCGGGTGATGGCCACCGAGACGAACACGAGCGGCAGCATGAGCGCGAAGACCAGCCGCCAGTCGATCCGGGTCAGGGCCGCGGCGACCGGCGGGCCGATGAACGCCGGCAGGAGCCAGCAGAACGAGATGAGCGCCATCACCTTGGGCCGCGACCTGCCGTCGAACCCGTGCGCCACTGTCACCGAGAGGGTCAGGTTGAGCGCGCCTGCGCCGAGGCCCTGGATGAGCCTGGCCACCAGCAGCACCCACACGTTGGGAGCGAGGGACCCGACCACCAGTCCGGCGACGAAGAGCCCGAAACCGGCGTACATCGGCCCGGCGGGACCCTTGAGGTCGGCGACCCTGCCGGCGGCGATCGTCGCCACGAGCATCCCGGACACGAACGTCGTGAACGCCCACGGATAGAGATGCGGGGTCTCGAAATACCCCATGATCGTCGGCAGGGCCGTCGCGATCCCGATGGTCTGAAACGCGATCGCGAAGACCGACAGCATGATGCCTGCGATCAGCACCCGTCGCCCCGCCTCCATGACCCCTCCTTGTGGATAACTTGAGCAATTGTTATGGGTCGACGCCCGAACTGGCGCGTCTACCGGCGTGTCGCAGCGTTGACCCATCTCACTTGCTCAACTCAGTCGGGTGCCACCGCGGTTAGGATTGGGGCCATGAGCGAACTGGCCCCCGGATCACAGACCGTCGTCGACGAACGCACCGAGCTGTTCGAGGACGGCGACCAAGACCGCTTCTCGCACTACGTCCCCAAGGACAAGCTGACCGCGGCCCTCGTCAACGGGACCCCCGTCGTCGCCCTCTGCGGCAAGGTCTGGGTGCCGTCCAAGAACCCCGAGAAGTACCCGGTCTGCCCGGAGTGCAAGGAGATCTGGCAGTCCCTTAACCCCGGCGAGTGACGGCTGAGCCTGGATCCACCGATTGGTCGCGCAGCGGCGGGGAATCGGTGACCCAGGCTTAGTAGCGGTAGCTGTCCGGCTTGAACGGTCCCTCGACCGGCACACCGAGATAGGCCGCCTGCTCCTGCGTGAGCGTCGTCAGCTCGACGCCGAGGGCCGCGAGGTGGAGCCGCGCGACCTCCTCGTCGAGGTGCTTCGGCAGCACGTAGACGCCGACGGGGTACTCGTCGGGCTTCGTGAACAGCTCGATCTGCGCCAGCACCTGGTTGGTGAAGGAGTTGCTCATGACGAAGGAGGGGTGACCGGTCGCGTTGCCGAGGTTCAGCAGCCTGCCCTCGCTCAGCACCAGCACCGAGTGACCGTCGGCGAAGCGCCACTCGTGCACCTGCGGCTTGACCTCGACCTTGTCGACATCGGCGCGCCGCTCGAGCCCCGCCATGTCGATCTCGTTGTCGAAGTGGCCGATGTTGCCGACGATGGCCTGGTGCTTCATCCGGGCCATCTGGTCGGCGGTGATCACATCGCGGCACCCTGTGGCGGTCACGAAGATGTCCGCGCTCTCCACGACGCTGTCGAGCGCCGCCACCTGGTAGCCGTCCATGGCCGCCTGAAGCGCGCAGATCGGGTCCACCTCGGTGACGATGACGCGCGCACCCTGGCCGCGGAGCGACTCCGCGCAGCCCTTGCCGACGTCGCCGTAGCCGCACACCACGGCAACCTTGCCGCCGATCAGCACGTCGGTGGCGCGGTTGATTCCGTCGATGAGCGAGTGGCGGCAGCCGTACTTGTTGTCGAACTTCGACTTCGTCACCGAGTCGTTGACGTTGATCGCCGGGAAGAGCAGCGTCTGGTCCCGCTCCATCTCGTAGAGACGGTGGACACCGGTGGTGGTCTCCTCGGTCACGCCGCGGACCGCGGCCGCGAGCGCCTCCCAGTCCACGACGCCATGGGCATCGCGCAGGGTCTGCTTGACTACGCGGAACTCGTGGGAATCGTCGTCGGTGTCGGCGGGCACCTCGCCCGCACGCTGGGCCGCCACCCCCTGGTGGACCAGCAGCGTCGCGTCGCCGCCGTCGTCGAGGATCATGTTGGGCTGCCCGCCGTCGGGCCAGTCCAGGATCTGGCGGGTGCACCACCAGTACTCCTCCAGCGTCTCGCCCTTCCACGCGAAGACAGGGATACCGGCCGCGGCGATGGCGGCCGCGGCGTGGTCCTGGGTCGAGAAGATGTTGCACGACGCCCAGCGGACCTCTGCCCCGAGCGCCACGAGCGTCTCGATCAGCACCGCCGTCTGGACCGTCATGTGGAGGGACCCCGCGATGCGCGCCCCCTTCAACGGCTGCGAATCGCCGAAGCGCTCCCGCATGGCCATGAGGCCGGGCATCTCGTGCTCGGCGAGGGTGATTTCTCTGCGCCCGAAGTCGGTCAGGGTGATGTCAGCTACGCGGTAATCCACGGGCCAACCCTACCCGGTCAGGCGCTGGCCACCACGTGCGCGAGCGCCAGGTCGTATCCGCCCACACCACAGCCGACGATGATGCCGCTGGCGTTGGCCGACAACACGCTGTGGCGGCGGAACTCCTCCCGCGCGTGGACGTTGGAGATGTGGACCTCGACGTAGAAGGGCACGAGCGCCGCGGCGTCGGCGATCGCGTAGGAGTAGTGCGTCCAGGCGCCGGCGTTGAGGACGACGGCGGCCTGGGCGTCCGCGGCTTCGTGCAGCCACGTGATCATCTCGCCCTCGTGCTCGGTCTGCCGGACCTCGACGTCCAGCCCCATCCCCTCGCCCGTCTCGACAAGGTGCGCTGCGAGGTCGCTGTAGGTGACCGCGCCGTAGACATCCGTCTGCCGGGTGCCGAGGCGACCGAGGTTGGGGCCGTTGAGGACGAAGACCTTGCGCATGGCCTGAGCTTAGCCTCGATCCACCGATTCCCCGCTGCTACGCGACCCCATGCAGGCACACCGGCATCGCCGATCACGCTCAAGGTACGCGTGGTCACGCCCCAGGGGTCACGGCTCCGTCAGGCCGATCTCCAGGTAGGCGGCTCCGTAGAGCCCGCGCTGCAGCAGGGTGACGTAGCGCTCCACGTCGGTGGCCCCCAGGTCCGCCTCGCCCGAAGAAATGCGGGTGATGCGGGCCCCGACGGACTCGGCTCGGTCGGCCAGCCGGCGGGCGGTGCCCCGCAGCCGGTCCGGCAGCTTGTCGTCGTCGAGCAGCACGAGGCACGGCGAGTCCTCGTCGCCGCCGTCGAACGGGTCGGCGAACGGGTCTCGCCGGTGGGCGGAGCTGAGCAGGGTGTCGAGTTCGGCGGCATCCGCCGCAAGGGCCGGGCGACCGCTGGCGCGACGGATGGCCTCGGCAATCCTGCGGGAGGCACGTGCGGCGAGCACGGTGCCGCCCCAGATGAGGGGAAGGCAGTCGGCCAGGCACAACGCCAGTTCCTTGCCGGGGTTCTCCGACAGATCCCGTCCCGGTGCGCAGGCCTCGGCGACGAGGTCCGCCGCATCAGCGACGTGCTCCGGACGGACCTGCGGGCCCAACCCGATCTCGCCGAGGATCGCCAGCACGGCCACCGCTGCCGCCATCGGGTCGGGTTCGGCGCTCGGCACCAGGGTCGTCGACGACGACGCCGTGACCGACGCGAGGGTCGAGTCGTCGGGGGCGGCGACGACCAGGGTCGCGCCCCGCCGGGCCGCCTCCGCGGCGCACTGCAGCACCCATTCGGGAGTGTCGTAGCCCCCGAGCACGATCGTGAGGTCGAGCGGCCCCACCCAGGCCGGCAGGCCCGGGCCCGGCCACGCCATGAACGGAACGGGGCAGGTGGCCTCGAGCACGGCCCGCACCAGGCGTGCCTCTGAGCCGAGCGCGAGGATGCCGCGGGGGCGGTCGGCCTGCTCGAGATGCCCGAGAGGCTCGGTGAGCGCGGCGCGCCGGATCCGGGCTCCCGTCTGGGCCAGGTGCCTGAGTCCCTGATGCGTCTCCAGACCCGCATCCTCGAGACGGGCGTCGTCGAAGATTCGCATGGTCACTGGGTAGATCGCGCCTGGTCGATGAGGAGCACCGGGATGTTGTCCCGGACCGGGTAGGCCAGTCCGCAAGCTTCGTTGGTGCAGACCAGTTCCTTCGCGTCGTAGTCGACGGCGAACTTCGCGTGGCACGCGGGGCACGCCGCGATCGCGAGGAACTCGGGGGTCAGCTGCATCGTGTCGTCCATGGGCTCTCCTTTTCCAGCAACTCTAGCCCTGCCGCACGAGGTCGAGAACCTCATCACGCAGCCGCTCCATCGTCACGACGTCGCGCGCCTCGACGTTGAGCCGCAGGAGGGGTTCGGTATTGCTCGGCCGCACGTTGAGCCACCACTGCTCATCGAGGTTGCGGACGGTCAGGCCATCGACCCAGTCCACCTCGCCGCGACCGGAGAAGACGTCCGCCACAGACTCCATCACCGCCGTCGCGTCGTCGACGGTGGAGTTCAGTTCACCCGACCGGACGTAGCCGTCGTAGACAGCGGCGAGCTCCGAGAGCGGAACCGACGCCTCCCGCACCATCTCGATGACGTGGAGGGCGGCCAGCATGCCGGTGTCGGCCGACCAGAAGTCGCGGAAGTAGTAGTGGGCCGAATGCTCACCGCCGAAGACGGCACCGGTCTCGGCCATGAGCGCCTTGACGTAGGTGTGGCCGACCTTCGAGCTGGCGATCTCACCCCCTCGCTCCGCCACGGCCTGCGCAACGCTCCAGGAGGTGATGGTGTTGGTCACGATCGTTGAGCCCGGATACTTGTCCAGCTCCGCCACGGCGATCATCGCGGTGATGACCGAGGGGTCGACCACCTGGCCGCGCTCGTCGATGATGAAGCAGCGGTCGGCGTCGCCGTCGAAGACCAGCCCAAGATCGGCCCGGTGCTCGATCACCGCGCGCTGGGCATCCTCGAGGTTCTCCGGCTCGAGCGGGTTGGCAGGGTGGTTCGGGAACGAGCCGTCGAGCTCGAGGTAGAGGCCGACGATCTCGACCGACCTCCCCGACAACGCCCGCTGTGCGGTGTGGCCCGCCATCCCGTTGCCGGCGTCGACGACGACGATGAGCTCCCGGCCTCCGCGACGCGGGACGAGCTCGGTCAGCTTGTCGGCGTAGGGGCCCAACGCATCAAGCTCCCGGTAGCCTCCGGTCACGTCGCCGCCCACCTGCACCTCAGAAGCCGCGTGCCGCAGGCGCGTGAGGAAGTCCGCGGGGACGGGCCGCGCGTCCGCGAGGCAGAACTTGATGCCGTTGTACTCGGCCGGGTTGTGGCTCGCGGTCAGTTGCACCCCGGGGATCCCGAGCCAGCCGGAGGCGAACCACAGCTGATCGGTCGAACTCAGCCCGATGTCGACGACCGACGCGCCGGCACGGCGGGCGCCGTCGGCGAACGCCTCGGCCAGCTCCTCCCCCAAGACCCGCATGTCGCGCCCCAGGACGAACTCCTCAGGTGTCAGCAATTGGGCGTAGGCGGCTCCGAGCTGCCGTGCGCCGTGGGCATCCCACTGCGCGTCAGGTCCGACGACGATGCCCCTGATGTCGTTGGCCTTGAAGATCTTCGGATCGAGCACCGGCTCAGCCTAGCCGTCCGGCCGCGCGTCGGAGCCTGGTCGCGCTCACTCGGCCGAGACGAGCCGAAGGTGGCCGCCTCGTCCCTCGACAGGCGGCGCCGGAACGGGCTCGGGGGCGGGTTCGTCGTGGCGGAGCCCGATGGCCCGCACAGCCTCGGCAAGGGCCATCAGGTCGTCGGAGGGGGCCGTCGGTTCCGGTTCGTGCCCGTCCAGCGGGAGGCGGATCACGTCCCAGCCCTGTGGGGCGCTGGTACGTTCAGCGTGCCTCGCGCACAGGTCGTAGGTGCCGGGCTCGGGGCTCTGCGCGAGCGGACCCAGGACCGCAGTCGAGTCCGCATAGACGTATGTCAACGTCGCGATCGCGGGGGCGCCACAGGCGGTTCGGGTACAGCTACGCACCCACCGAAGGTAGCCGAATCGGGCGTATTGTGGCCGCATGCCACGCAGACGAGATCGACATGGGCGCGGGATCCGAGGCCCGCTCGCCGCCCCCAATCCGCTTCTCGGGCGCCCCGTGCCCCTCTTCCGTCCGGGTCGGGTCGACTTCTTCAACGACTGCGTGACCTCGGCCATGGCCGATATCGCCTCGATCGCTCCGGGTGCCCTCAACGGCATCGTCGTCGGCGTGGAGGACGTGCCGCAGCTCAACCTGACGTGGTCGGGCGACCGCGTGCCTCTGTCGGCCGCGCTGGAACCGAGCCGCGGCCGTCGGGCGCAGATCGTGATCTATCAGCGTCCGCTGGAACACCGGGCGTCCTCCCGAGGCGAACTGCGCCGTCTCGTGCACCGCACCATCGTGGAGCAGCTGAGCACGCTGACCGGCCGCAGCATCGACGAGTTGGTGGGCGAGGACCCGGACTGGGACGACTTCTGATCCGGTGCCGATCGGTGGTCGAGGGTCGAGACTGAGTCCCCGGCACGCCCAAGGCCGAGGATTCGCCAACCGTCCGACCCGAACGCCAACACGGATCACGAAACGCCAACCAGCGGGGCTGAACGCCAATGCAGAGGCGCTAACGCCAACGGTTGGCTGGAAACGCCAACGGGGAGGCGCGAACGCCAACGGTTGGCTGGAACGCCAATCGGCAGCCCGGAACGCCGACGAGACTCAGCGATGCCCGTGATATCTCAGGGGCGTCCCTGAGGCTCGCGGGCGCGGCGGGATATCGGTTGGCGTTGTGCGCGGTCGGTTGGCGTTTCCTCCTGCGCGTTGGCGTTCCCCTTTGCGCGTTGGCGTTCCCCTTTGCGCGTTGGCGTTTCCTTCTGCGCGTTGGCGTTTCCTTCTGCGCGTTGGCGTTTCCGCCTGCGTGAGGGGAGGCGGGTGCTCAGCGCAGCGTCGGGTCGAGGCGCGCAGGCACCCCTCGGACCGCCGCATCCACCGAGTCCGCGGCCGGCACCACGACCGTGCCCGCCTCCGTGGCCGAGACGGCGGCTGCCACGACAGGGCTGTCGGCCGAGAGGTCGACCTCCAGCTGACCGCCCTCCGGCAGCGGCACCGCGACGGTGAGCCCCGCGTCAACGGTGAGCTGCTGATCCGCGCCACCCACGGAGACGTCGACGGTGGCCTCGCCGTCGCCGGGATTGCTGACCACGAGGGCACTGCCGCCGGGCGCGTTGAGGCTGAGTTCGCTCGACGCGACCCCGCCGGTCAGAGTGGCCGGAGACCCGGCGCCGACCCCCGCCACGACGGACACCCCGACGGCCTGGTCCGCAGCGATCTGCAGCGCCGCCGCTTCCCCGGCGAGCGCGTCGCCGAGATCGATCGCCATCGTCGACCTGGGTGCAACGGAGATCCCCGTGGCCGACGCCGGCTCGAACGAGGCGCTGGCGCCGAGGGCTTCGACCGACACCTCGACTCTGTTCTCGTGCGGATTACTCACCAGGAGCTGCACCGCCGTCGCCCCGGCGGGAATGCCACCCACGACGTGCTCGGTGGACGGATCGGACGGTGGGGTGAACCGGGTCGGCCGACCTTCGACGGCCGCGCCGATCAGAGCCACGCGACCCTGACTGGCGCGGAAGGCGACCCCGACAGGGCCGTCGGGAGCGAGGACGGACAGCGCGACCCGTCGCGTGCTCCCCGGCGCCAGCGCGATGCCTCGGGCCCCGACCGCGACCACCTCGCCGTCGGCGCCGAGGAGGGTGAGATCCACCGTCGCTTCGTTGCCGTCCGCGTTGGCCAGGATCAGCTCGGTTGAGGCCGGGTCAGCCACCACGACCATCCCCGAGGTGACGGCCGGTTGGCAGGGCGCGTAGGAGCGCTGCTCCTGCTCCACGAGCACACCCGCGGCCAGGCGCCGCTCGGCGCGGAGCACGACCGGTTCGTCGATGGTCAGCTCGCCGCCCTCAGCTGATTCCGCGTTTCCCGACAGGCCCCGGACTTCCACGTTTGCGACGTCGCGAACCAGCACCCTGCCGGCGACGAGGCACACCACCCGCGACGTCTGTGGCAGGTCGACGGCCACGGGCGGGGTCTGCCGGGCCGGTGACAGCAGCGCGAGCAGGGCGGCCACCGCAACGACGGCGAGCAGGGCGGCGAGGGACAGCGCGGTTCGGCGGATCATCAGTACCCCCGTCGCGCAGCCGTCGAGCTACCCATGGACGGCGACGCCAGTAGGGCCAGCGCTACCAGCACCGCCACATGCCACGTGAACCGACCCCAGCGCGGTTCCGGGACCAACTCCAGTTCGCCGGATCTCTCCCCCAGCTCGAAGGTCAGGCGCTCGGCCCCCTCCACCGCGTCGAGGCTCGTTCCGTCGAGGCGGGCCACCCAGCGGGCATCGCCCGGTTCGGCCACCTCCAGCAGGCGCCCCTCGGCTCCCGGACCGACGACGTCGGCCAGTACCGGCTCACGGTCTGCGCCGTCGACGACGTACGCGCGCGAGACCAGCCCGACCACCGTGTACACGACGCTGCGCTCGTCCGCGGCCGCGCTGGTGATGCCGCCGGCGTTGTCGAGAGCGGCACGCTGGTCGGGCCCGAAGCCGCTCAGCCAGAGGTGCGACACCCCCAGCCGCCGAAGATCGTCGGCCAGGGTGTCCGGCACGCTCCCACTGACGATGGACTGGGCGACGACGTAGAGGTCGTCGGCGAACGGCCCCGCGGGGTGCCGCTCGCCCGAGCCCCACTGCGGCTGCCGCTGGTCCACCACGTTCCAGGACACCTCGTCGTCATCGCCCAGCTCGATCAGCAGCACGCGGGTGTCGCGTGCCGACCCGACGACGTCGCGCACGTACCCCGGCAAGGAGGAGGCGCTGCGCTGCACCGGACCGGAGAACCCCCACACAGCCCAGACGCTCACCGCCACCAGCGACGCCGCAGCGAGGGCCGCGACGAGGCGTCGTCCCGCGCCTCCCCGCACCGCCGCGACGACGGGGGCCAACAGCGCTGCCACGACCAGCAGCGCCCAGGGCGACAGCAACGGGCGAGCGGCGCCGGGGCCGATCGGGACGACGAACCGGGACAGCAGCGTGCCCACCAGGAGCGGGACCGCGATCGCGAGTACCGCGGTCAGCCACCTGTCCCGGCCGAGACGGGCCAACCCCGCGGCCGCGAGTAACCCGAGCGTCACGAAGAAGAGCGCGTTGGCCCACACAGGCAGCCCCGACGGGAGGATACGGCCGAGCGCCACGGCGTAGGAGGCCGGCGGATAGTCGGGCCACGCGAGCGGATCGGCGCCGGTCAGCCACCGGCCGGGATCGGCGATCAGCCGGGGCAGCCAGGGGCCGAGGAAGAGCCAGGGCGGGAGGATCGCCACGGCGGCGGACAGCACCCGGTTGTGCCGGTCACGCACCGCCCAGAACGCACCCAGAAGGGTGGCCAGCATCAGGGCCGCCGGCCAGAACGCGGTGCAAACGATCAACCAGAAGGCCGCGCCGGCGGGTGCCCTCAGCCGTTCGGCCCCTGCGGAGCGGTCCCGGGCCACCGAGATCAGTGAGCGCGCCAGCAGTGGCCCGGCCACGGCCAGGATCATTCCCGACACGTCGCCTGCAGTGACCAGCCCCAGCACGATGGTGGCACCCGCCCATGCGGCCGCCACCGCCGCAGCGGCGGTCGCATCCACGTCCAACCGGCGCAGCAGTGACAGCGCAGAGCCGCCGGCAAGGAGCGGGGCCAGCAGCAGGGCGAGGACGCTGAACCATCCCGGATTGCCGAGCGTGGTCAGGGGCGCGGCCGCGGTGAGGAGAAGCCAGGGGGCGTCCCCGCTCAGGTACGCCTGCCAGGCACCGCCCCACGAGTCAGGTGCGGGCAGAAGTCCTCCTCCGGCCACCTCGCCGAATCCCAGCAGACCGCGCCCGGCAAGCGCGCCCGCCAGCAGAAGCACAACGACGAGGATGGCGACCGGGGAGACCCGTCGGCGGCGCAGGTGCCCCGCGAAGTCGTCGCCGGTCAGCTCGTCGATCGACGTGTCCGCCTCGCGATCGGTGAGGTCCCGGTAGCGGTCCGCCAGACCAGCGCCGAAGCGGTCGACGGCGTCGCGCACCGTCCAGAACCGGCTCGGCAGCAGGTCGTCGGGGGTGAGGTCCTCGGGCGGCATCCGCGATGCCAGCGCCGCGGTGATGTCACCGCTGCGCCGGTACCGGCGCCAGGCGCGCAGCTCAGCCGCGGCATGGGACGGCGACTTGCCGAGTAGAAACCCCGCCGCTCGCGCCCAGGAGCCCAGGGCCAGCGCGGGTCCCGACGCACCCCTGGAACCGGCCACGCGCAGTGCCGCCAGCCGGTCCACCTCGTGGGGGTGCCGATCCTGCGGACGCTCGCCGGTTCGTCCAGCGCGACGGTGGGTCAATGCGGCTGCGGGCCAACTCAGCACCCGGAAGCCGACTGCGTTGACGCGCCAGCAGAAATCGACCCCGTCTCGATGTCGGCCCACCTCAGGGGCGAGGCCACCGACTTCGCGCCACGCCTCTCCCCTCACCAGCAGGCCGGCGGTGGACGCGCCGAGGACGTCTCGCGGTTCGGTTTGCTGCTGATCGATCTCGCCCTCCTCGACCAGCGGCACGCGACGTCCTCCCGGGGTGATGGCCTGGCCGATCTCGGAGATGGTTTCCGGATAGTTTCGCCGTCTCGGTTCAAGGAGTTTCGGGACCACGACGTCGGCGCGTCGGGCTCCGTCCAGCAGGCGGGCGAGCGTGTCGCGACGGGGGGCGGAGTCGTCGTGGAGCAACCAGATCCAGGCTGGCTCGCTGTCGGCCAGTGCGGCCTCGACCGCCTCGCCGAACGTGGCCTCGCGGTCGGCGATCAGCACATCGTCGAGCACCCCCTCGGCGCGGGCCCGCTCCAGCAGCTCCCGCGAGCCATCAGTGGAGCCCGTGTCGACGGCCACGAGTCGGCCGGGGCGGGGGTCGAGTCCAGCGAGCGAGAGAAGTTGGCGGGGCAGCCATTCGCCGGCGTTGTGCACCACCATCACAGCGACGACGTCGGACGGTGGTATCTCGGGCGCGTCGGGAGACGGTTCGTCCTGGTCGATCCAGGACCAGAGGTCATCGATGGGCCCGCGCTGCGGTTCCTCGGTCACACGTGGAGGCTACACCGCAGCGCGCTTGAGCTTGCGCCGCTCACGCTCGGAGAGCCCGCCCCAGATGCCGAAGCGCTCGTCGTGGGCCAGCGCGTACTCAAGGCATTCGGTGCGTACCGTGCAGCTCAGGCAGACCCGCTTTGCTTCGCGGGTCGATCCCCCTTTTTCGGGGAAGAACGCCTCAGGATCGGTCTGGGCGCACAGGGCCTCGGCCTGCCACGCGAAAGCGCCGTCATCGTCCAACAAGTCGAACATCTCGTCCATGCGCCCTCCTCTCCTTTGCACCGAATTACACACGAGTGATTTTGATCGGTCAAGCGGAATCCGAAAGTCGGTCAGCGCCGCGCACCGACTCCTCGCCCGAACCTCGTGCGGGGAGACCCGCGGATTGACGGGTTCACCGGGCTCCGGTGGACGCCTACAGTAGCGTTCCAGGCATCACACAAGCTGCGGAGGGCGGACGACGTGAAGATTCTGGTGACGGGGGCGACGGGCTACGTCGGTAGCAGGCTGGTACCGCTGCTGGTGGAGCGTGGACACACCGTGCGAACGACGGCGAGCAGCCCCGACCGGGAGCAGCCGTGGTGGGGCGATCGGGTCGACACGGTCGTCATGGACGTCCTGGACGCCGACCAGGTCCTGGCAGCCTGCGAAGGGGTGGACGCCGTCTACTACCTCATTCACGGCATGGGCAAGGACGACTTCGAGGAGACCGACCGCCAGGCTGCCACCAATGTGGCCGACGCCGTCCGCGCCAGGGGCGTACAGCGCGTCGTTTATCTCTCCGGAATCGTGCCACCCGTCGACGACGACGAACTCTCCGAGCACATCCGCTCCCGCCGTGAGGTCGAGCGGATCCTGATCGATAGCCCCGCCACCGTCGTCGCGTTGCGCGCCGCCGTCATCCTGGGCAGCGGCTCCACCTCCTTCGAGATCATCCGGCAGGTCAGCGAGCGGATGCCCGTGCACACCATCCCGACGTGGATGGACTCGATGGTGCAGCCCATCGCCGTGGTGGATGTCCTCGAGGCGCTGGTCGGAGCGCTCGACTACGAGGGCCAGTCGCGTCACTTCGACGTCGGCGGCCCGGACCAGTTGCGCTACGCCCAACTGCTGGACGCCTACACGTCCGAGGCAGGCCTCGAGCGCCCCCAGGTGGACGTGCCGCTGCTGCCGACGGCGCTCGTCGGCACGTTGGTCGGCAGCCTCACCGACGTGCCCAGGCCGACCGTCGAGGCGCTGGTGGAAAGTCTGCAACACGACATGGTCTCGGCCGACAACGACTTCCGCGAGGCGCTGCTTCCCCCCGGCCACCGGCTGGTCACCCTCGAGGAGGCGCTTCGGCGCTCCCTGGCCGCCCGTTCCGGAAGCCCCCAAGAGGCGGACCCCATGGGCCCCCTGCCCCAGGACCCCGTCTGGGCCAGCGGCGGCGACGACCGCCCCGTCGCGGCCAAGGTGGTCGACGCGGTGACCGACCTGCTACCCGACGCTCCCTGATCTCTGCGCTGCCGGCGCGGTTGAGAGTTGAGCAAGTGAGATGGGTCGCGGAAGCGAAACATCGTTATCCCGGCGTGTCGCTGCGTTGACCCATCTCATTTGCTCAACGATTCCCTGCGGAGGGAAGCCAGCTCAGGCGAACTCTGGACCCGCCTCCGTGCGAACCAGATCGACGAGTTGGCGCACGCGCTCGGCGTCGTCCAGGTTCGCGACCATCGTCGCGTGCGGCGTTGCCACGACGAGGCAGTCGGTCAACCCGAGAGTCGCCACGACATGGTCGGGGCCGACGGCATTGACCACAACGCAGCCTCGCGAATCGAGGCTGACCGTCCGCCCGTCCACCGCGTTGCCGCCCGCGTCGCGGGACAGCAGCTCAGCCAGGGAGACGAACCCGCCGACATCGCGCCAGTCGATCGCCAGCCCCACGCTGACCACTTCCGCGTCGGTGCGGCCCTGCGAGACGGGCTCCATGACGGCGTAGTCGACAGAGATTTTCTGCAAAGTGGGGAACAGCTCGTCTAGTCGATCCGGGCGCGCGACGATCTCGCGCACCGTCTGCGCCGTGGCCGGCAGGAGCTGGTCCAACTGTCCGAGGAGCGTGGCGGCCCGCCAGACGAACATCCCTGCGTTCCACCAGTACTCGCCGCTGTCCAGGTAGCGCTGGGCCACGTCCCGCTCCGGCTTCTCCTTGAACTCGGCCACGTGGTAGACCCCGTCGAAGCCGGTGAGCAGCTCCGCGCGGTGCAGGTACCCGTAGCCGGTGTGCGCGCTGGTGGGCACCACCCCGAGCGTCACGAGCGCTGAGGGCCGCTGCTCCGCGACCTCGAAGGCGAGCGTCAGGCTCCGCTGGAACTCGTCGACCGGGCTGATGACCTGATCGGCGGTCACCATCGCCACCACCGCGTCGGGGTCCCGATCGGCGACGACGGCCGCGGACCAGGCCACCGCGTTGAGGGAATCGCGTCCCTCGGGCTCGCCGAGGATGTTCACCGGTGACAGTTCCGGCAGCTGGTCGGCCACGTCGTCGGCGTAGGCACGCCCGGTACACACGAGGATCCGATCGGGCGGAACGAGCCCGTCGAGGCGCTCGAACGCCAACCGGAGCAGGGACTTCCCCTCGAACAACCCGAGCAACTGCTTGGGGCGGCCCTGCCGCGACAGGGGCCACAACCGCGTGCCCGACCCCCCGGCCATGATGACGACGTAACGCATGACCCGAACGCTACCGAACGGACGGCTCCTCCGGCTCCGCAGTTAGGATCGTGCGCGTGATCAGCGAACTACAGCGACGCCTCGCCAGCCACGGCGCACAGCCCTTCCTCACCTACTACGACGCGGCAGACGGCTCCCGGATCGAACTGTCGGCTGTCACATTCGCCAACTGGGTGGACAAGACCGCCAACCTCATCGCCGATCTGGGGCACGAGGACGGCGACCCCATCGACGTCGCCCTGGCCGAGTCCAACCCGGGACACTGGGTCACGCTCGTGTGGATCGCTGCAGCCTGGCAGCGGGGTTGCCCCGTCCACCCCGGGGTCAGCGGAGCCGATCTGCTGGTCGTCGGGCCGGGCGACGCGCGTCGCGCGCCGGACACCGTCGCCTGCTCGCTCCATCCCCTTGGGATAGGGTTCCCCACCCCACCGGCGGGGGCTCTCGACTACCGCGAGGTGTTCGCGCAGCCCGACGTGCACGACGTGTCCCCGCTCGGCACCGCGACGGGGTGGGCGGGCCAGCTGGCGCCGCGTGTTGAACCGCGCGACGACAGGCTTCTCCTCGCCGATCCGCCCGCCGCGTGGTCCACGGTCGCCGACGCGCTCGTGGCCCCCGCGATGGGGACCGGGTCGACCGTCATCGCGGTGGGCTACGACGACGAAGGGCTGGCCCGGCTCGCCGAGGCCGAGAAGGCCCGGCTATAACGCCTCACTCGACGGGGTCGGCGGGGTCCTCGCCCTCAGCGGGCTCCTGGGAGTGTTCCCGGACGTCGGGCGCCACCTTGCGGTCCTTGCGGGGGCCTTCTGCGGCTTCCTGCGCGTGGATGCGCTCCTCGTCACCCTCCTGGCCCTGATCTGCGGGGTCGACTCTGGGTTCGCTCATGTTGTGCCTCCTGCGTTGGTGGCCGCTCGTGCGGCTATCCCCAGTGTGGCAAGGAACCGCGCTGGCCGTGGGAGCCCGGGGCAATCAGGCGTCGCGGGGCAACCCTCGGATGAAGCCCGCCCCCCACGCCACGTGCATGACCGCGAGAACGAAGGGCAGACGCAGCCTCGCGGCAGCGCGCAGCCCCGGAATGACGGTGGTGGCGGCGCCGAGAAAGGCCAGGTAGACCAGCGGTGCCACGAAGAGTGAAGTGAGGAGCCGGCTGCGCAGCAGCAGGCCCAGCACCCCACCGGTGACTCCGGTGCCGATACCCAGGACCGTGAGCGGGGGCGCCAGATACCGCAGGGAGAGCGTGTCGGGGTGCCGCGAGACCACCTCGCGCCGCCACTGGCCGGTGGTGAAGAACTGCTTCGCAAGGGCGCGGAAGCTGTCGCGCGGGCGGTAGACCACGCGCAGGTCAGGTGAGAAGTAGACGAGGTGACCCGCCTGACGGAGCCGGTAGTTGAGTTCCCAGTCCTGCGCGCGGTGCAGACTCTCGTCGAACCCACCGATCTCCATGAGCACGGCCTTGCGGAAGACGCCCAGGAAGACTGTGTCGGCGGGGCCGGCCGGGGTGTCGGCGAGGTGGAAACCACCCCCGCCGAGACCGAGCTTCGAGTTGTACGCCGCCGCGATCGCCTCCGACAACGGGCTGGTCCCCTGCGCGTCCATGAGGCCGCCGACGTTGGCGGCCCCCGTCCGTTCGAGGAGCCGCACGGCCGTGGCGATGTAGTCCTCGCTGAGCTCGCCGTGGCCGTCGACACGCACGACGATGTCGTGGCAGGAGGCGGCGACTGCGATGTTGAGCCCGGCCGGGGTGTACCCGCTGGGGTTGTCCAGCACCACGACCCGCCGGTCCGCGGCCGCCAGCTCGTCCGCGATGTCCCGGGTGCGATCGTCGCTCGGTGCCACCGCGACGAGGATCTCCAGCTCCCCCGGATACCCCTGGTCGAGCACCCGGCGCACGGCGGCCCGGAGGTGGCGCTCCTCGTTGCGGACCGGCATGACGACGCTGACACCAGGATTCATGGTGCGCACCTTATCCGCGGAGCGCTCTTCCCCGCTCATCCGGCGCTGCAGACCTCGGCGAGATCGGCGGTCTCGGTGAAGGGCTCGCCGCTGGCCGACGGCTGGGCGGCCGCCGGAGCGTCGCTCTGGCTCACGGCCGAGGAGGCGG
This sequence comes from Tessaracoccus flavus, assembly GCF_001997295.1. NCBI lineage: Bacteria > Bacillati > Actinomycetota > Actinomycetes > Propionibacteriales > Propionibacteriaceae > Tessaracoccus > Tessaracoccus flavus. The sequence continues at coordinate 2,062,418 of NZ_CP019605.1, forward strand.
TCGCTGCCGGGCGCTCGGAAGCGGCGACGGTCGACGTCGTGGGGACGGTCGCCGGGGAAGCGGACGCCGACGGAGCGGATCGCCTGTCATCCAGCCGCTCGGACTCGGCGATCTTGGCCGCGACGGTCGAGCGGATCAGGTCGAAGTCCGGGTCTGCGGCCACGATGAGCGGGGGCGTGAAGTTCACCGAGGCCAGCTTCAGATCCTTCGCCTTCAGGGCGAGCTCAGCCAACTCCATCACGTGCCCGGTCCCGACGTCGGTGCGCACGAGGTTCGCCCCTGCCTCGGAGAGCTCGACGAACTTCATCGCCACTGTGGTGGGGTTCAACTGATTGACCATGGCCGCCATGACGCACTTCTGGCGCACCATCCGCTCGTAGTCGCTCGACTCCGCCCGGGATCGCGCGAACCACAGCGCGTGGTACCCGTCGAGGAGTCGGTTCTCACCGGGTTCGATGTAGCCGGAGATCCGTGTGCTCACCCCTCCGATGGGGACCGGCTTGCCGATGTCGAGCCTGATCCCGCCCATGGCGTCGATCAGCTCGGTGAAGCCGGCCATGTCGACCATCGCGTAGTAGTTGAGCTCGATCCCGAGCGTCTCCTCGATCGCCTCCTTGAGCGCGGCCAGCCCGGGATCGCGCGCGTCGTAGAGGTCGCCCTGGTCCTGCCCCAGCGTGTAGATGCCGTTGAGCATGCAGGCACCGCCGTCGCAGACGTAGCCCTCGGGGTACAGGTCCCTGAGCGGGGAGTCCTTCGGGAACCTCACACGTTCCAGGTTTCGCGGCAGCCCGAACAGGACTGTGCGACCGGTTCGGGCGTCGATCGACGCGACGTTGATCGAATCCGGGCGCAGTCCCTCCCGATGTTCGGCCGAGTCAGCGCCGAGCAGGAGCACGTTATAGCGGCCGGCCTTCTGATCCCTCTCCCCCCCGCCGGGAAGGACCGTGCCGAGGTTCTCGACTGCAACCAGCGCGTTCGCGACAGCGGAACTGAACGCGCCCACCGCCAGCACCAAGAGGATCGTGGTGATCGTAAGCCAGAGCCGGGGCCGTCTGGGCATGGTCAACGGCCGGGCCAACCGCCAGGAGTCCATCAACAGCAGCAGCCAGCCCACGAAGAGTGCCCACAGCGCGATCCTCAGGGCGAACGTGACCGAGGGCGTGAGGAGCAGGCCGACGGTGAATCCCCGAACCAGCCAGAGGCCGAGCCCGACGAGGACCACCAGCGCCGCTGCCGCGCCGTAGACCCGGCCGGCCAGCCGGCCCACGCCGCGGTTGCCCGCGAAGCTCTGCACCGATCCGGGCAACAGCGCCGACATCAGCACGAAGCCGAAGGCTCGCCGCTTGTGTAGCTGCTGGGCGGAGGGGGTGGGGGAAGGCACAGTCAGGGCTCCTGGGAGGGAAAATTGCGGTACCAGTCTCGCCCCAGCCCCCCTGAGCTCCGGGCACGCCACGCCGTCGGCGGTCGGGTTGGCCGCGGGTACGCTGGCTCCCGACGAGGAGGACATGTGCCCAAACGTGACGATGACCTGGAGTGGCTCTATCGGCAGGACCAGCCTGACGAGACCGCGGTGCTGCGCCCTGACGAGGCGGAGCGGCTTCGCTCCCAGGGCGAGTACCCGGCACACGACACACGTCCCGGCAGCCCGCCGCCCCAGGGCAGGCGTCGCGGGTCGGCGGCACCCACACCCCCCACCCCTCCACCTGCCCCGCCAGCTCGCGGCAGGCGTCGACGGCGCCACCCGATGCGCCGATTCGTCCTCACTCTCCTCGCCCTCTGGCTGGTGTTCCTCATCGGGACACCCCTGTACGCGTGGATCGCCGCCACGCGGGTCGAGGCCGCCCCCACCGGGGACCGCCCCGGCGACCAGCCGGGCTCCACGGTGTTGCTCGTCGGTTCGGACGGCCGTGATGACCTGACCGCGGAAGAACGCAACCGCCTCGGTACGGGGTCGGCTGAGGGTCGGCGCACGGACACGATGATGCTCGTGCACACCCCGTCAGAGGGCCCAGCCGTCCTGCTCAGCCTCCCGCGAGACTCCTACGTGTCGATCCCTGGGTATGGCAGCAACAAGCTCAACGCGGCCTATGCCTTCGGTGGCGCACCGCTGCTGGTGGAGACCATCGAGAGCAACACCGGCGTCCGTATCGACGGCTACCTGGAGATCGGGATGCTCGGGCTGGTCAACGTCGTCGACGCAGTCGGCGGCATTGAGGTGTGCCCGACGTTCGACATCGACGACCGCGACTCACACCTGACGCTGGCCGAGGGCTGCCAGACCGTCGACGGCGTCACCGCGCTCGGCTACGCCCGGATGCGGAAGTCCGACCCCGACGGGGATCTCGGCCGCGTCGCCAGGCAGCGCGAGGTGATCGCATCTGTGGTCAGGAAGACGGCCACCCCGCTCAGCATCCTCAACCCCGTCACCTACTGGCGCCTCAACATGGCCGCCTCCGACTCGCTCGCGCGGGGTGAGGACACCGGGTTGGTGGAGATGGCGCAGGTCGGGCGCGCCTTCGTGGGCGTGATGACGGGCTCGGGCCTCAGCCTCACGGTCCCGGTGGCGAACGCCGACGCCTCCACCGACGCCGGCTCAGCGGTCCTGTGGGCCGAGGACGCCAGCGCCGACCTCTTCGGAGCCATCGCGTCGGGCGACACCACGACGCTGGAGTCGTTGCGCTGAGCCCGTCCGTCGAAGGGCGGTCCCTGAGCAGTGACGAGCGCTCTGCGCGAGGAACGTCCGTCGAAGGGCGGTCCCTGAGCAGGGCCGGCGAGCGCAGCGAGCAGCCCATCCGTCGAAGGGTGGTCCCTGAGCAGCTCGCGAGGGACGAGCGAGCGTCCGTCGAAGGGTAACGGCCCCGATCCCATCCGCCGCCCCCGACCACAGGGCGGCGACCACAGCCCAGGCCGTAACCCTTCGACAAGCTCAGGGAACGAGGACGACAAGCTCAGGGAACGAGGACCGACAAGCTCAGCGAACGAGGACGACAAGCTCAGGGAGCCAGGGCGTCGCGCACGACCGCACCCTTGGCGTGCGCCGCGTCCCGCAGGGACTCCTGGAATTCAAGCATGCGCTGCGTCAGCCGCTCGTCACCAGCGGCGAGCATCCGCACGGCCAGCAGCCCCGCGTTCCGGGCGTTGCCGATCGCGACGGTAGCCACCGGTACGCCGGCCGGCATCTGCACGATGGAGAGCAGCGAGTCCATCCCGTCGAGATACTTCAGCGGGACGGGCACACCGATGACGGGCAATGGCGTCAGCGCCGCCAGCATTCCTGGCAGGTGAGCCGCGCCTCCAGCACCGGCGATGATCACCCGGATCCCCCGCGTGTGCGCCTGTCTGCCGAACGTCACCATGTCCTCCGGCATCCGGTGCGCCGACACGACGTCGGCCTCGAACGGGACACCGAACTCCGCGAGAGCATCGCCGGCGGCCGACATTGTGGGCCAGTCGGAATCCGAACCCATCACGATCGAGACGAGCGGCTCAGGCATCGGGATCTCCCATCAGGTAGCCGGCGGCGTGGTGCGCGCGTCGACGGACGTCGTCCAGGTCCGTGCCGAGGCACGTGACGTGCCCGACCTTACGCCCGGCACGCACTTCCTTCCCATAGAGGTGGACGCGCACTTCCCTATCGCGGGCGAAGACGTGGGTCAGCGCCCCGGTGAGGTCCGGCTCGACGCCGCCCAGCACGTTGCGCATGACCGCGACGCCGTCGCGAAGCTCGGGCGAGCCAAGCGGCAGGTCGAGGACGGCGCGGATGTGGTTCTCGAACTGGCTCGTGCGCGCCCCGTCGATGGTCCAGTGCCCGGTGTTGTGGGGGCGCATCGCAAGCTCGTTGACGACGATGCGTCCGTCCCACGCTTCCATGAGTTCGACGGCCAGCACGCCGACGACGCCCAGCTCAGCGGCGATCCGGATCGCCATCTCCTGCAGGCCCGCGGCTGCGTCGCCATCGAGCCCCGAAGCGGGGGTGACCGTCTCCACACAGATCCCGTCCTCCTGCACTGATTCGCTGACGGGGTACGCCACCACCTGACCCGACGCGGACCGCACGACGAGCGCCGAGAGCTCACGCGTGAAGTCGATGTATTCCTCCGCCACGATGCGCACCCGCTCCCCCGCCGACGTCTCGGCGAGTCCCGCGAACGGGACGCGAGCGTCATCAGGACCGTCCAGCTTCCACACACCTTTGCCGTCGTACCCGCCGCGGGAGGTCTTGGCGATGATGGGCCACCCCTGCGCCTCCCCGAAGGCGACCAGTTCGTCCAACGTCTCGCATACCGCGAACGTTGGGCAGGCGACGCCCAGCTCCTGCATCCGCTGCCGCATGAGCGCCTTGTCCTGCGCGAACACCAGAGCGTCCGGGCCGGGGCGTACCGCCACGACCTGCTCCAACTCGCGCAGATGCCTGGTCGGGACGTGCTCGTGGTCGAAGGTCAGCGCGTCGGCGCCCTCGACGAGCAGTTTGAGGGTGTCGAGGTCGTGGTAGTCGCCGACGATGGAGTCGGGGATGACCTGCGCCGCGGAGACCCCGGGCGCCTCCGCCAGCAGACGAACATCGATGCCCAAGGCTATGGCCGCCTGGTGCATCATGCGGGCGAGCTGCCCGCCCCCGGCGATGGACACTGTGTACCGTCGAGTCACCGGGGCAGCATATCCCGCCCCTTCGTCCCAGTGCGCACAGCGCTCAGCCGCAAGCGACGATCCCTGAGCTTGTCGACATGATCCCTGAGCTTGTCGACGTGATCCCTGAGCTTGTCGAAGGGTAACGACCCCGATCCCTACCGCCGCCCCCGACCACAGGGCGGCAGCACAGTCGCGGCCGTAACCCTTCGACGGACGGGCTGCTCGCAGAGCGAGCTGGCCCTGCTCAGGGAGCGATCGCTACGGGCGGGCTGCTCGCAGAGCGAGCCGGCCCTGCTCAGGGACCACCGCGAACGGAGGTCAGTCGTCGTAGCCGTCGTCGCCCGCGAAGAGCAGATCAGCGATGGTGCGGTGAACTTTCTCCACACCGGGCACGTCGGGCAACATCAACGGCTGCCCTGCGGCGGTCTCCAGAACCAGCGTCCCGCAGCCCAGCATCCGGTCGGTCAGCGACTTCTCGTAGTTGACGTTGTTGATGCGGCGCAGCGGAAGGTCGTGGCCGACCTTGTTCAGAATGCCCTTGCGGGTGATGATCCGCCGGTCGGTCACCGTGTATGTGGAGGTCCGCCAGCGCAGGAAAGGCACGAGCACCAACCAGACGACCAGGAGTGCGAACACACCGATGGCCACGTAGGTCGCGATCGGTTGCCAGGCCGGCGGAGCGAGCGCGATGGCGATTCCCAACGCGGATCCGAGAACAATGAGCAGGAGCGCCGGCCCCACGAGAGCTTTGGCGTGCGTCCGCACGGTCAGGATGACCTGCTCACCGTTGCCCAACTGGTCCTTATTCACCGGCATGGCAACAGTGTGGCACGCTCACCGCCCGAGCTTGGCGTGTACCACGTCACCAACCGCGAACGTCTCGATCCCGCCTGCCGTGGCCACCTGCAGCCGACCGAACTCGTCGACCCCGCGCCCGGTGCCCTCGACGCGGTGGCGCGGGTCGACCTGAATCGTCAGAGGCGCTCCCACCGACGCGCAGCGCGCCTCGTACTCGCCGCGCAGCGATCCCGAGATCTGCCACCGCCGGTACAGCTCAGCGAAGTGGTCGAGCACTGAGGCGGCCAGTACGCTCTGGTCCGTCGGCATGCCCTCGATCAGGAGCGAGGTGGCCTCGGGCACGGGAAGCTCTGCCTGAGTCAACGCAACGTTGATGCCGATGCCGACCACAGCCCGGGCTCCGTCGGGGTGCTCAACGCGTTCAGACAGGATGCCGCAGACCTTCCTCCCCCGATGAGCACGTCGTTGGGCCACTTCAAGGTGACGGACCCGGCCGACGACGCGACATCGCTGAGAGCGGCGGCTACCGCCATTCCTGCCAGAAGCGAAAGCCAGCCCCACTGCGGAAAGGCAGGGGTGGGACGCAGCAGGAGCGACATCGATACCGACGATCCCGCGGGGCTCACCCACTGGCGGTCGAGGCGTCCCCTCCCGGCCGTCTGCTCACTGGCGATGAGCACCGCGCCCTCCGGAGCCCCGCTCCTGGCGCGCTCAGCGAGGTCGGCGTTGGTGGAACCGGTCGTGGGCACCACCTCGAGGGGGCCCCACATGGACGCTCGCAGGAGGTCGCGGATGCGTCGCGCGTCGGGCAGATCGGGGCTCACCCCGACATGCTAGTCGCTCGGGATCTGAGCAATGTCATTGAGCGAACCGGGTGGGCGATAGGGTGACAATCATGGAGATCGACATCCACACCACTGCCGGTCGGATCGCCAATCTCGGAGTGCGCATCGATGAAGCCGTGCACGCCGGTTCGACCGAAGCAGTTGAGAAGCAGCATGCCAAGGGGAAGATGACTGCGCGCGAGCGCATCATGGCTCTCCTTGATGAGGGCTCGTTCGCCGAGTTCGACCAGTTTTCCAGGCACCGCACCTCCGCCTTCGGGATGGACGCAAAGCGCCCATTCGGCGACGGGGTGATCACGGGCACCGGGTCCATCCACGGCCGGCCGGTGTGCATCTTCAGCCAGGACGTCACCATCTTCGGCGGCGCTCTCGGCCAGGTCTACGGCGAGAAGATCGTCAAGATCCAGGACTTCGCCCTCAAGACGGGGGTGCCGCTCATCGGCATCAACGAAGGCGGCGGCGCGCGCATCCAGGAGGGTGTCGTGTCGCTCGCGCTGTACGGCGAGATCTTCAAGCGCAACACCGTCGCGTCCGGCGTCATCCCGCAGATCTCACTCATCATGGGCGCTGCGGCGGGCGGTCACGTCTACGGACCCGCCCTGACCGACTTCGTCGTCATGGTGGACAAGACATCGCAGATGTTCATCACCGGGCCGGAGGTCATCAAGACCGTCACCGGTGAGGACGTCTCCATGGAGGAACTGGGCGGCGCACGGACCCACAACACCAAGTCGGGCAACGCCCACTACCTCGCCGCGGATGAGAACGACGCGATCGAGTACGTCCGCGAGCTGCTCACCTACCTGCCCCAGAACAACCTCGAAGATCCTCCGGTGTTCGACGACGACCAGGTGGATCTCACGATCACCGACCACGACCGCGAACTGGACGCGCTGATCCCCGACGCGGCCAACCAGCCGTACGACATGCGCGAGGTCATCCGCAACGTGCTCGACGACGACGAGTTCCTCGAGGTCATGCCGCTGTTCGCGGGATCGATCATCGTGGGCTTCGGCCGCATCGAGGGGCGCTCCATCGGCATCGTCGCCAACCAGCCGACCGTGTTCGCCGGCTGCCTCGATATCGACTCCGCGGAGAAGGGCGCGCGCTTCGTGCGCACGTGCGACGCGTTCAACATCCCCGTGCTCACGTTCGTCGACGTACCCGGCTTCCTGCCGGGCGTCGGCCAGGAGCACAACGGCGTCATCCGCCGAGGCGCGAAGCTCATCTACGCCTACGCGGAAGCGACCGTGCCTCTGCTGACCGTCATCACGCGGAAGGCCTACGGCGGCGCATACGTCGTCATGGGGTCGAAGCATCTCGGCGCCGACATCAACTTCGCATGGCCCACGGCCCAGATAGCCGTCATGGGTGCCCAGGGAGCGGTCAACATCCTCTACCGGAAGCAACTCGCCGGAGCTGAGAACCCCGACGAGGAGCGCGCGCGGCTCATCCAGGAGTACGACGACGAGCTCACCAACCCGTACGTGGCGGCGGATCGCGGATACATCGACCAGGTCATCTACCCGCACGAGACACGCGCCCAGGTGATCCGGGCGCTGCGCCTGCTGCGCACCAAGCGCGAGGTCCTTCCCCCGAAGAAGCACGGGAACATCCCCCTATGAGCGAGCAGCCGGCTCTCCAGATCACTGGCGCGACACTCACGGAGGAGGAGGCGGCGGCCGTGGTCGCCGTCCTCACCGCCGCCTCCCGGGGCGAGACGCTGCGCTCAGCCGATGACCGGCCGATCGCCGGCGGTTGGGGTTCGTACTACCGGACCGTTCGCTCGCACCTGGTCACCGGCAGGGACGCCTGGCGCACCTTCCACCGTCTCTGACGATGCGGCTCATCCTGGCGTCCAAGTCCCCCGCGCGGCTGTTCGTCCTGAAACGTGCGGGGCTCCACCCCGAGGTCATCGTCTCGGGCTTCGACGAGCACCAGATCCGGGATCCGTCGCCGACCAGCCTGGCAATGCGCCTGGCCGAGGGCAAAGGCACCGCTGTCCTCAACGCCCAGGACGGTGAATTCGTGCTGCTCGCGTGCGACTCGGTCCTCGAGTTCGAGGGCCGAGCGCACGGCAAGCCTGGCACCGCGGAGCGCGCAGTGGAGCGCTGGAAGAGGATGCGGGGACGCAGCGGCATCCTCCACACCGGGCACTTCGTCGCAGTCCGGCGCGACGGAGCGCTCCAGACGCAGCTGCGTGTCGGCTCCACCGAGGTCGACTTCGCCGATCTGTCCGACGAAGAGATCGAGGCCTACGCGGCCACCGGCGAGCCCCAGCGCGTCGCGGGGGGGTTCACGATCGATGGTCGCGGCGGCGCTTTCGTCACCGCCGTGCACGGCGACCCGTACAACGTGATCGGGGTGTCACTCCCGCTGTTTCGCCAGATGGTCATCGACGCCGGCGTCGCCTGGCAGTCACTGTGGGCAGGCCCGTAGGCCAGCGACCCGAGCTTCGACCGGCCACTAGGCTGGGCGGGTGCTGACCAGGATCCTCGCGGCGATCGCCGCCGCCCTCGTGCTGGCGGGCTGCTCGGCAGAGCCGCTGCCCAGCCCGCCGACCTCCCCCGACGCCAGCGAATCCGTGCCCCTCGCCGTCCCGGCCGACGGGGTGCGTCTGCGCGACCTCGGCTTCCTGCATGCCCCCTCCGGATTCACAGTGCCCGAGGGCCTCACCATCATCGAGCGGGTCGACGCGGCCAACAACGTGACAGCGGTTGTCCGGACCAGCGATGGAGGCCGGATAGCCGACTACCTCCGCCAGCACCTCCCCGCCATGGGGTTCACCATCACCGCCGACAGGGACCTCTCGCTGCGGTTCACCGACGGCACCCACGACGGCGCCTTCACCGTCACGGGCGACCTTGCCGCGCTCAGCCTCCGCACCGACCGCGGATAGGTAGGGTTTCGGTATGGATCCCGACGTGGAAGCGGTCGCGCTCGACACCATCACCATCGTGCTCTACGGGCTGGCCGGCCTGGCGATCGGGGCGGTCGTCTCCATCGTGCTCTCGGCGATCGTGCGGCTCATCATCCGACGCAACCCGTCCTGGGAGGTGGTTCCCCGGCACCTGAGGCTGGCCCACCGGATCTTCCTGATGCTGCTGGGCACCGGGCTCGGCGTCGCCTACGCCACCCGGCCCACCGCCTACAACGCGGCGCCGGAGTGGCGGCCGGTCTTCATGCAGGTGTTCGTGATCGCGGTGATCTTCGCAGGGGCCTTCGTGCTCGCCCGCGGCATCAGGGCCGTCCAGGACCTCCTCACCGGCAGAGCGCAGGGCGATGAGGAGACGCCGCACTTCCGCCGGATCAAGACGCAGATGCAGGTGGTCTCGCGCGTCCTCATCGCGGTCGTGTGGCTGTGCGCACTGGCGGGAGCGCTGCTCACGTTCGAACAGTTCCGCGCGGTGGGGGCCTCGCTGTTGGCGTCGGCCGGCGTCCTGTCGATCGTCGCCGGCCTGGCCGCCCAGTCCTCGCTGGCAAACGTCTTCGCCGGGATGCAGATCGCCTTCTCAGACGCCCTCCGCGTGGGAGATCTCGTCGTGGTGGAGGGCGAGATGGGCTCGATCGAGGAGATCACCTTGACCTACGTCGTCGTCCAGACCTGGGACGACCGGCGCTGGATCGTGCCGAGCAACTACTTCACGACGAAGAAGTTCGAGAACTGGACCAGACGCGAAGCCAAACTGCTGGGCACCGTCGAACTCGACCTCGACTGGCTCGTCCCCGTCGAGGCCGTGCGGGTCGAACTCACCCGGATCGTGCGCGCCAGCGACCTGTGGGACGGTCGCTCCGCCAATCTGCAGGTGACCGAGGCCACCGGTGGCACCGTTCGGCTGCGGGCCGTCGTCTCCGCCGCGACGAGCGGCCAGCTCTGGGATCTGAGGTGCTACGTGCGGGAGGAACTCATCGCCTGGATCCAGGAGCACGCCGTCTACGCGCTGCCCCGCACCCGGCTCGAGCCCGAGACGACCACCGCCCCACCGTTCGAGGAGCGCGAAGAGTTCGTCGCCCAGGTCCTCAGCGACTGGGAAGAAGAGAAATCCGACGACAACACGGCGCTGCTCCCGGTCCCGGAGGACGTCTTCCGCCCCCGCCCAGCCACCGCAGACGCGCGCGAGGCGAGGTCGTGGATCAAAGCCATCCGCGACCAGCGCGCCGCGATGCACCCCGACCATTCCCCCACCCCGACGGAGAGCGCGGAGCCCGCCGCGGAAGTGACCGACCCGGGCTCCTCGAAGAGCCCCGAGGCGCGCCTGTACAGCGGTTCCCCCGAGGCCGTGGAGCGGGACCGGAAAATGCAGGGCCCCGGCCCTGCCGATATGGCCGAACGCGAGCAGACCGCCATCCGCCGACTTCAGAACAAGCCGACCGAATCCGACGACTGACGGTTCGTCCGTGTTCCCTGAGCTTGTCGTCCGTGATCCCTGAGCTTGTCGTCCGTGATCCCTGAGCTTGTCGAAGGGTTACGGCCCCGACTGTGGCCGCCGCCCCGGTGGTCGGAGGCGGCGGTAGGAGAAAGGCCGTTACCCTTCGACAAGCTCAGGGAACAGCCCTTCGACAAGCTCAGGGATCAGGGGCCAGCGGCCGCCCCGAAGGCTCCAGGCTGAGTGCCACGTCGCGGGGGTCGTCGAGGGCCAGCCGCACCATCGCGTCGAGCCTGTCCTGGCGAGGCTCCGGAAGTTCGTCGACGCGGAACCACCCCACCGCCGACGACTCGTCGTCGCCGACCCGAGCCTCGCCCGTCAACCACCGACATCTGAACCCGTGGTCGAGGAACTGGCACTCGTCTCCGTTGGGGTAGGTGACCGGATCGGTCACCACCATCCAGACGAGCCGCTCCACCTCCACCTCGACTCCGGCCTCCTCGTGGGCCTCCCGGACGGCCGTCGTCGCCGGATTCTCCCCGGGGTCGACGATGCCGCTGATCGGCGACCATTCGCCCGAGTCGGACCGTCGCACGAGCAGCACCTCCGCGTCCGGCAGCGCTCCACGCAGGACCAGTGCATTGGCCCCCATCAGCCATAAAGGTGCGTGCCCGATGCTGCGCCGGAGTTCGACGATGAAGTCTGGAGTGGCCATACAACCAACCCTAATTGCTCGCCGGGTGGGACTGATCACGCGAAGTGAGCGATCCGCCACTAGACTCCCAGCTACAGCCGAATCAAGCAGGAGAAGAAGTGGGCAACGACGCCATCACGAAGGTTCTGATCGCTAACCGGGGCGAAATCGCGGTACGAGTCATCCGAGCAGCGCGGGACGCAGGCATAGGCTCTGTGGCGGTCTACGCCGATTCAGATTCCGAATCCCTGTTCGTCAAGCTCGCCGACGAGGCCTACGCGCTCAATGGCGCCACGCCCGCCGACACCTACCTCAACATTCCCAAGCTCCTCGATGTCGCGAAGCGCTCGGGGGCCGACGCCGTCCATCCGGGCTATGGCTTCCTGGCCGAGAACGCCCAGTTCGCGCAGGCCGTCATCGACGCCGGCCTGATCTGGATCGGTCCCCCTCCCGCCGCGATCGACTCGCTCGGAGACAAGGTCCAGGCGCGCCACATCGCGCAGAAGGTCGGCGCCCCTCAGGTGCCGGGCACGCCCGACCCCGTGGCGGACGCCGACGAGGTGGTGACGTTCGCGCAGCAGCACGGGCTCCCGATCGCCATCAAGGCTGCGTTCGGCGGAGGTGGGCGCGGCCTCAAGGTCGCGCGCACCATCGAGGAGATCCCCGACCTGTTCGAATCTGCGACGCGCGAGGCCGTCACCGCCTTCGGGCGCGGCGAGTGCTTCGTTGAGCGCTACCTCGACAAGCCCCGCCACGTGGAGACCCAGTGCCTGGCCGACCAGCACGGCAACGTCGTCGTGGTCTCGACGCGTGACTGCTCCCTGCAGCGCCGCCACCAGAAACTGGTCGAGGAGGCCCCCGCCCCGTTCCTCACCGACGAGCAACTCACGCTGCTGTACGACTCCTCGAAGGCCATACTCAGGGAGGCCGGGTATGTGGGCGCCGGCACGTGCGAGTTCCTCGTCGGGGAGGGAGGCACCATCTCCTTCCTCGAGGTCAACACCCGCCTCCAGGTGGAGCACCCCGTCTCCGAGGAGGTCACCGGCATCGACCTCGTCCGCGAGATGTTCCGCATCGCCGCGGGCGAGGAGCTGGGATACGACGACCCCGCCGTGGTGGGTCACTCGATCGAGTTCCGCATCAACGCCGAGGACGCCGGGCGCAACTTCATGCCGGCTCCAGGCACGCTCGTGAAGTGGCACGCGCCGTCGGGTCCCGGCGTGCGCGTCGACGAGGGCTACCACGTCGGGATGACGGTACCCGGGGCATTCGATTCCCTCGTGGCCAAGGTCATCGTCACCGGCGCCGACCGCGATCAGGCGATCGCACGCTCCCGCCGGGCGCTGCGCGAGCTGCAGATCGAGGGGATGCCGACCGTCGTGCCGTTCCACCAGGCCGTGCTCGACGAACCTGCGTACACCGCCCCCGACGGCGACTTCGCGGTCCACACGCGCTGGATCGAGACCGAGTTCACCGGAGAGATCCCGCCCTACACCGGGGTCCTGGGCGAGGAGGACGACACTCCTGAGCCGGAGGTCATCACCGTCGAGGTCAACGGCAAGCGGGTCGAGGTGAAGCTGCCCGGCGGCTTCGGCGGTGGCCGCCCCGCGGCCGCAAAGGGTGCCAAGAAGCCGACCAAGCGGGACCGAGGCGGAAGCCGCGTCTCCGCACCGAGCGGTGACGCTCTCACCACGCCGATGCAGGGCACGATCGTCAAGGTGTCCGTCGCCGAGGGAGCGCAGGTCTCGGAGGGCGACACCATCGCGGTGATCGAAGCAATGAAGATGGAGCAGCCCCTCAACGCGCACAAGGACGGCACTGTCAAGGGTCTCGCCGTCGAGGCGGGCCAGGCCGTCACGGCGGGCGAGGTCCTCTGCGAGATCGTGGACGCCTGAGACTCGCCGCCTGCTGAACCCGGATCCACCTACTCGCCGCGCCCACGCGGCGGATGGTTGGATTCGGGCTGAGCTCCAATCGTCCGGCCGGCCACCTTGCCGACAGGGGTATCGTGGACGCCAGATCTCGTCCACCGCGCCTAGAGGAGCACCATGGAGTTCTCCCTACTCATGTTCGTGGTGGTCATGGTGCTCAGCATCGCGGGGATGGGAGCCGGTTCACGGCGTCGGAGTATCCACATGGACCCCTACCAGCAGGGTCCCCCGCTCGGCTACCCGGGCGATCCGATGGCGCAGCGCCAGCTGCCCGCCCCGTATGGACCACAGTTCGGTGCTCCCTACGGGGCGCAGTACCAGCAGCCGGACTACCCCATGGCTCCCGCCACCCGTGCCGCGCTGGACTCGGACATCACCACGTACGGCGACGAGTTGCGCGAACTGGACTTCGACGTGGTCGGTCGGGAACTGTCCGCCGAGGCACGCCAGGACTACACCAGGGCGCTCGACGCCTACGACGGCGCGAAGAACCAACTCGCCCGCGCCCAGTTCGCCTCCGACGTGCGGCGCATCACCCAGATCCTCGACGACGGCCGGTACGCGATCGCGAGCGTGAAGGCACGCGTCAACGGTCAGCCGCTGCCGGAACACCGCCCGCCGTGCTTCTTCGATCCCGCCCACGGCCCCTCCGTCGAGAATGTGCAGTGGGCGCCTCCCGGTGGCGCTGCCCGCGCGGTCCCTGCCTGCGCCGCCGACGTCGCGCGCATCCGGATGGGCAACGATCCGTCCATCCGGCTCGTCCCCATGGGTGCCCAGCAGGTCCCCTACTGGGAGAACCAGCAGTACGCTCCCTGGGTGCAGGGTTACTACGGCCGCTACGGCATGGACCCCGCGCTTCGTCAGATCACCCACGGTGCCCTCATGATCGGCGGGTTCTCTCTGCTGATGGGCTTCCTCGACGGCTGAGTTTGTCGGGGACCCACAATTCTCCCGCCGGAATTCTGGGTGTGCGGTCGCTTCCCCTCAAGGCGCCCGGGAGTAGCGTCGAGCCGTAACCTACGCCTTCGTAGGTTCGAAGGGAGCCTCGATGTCCGACGCCGCAGCCAAGATCCGTCTGGCCCGCGACTACCTGCTGGATCAGCGCGGTGAGGGCGACTCGGCACGGGCCGGGTTCCGGTGGCCGGAGCTGACGGGCTCCTTCAACTGGGCGATCGACTGGTTCGATGCCATCGGTCGCGGCCGCCATGACCAGGCGCTGTGGATTCGCGACGAGGAGGGCGCCGACGAGCACTACTCGTACGACGACATGGTCCAGCGGTCCGACCGTCTCGCCGCCTGGCTCGAGTCCCACGGGGTCGGCAAGGGCGACGTCGTGATGCTGATGCTGGGGAACCAGGTCGAACTCTGGGACATGATGCTCGCTGTCATGAAGCTCGGCGCGGTCATTCTCCCGACCGCTCAGGCGCTCCAGGACTTCGACGTCGCCGATCGCGTCCCCCGGGCCGGGGTGCGCGTGGCGGTGGCCAACCCCGCCGACGAACACAAGTTCGACGGCGTGGCCGATCTGATCTGCATCACCACCGGGCCGGCTCGCGGGAGGTGGCTGTCGATGACGGAGGCCGCCAACGTGTCCGCGGCACCGCGGGAGGTGGTCACCACCGTCGACGATCCCGTGCTGTACTACTTCACCTCCGGCACGACGAAGGATCCGAAGCTCGTCGTCCACACTCAGCTGAGCTACCCCGTCGGGCATCTCTCGACGATGTATTTCCTCGGTGTGCGACCCGGGGACGTGCACCTCAACATCTCCTCCCCGGGCTGGGGGAAGCATGCCTGGTCCAGCTTCTTCTCGCCCTGGCTCGCCGAGGCGACCGTCTTCAGCTTCAACTACTCGCGGTTCGATGCCGCGGTGCTGCTCCGCGAACTCGAGGACGCGAAGGTCACCACTTTCTGCGCTCCGCCGACTGTCTGGCGGATGATGATCCAGGCAAACCTGGGTGAGCGGCCTTCGGCGCTGCGCGAGATCGTGGGCGCCGGCGAGCCGCTCAACCCGGAGGTTATCCGCACCGTGGAGGAGGCGTGGGGACTCACCATTCGTGATGGTTACGGCCAGACCGAGACCACCTGCACGATCGGCAACGCGCCCGGCGAGCAGGTCAAACCCGGTTCGATGGGCAAGGTCATGCCGGGCGTCGACGTCCGCATCATCGATCCCGAGACCGGCGAGACCTCCGACCACGGCGAGATCACCCTCCCGCTGGAGCCGTGGCCGTACAACCTCATGTCCGGGTACTTCGGGGGCGCCGCGACGGCGCAATCAGACGGCCGCTACCACTCCGGCGACCTCGTGAGCCGCGACCGGGACGGTTACATCACCTACCTCGGCCGCACCGATGACGTCTTCAAGGCGTCGGACTACAAGATCTCCCCCTTTGAGCTGGAATCCGTGCTCATCGAGCACCCTGCGGTGGTGGAGGCCGCGGTGGTCCCCGCTCCGGATCCCGTCCGCCTGGCCGTGCCGAAGGCCTACGTGGTGCTGGCCGCAGGCTTCGAGGCGACGGCCGAAACGGCCTACGACATCCTGCGCCACGCCCGGGATCGGCTGGCCCCCTACCTGCGGGTGCGCCGGATCGAGTTCGCGGAGCTACCCAAGACCATCAGCGGGAAGGTGCGCCGGGTCGTGCTGCGGGCCCGCGAGCACGACTCCTCGGTCGAGGTGGACGACTACCGCTACGAGCACTTCCCCGAGCTTCGCAAGCGCCCCTGACTCTGTTCGTCCTGAAGAAACGCGGTGCCAGTGCTCATAGAACGAGGGAGGGCCATTTTCTCAGGGTGAACGGGCCAGCCGGGCCGTCCGAGTCAGCTTCAGTGCGTCAGGAGGTCCTCGCCGCGATGATGCAGGCGGCGCGCGGCCTCGGCGACCGATCCCGACATCGACGGGTAGACGGTGAACGCGTGGCTGAAGTCGTCGACGGTCATTCTCTGCGACACCGCCAGCGAGATGGAGTGGATGAGCTCCGAGGCACGGGGCGCGACCACGACTCCGCCGATGATGATCCCCGTCGTCGGCAGGCAGAACAGCTTGACGAACCCGTCGGTGAACCCCTGCATCTTTGAGCGCGCGTTGGGGCCCAGCGGCAGCAGAACCGACGCGACCCGTACCTCGCCGGCGTCCACCTCCTTCTGTGTGACGCCGACCGTGGCGATCTCGGGGGTGGTGAAGACGTTGGATGACACGTTGCGCAGATCCAGCGGCGCGACGGCGTCGCCCAGCGAGTGCCACATTGCGATCCGTCCCTGCATGGCCGCCACCGAGGCCAGCGCGAACACACCCGTCACATCACCGGCCGCGTAGATGTTGCGCACGCTGGTGCGGGACACGCGGTCGACGACGATGTGCCCCGAGGGCGTCATCTCGACCCCGACCGATTCGAGCCCCAGCCCGGCCGAGTTGGGAATAGAGCCGACCGCCATGAGGCAGTGTGATCCGTGCACCTCGCGGCCATCCTCGAGGGTGACGACGACGCCGTCGCCCTCGCGACGCGCGGCCACCGCCCGGCATTCGCTCATGATCTCCATGCCGCGGCGCTCGAAGGCCCGCTGAAGGACTGCAGCGGCGTCCTGATCCTCGCCGGGGAGCACCTGCGTGCGGGAGGACACGAGCACCACGTCACAGCCGAGTCCGTCGTAGGCGGAGGCGAACTCGGCGCCTGTCACGCCGGAGCCGACGACGATGAGGCGCTCGGGGACCTCCGTCAGGTTGTAGACCTGCTTCCAGTTGAGGATGCGCTCGCCGTCGCACTGTGCGTCGGGCAGCTCCCTCGGCGTCGTGCCCGTGGCCAGGAGCACGATGTCGGCGTCGTAGGTCCGCTCGCCATCGGGAGTGCTCGCCACCACCGTGGTGGGGCCCTCGAGCCGTGCGGTGCCCGAGACGATCTCGACGCCGTCCTGCCGCAACCGGTTGGTGATGTCGGAGGACTGGGCGCCGGCGAGGTTGAGGACGCGCTGGTTGACCTCCCCGAGGTCGACCCGCACCACCTCCGACACGTCCGCGGCGGCGATGTGCAGACCAAGTTGGCGCGCGTTCTCGATGCGCACCATCACCTCGGCTGTCGCGACAAGGGTTTTGGACGGGACGCAGTCGGTCAGCACCGCCGCTCCCCCGAGACCATCTCGCTCGATGAGCGTCACCTCCCCGCCGAGTTGATTTCCGACGAGAGCGGCCTCGTAGCCGCCGGGTCCACCACCGATGATCACTACCTTGGTCACGCCCTCATCTTCCCACAGCGCGCGCGGCCAGAACGTCGGCTCACCTATGCTGGCAGGATGCATGATCCTTTCGAGCTGGCGGCGGAAGCCGCCGACTTTCTCCGCCGGCATTTTGACGTAGATCGCATCGATCTGGCGCTCGTCCTGGGCTCCGGTTGGTCTTCCGGGGCCGACCAGTTGGGAGAGTCTCTCGGAGAGATCGAGCTGGGGGCCGTCCCCGGCTTCAGCAAGCCGGTCGTCAGCGGGCACGGAGGTGCCCTCAAGCTGGTTCGGACACAGGGCGGCAAGGTGGCCGCCATCTTCACCGGCCGCACCCACTACTACGAGGGCCGCGGCGTCGAGCCCGTCGTGCACGGCGTGCGCACCGCCGCGAAGTGGGGGGCGGAGACGCTCGTGCTGACCAACGGCTGCGGCGGCCTCAACCCGGCCTGGGCGCCGGGCACCGTGGTGCTCATCGGCGACCACATCAATCTCACGTCCGACACCCCGCTTCGCGGCGCGACCTTCATCGACATGTCCGAGGCCTACTCCAAGCGCCTGCGCGAGCTCGCCCACACCGTCGATCCGGATCTGCCGGAGGGTGTCTACGTGCAGTTCCGCGGACCCCAGTACGAAACTCCGGCCGAGGTCCGCATGGCGGGGATCCTCGGCGGCGACCTGGTCGGTATGTCGACGACGCTAGAGACGATCGCCGCGCGAGAGGCCGGTCTCGAGGTGCTCGGGCTGTCGCTGGTGACCAACGCCGCGGCGGGGCTGAGCGAGGAGAACCTCAACCACGCCGAGGTACTCCAGGCGGGGAAGGACGCTGGACCACGCCTTGCCGGGCTGCTGGCGGGAATCGTGGGGGTGCTGTGATGAACGACGTTCTGGCTGCGGCTCAGGCGTGGCGCCGAGCCGACATCGACCCCGAAACCGCCGACATGCTCGACGAGCTGATCGTGCAGGCGCAGGCCAACAACGATGAGATCCGCACCAAGGCCACCGCCGAACTGGAGTCGGCCTTCGCCGGACCGCTGGAGTTCGGGACCGCCGGGCTCAGGGGACCCATCGGGCCCGGTCCGGCACGGATGAACCGCGTCGTGGTGACACAGGCCGCGGCTGGATTCGCCGCCTGGCTGAAGAAGCAGGGGCACGAGGGCGGCAAGGTCATCGTCGGCTACGACGCGCGCCACAAGTCGGCCGAGTTCGCCGACGACACCGCACAGATCATGGCCGGCGAAGGATTCGAGGTGTTGTGGACGACGGAGCCGACGCCCACCCCCGTCATCGCGTTCGGCATCCAGCACTTCGGGTGCGTGGCCGGCGTGGTGGTGACCGCCTCGCACAACCCACCCCAGGACAACGGGTACAAGGTCTATCTGGGCGATGGCTCACAGATCGTGCCCCCCACCGATCAGGAGATCGCCGCTGAGATCGCCGCCGTCGCGTCCGGACGCTGGGCGAACGCCCCGCGTGCCTCGGCCCGGACCGACGTCCAGGACGAACTGGTCCGGGCGTACGTGGCGCGTGCCGCGTCCCTATACCCGCCGGAGGCGCCGCGCGATCTCGTCTGGGTGCACACCGCCATGCACGGCGTCGGTGCCAAGACCATGCGGACCGTGGCCGAGGCGATCGGGCTGCCTGCCGGCCGCGAGGTCCCCGAGCAGGCCGAACCCAACGCCGACTTCCCGACCGTGTCCTTCCCCAACCCGGAGGAGAAGGGCGCCATCGACCTCGCCGTCGCACTCGCCGAGGCCGAGGGTGCCGACGTCGTGATCGCCAACGACCCCGACGCCGACCGGTGCGCGGTCGCTGCGGTCGTCGACGGCGGATGGCGGATGCTGACCGGCGACGAGCTGGGCACACTGCTCGGCGCCGACGCCATCGCACGCGACGTGCCGGGGGTGTTCGCCAACTCCGTGGTGTCCTCGACACTCCTGGCCCGGATGGCGCAGGCCGCCGGCCGGGAGCACACCACGACGCTGACGGGGTTCAAGTGGATCGGGCGCGTCCCCGACCTGGCCTTCGGGTACGAAGAGGCCATCGGTTACTGCTGCGATTCCCGCGCAGTGCCCGACAAGGACGGCATCACCGCGGCGGTCACCGTGCTGCGGATCGTGGCCGAATTGAAGGCTCAGGGTCGTACGCTGGCCGATCGTCTGGATGAGATCGCTCGGGAGTTCGGGCTCACCGCCACCTCCCAGTTGTCCGTCCGTGTCGCTGACCTGCAGCTCATCGCCGACGCCATGGCCCGTCTGCGCGGCAACCCACCTAGCGAGCTGTTGGGTGAGCCGGTGGAGGTGGTCGACCTTGCGCTCGGCTCGGGTTCCCTTCCTCCGACCGACGCCGTCGAACTCATCGGAGAAACCCTGCACGTGGTGGCCCGTCCCTCCGGCACCGAGCCGAAGCTGAAGTGCTACCTCGAGGTGCGGCTCACCCCGGAGGAGTCGGCCGACGTCGCCCGGGCGCGCGAGGTGGCCGGAGGCCGGCTGGCGGCGCTGCGCTCGGAGATGGCGCAGGCCCTCGGCGTGTGACCGGGTAGAGTCGGCTGATGCTCGGAAAACGGACACTGGCCGCGGTGGTGGCGCTCATGCTCATCCTGGGGATGGGCGCCACCACGCTGCTCAGCTTCCTGCCCACGGGCAACAGCCAGGCACCTACGATCACAGCTGACCTCGGCCCCACTATTGAGCGGGCCTGGGCAGGTGATCCCGCAGCCTCGGGAGCGCTGCCTGCCGCCGTCGCACAGAGCGTCGATGCGGGG
This sequence comes from Tessaracoccus flavus, assembly GCF_001997295.1. Classification (NCBI taxonomy): domain Bacteria; kingdom Bacillati; phylum Actinomycetota; class Actinomycetes; order Propionibacteriales; family Propionibacteriaceae; genus Tessaracoccus; species Tessaracoccus flavus. The sequence continues at coordinate 2,082,655 of NZ_CP019605.1, forward strand.
CGCGACTTCTTCGCCGGTGAGGGCTTGACCGTCGACTCGGCGTCGGTGAGCGTCCGGCCCTTGGCGAACGAGATCTGGGAGGTCCACACCACCGTGGAACTGTCGGACGGTCAGGGGCGCACCCAGACCGCCTGGCCGGAGTACTTCCGTTTAGTCGATGGGGTCGTGGTGCCCGTCCCGCCGGACGAGGTGCAGGCCTGACGCCAGCGGCTGGGCCCGCCTGACTTGCGCGGTGGCTACAGTTGAAGCATGACTAAGATGCGTGCCGGGCTCGCTGCGTTGTTGCTGGCTTTGATGACGGTGTGGGCGGTGTCGCTCCCCGCCGCCGCGGAGGACTCGGCGCCCATCTCGCGCTATCACGTAGACGTGAACCTGACCGAGCAGGGCGTGGCTCAGATCCGCATCGACATGGTGATGGACTTCTCCGTGGTGGCGGGGCGCGGCCCGATCCTCACCTTCCCGCTGAGGCAGGCCGACGGCGCCAACCCGGATGAGAACTATGTGTTCGACTACTCCAACTTCACGGTCAGCTCCCCCACCGGTGCGAACGCGAACGCGGTGCAGGAGCGTGACGGCGACCTGATGGCCATCCGTGTCGGCCGCGAGGACATCGTCAACCGGCAGCCGCACAACTATGTGATCTCCTACGACGTGACGGGTTTCATCGTCTCCGACCATCCGACGTCCGGCCTCGACGAGTTCAACTGGGACGCGATCGGCCCGGGCTGGCGATCCCGCTTCTCCGATGTCCGGGTCACCGTCACGGGGCCCGCAGCGATCGAGCAGACAGCGTGCTTCCACGGTCCCGACACCCGCACTCCGTGCGAGTCGTCGCAGTCCGGTAACACCGCCGAGTTCAGCGTTGCGTCGTTGAACCCCCGCGAGCGCATGCAGGTGGTCGCAGGCTTCCCGGCGCTGACGTTCGGAGGAGTCGAGCAGCAGAAGGAGCGCCGGGTCACGGCCGCCAACGCCTTCGAACTGACGCCGACCACCGGGGCGCTCACCGGAGCCGGTCTGGTCGCCGCGCTTGCCGGTGTTTTCGCGATCCGCCGCCGGCACGCCCGCGACGACGTCTACCTGGGCCTCACCCCGGGGCTTCTTCCTGCAGCCGGCGAGACGGCCAACATCGGCCAGCAGAGCGGTAAGTATCCGGTCACCGTCCAGTTCCATCCGCCCAAGGGTGCGACGCCGGGCGAGATCGGAACGCTCATGGACACCACGGCCGACAACATCGACGTGTCGGCGACCATCGTCGACCTTGCGGTCCGGCACTACCTTCGGATCCGCTCCGACGGCAAGAATGAGTTCGTCCTCGAGGCGCTCGGGAAGCCGACGAACGAGCTCGCGCCGTACGAGAAGCGGCTGCTGGCCGACATCTTCCAGGGCGCCCACACGCGCACGTCGAGGCAGCTGCGCAAGGCGAAGTTCGCCGAGGTGCTGCCGAACGCCCGCACCGGGCTCTATCAGGCTGTCGTCGACAAGGGCTGGTTCAAGAGCAACCCCACGACGGCCCAACTGGTGCCGATGATGCTCGGCGGGCTCATCATCGCCGCAGGCGTGATGGCGACGCTGTTCCTCGCCCAGTTCGGGTGGGGGCTCGTAGGCATCCCGTTGGCCGTCCTCGGGATCGGGCTCATCGCGATCTCGGGCAAGTTCCGCAAGCGCACTGCGCGGGGATCGGCCTACCTCGCCCAGGCGAAGGGCTTCGAGCTGTACCTGCGCACCGCCGAGAAGGAGACCCTCCAGTTCGAGGAGGGCGAGGACATCTTCAGCAAGTACCTGCCGTACGCCATGGTGTTCGGGGTGGCCGACCGGTGGACGACGCTCTTCGCCCAGTTGGGCGAGCAGGGTCTCTACCGGGCCGACACCTCCTGGTACGTCGGCGCTGACCTCATGCACGGGTTCTACTTCGCGAATGCCATGAACAACCTGACGCACTCGATGTCCGACGCCATGAACGCCGCAAGGATGGACGGTGTGAGCGCCGCCACCGCAGGCTCCTCCGGCTTCTCCGGCTTCAGCGGCGGCGGCGGCTTCGGCGGCGGTGGCGGAGGCTCCTGGTAAGTCCTGCGCGCGGGGCACTACGCTGGCCCGCATGACCCGGACGCTGCTGCTGATCGCCGGGCCGTCGGGGAGCGGCAAGTCACGCCTCACCCGCACGGCCGTCACCCACGGCCGGGCGGCGTCCCTCTCGCTGGACGACTTCTATTTCGACGCCGACCACCCGGACCTGCCCACAACGCCAATGGGCATCCCTGACTGGGATGATCCCGCCACCTGGGACCTCCAGCTGGCCATCACCACCCTCGGGCAGCTACTGCGTGACGGAGCCGCGGAGGTGCCGGTCTACGACATCTCCCGGTCACGCCGCGTCGGTGTCCGGCGGATCGAACTCGGCGACTCCGACCTCGTCATCGCCGAGGGCATCTTCGCCACCCAGACCTGCCCGGCCGCGCGCGCCGCCGGCATGCGAGTGGAGGCGCTGTGGCTCGACCGGGCGAGGCCTGCCAACTTCGTCCGCAGGTTGAGCCGTGACCTGCGCGAGCGGCGCAAGACTCCGTGGGTGCTGCTGCGCCGAGGAATCGCCCTGTATCGGGGCGAGCCTCAGCAGCGTCGGGCGGCCCTGGAGGCGGGCTTCAGCCCTGCCTCGATGAGCCAGGCGATGCGGGCAGTCTCGCGGGCCGCCGACGCCGCCGTCGTCTGACCGCGGAACAACACCGCGGTAGGACCTGCGTAGCGTCGACCGGCGGATCTGGTGGTGTAGTCGCTGTCAGATCTGCCGGTCGAGCCGCTCTCGGGTGCTCAGCGCCTGGGGTCAGGCGATCGGGGCCCAGGAAGGGCCGGTCTCTCCCAGCTTCTCGTCGAGCTTGGCGAACAGGGGGCTCGGCTTCGCGAGCGGAGTGCCGGCGACGATCGGGCGCGGCGCCCAGGTGGCCTGCTGGGCGGTGTAGTCGCCCTGGAGGGTCGGGTAGGTCAGCTCCCCGTCGGTGACGTCGACGATCTGCGGCTGGGCGGCCCAGACGCCGTCGTTACCGAGCGCTTCGAAGACCTTCTGCGCCGAATGCGGAAGGTACGGCGTGAGCAGCGTGTTGCAGTCGGACACCACCTGCAGCGCCACGTGCAGCACGGTGTCCCGCCGGGCCACGTCGTCCTTCAGCTTCCAGGGCTCCTGGTCAGAGAGGTACTTGTTCGCCAGGCCCACGATGCGCATGGCCTCGGAGATGCCGGCCTTGAACCGGCGGGCGGCGATGTGATCGCCCACCACGTCGAAGGCTGCAGTGCACTGGTCCAGGAGCGCCCGATCGTCGTCGGTGAGGTCGCCGGCGGCCGGGATGGCTCCGACGTTCTTGTGGGCCATCGAGATCGAGCGGTTGACCAGGTTGCCCCATTCGTTGGCCAGCTCGAAGTTGATGCGGCGCACGAACTCGTCCCAGGTGAAGTCGGTGTCCTGGTTCTCCGGCCCGGCGACGGCGATGTAGTACCGCAGCGCGTCGGGCCCGAATTCGTCAAGGAACTGCCCCACGAAGATCGACGCGCCGCGCGAGCTGGAGACCTTCGAGCCCTTCATCGTCATGAACTCGGAGCTCACCACTTCGGTGGGGAGCTGCAGCTCACCCAGCGCGTCGCGGACCTCGCCGCCCAGCTCGCCCTGCCCGTTGGCACCGAGCAGGATGCCCGGCCAGATCACCGAGTGGAAGACGATGTTGTCTTTCCCCATGAAGTAGTAGGAGCGCGCCTCCTCGGAGTTCCAGAAGCGGCGCCAGGCCTCCGGGTCACCGGAGCGCTTGGCCCATTCGACCGAGGCCGAGAGGTAACCGATGACCGCGTCGAACCACACATAGATCCGCTTCATCGGCGCGTCCCGCCAGCCGTCGAGCGGCACCGGGACGCCCCAGTCGAGGTCGCGGGTGATGGCCCGCTCCCTGATGTTCTCCAGGAGGTTGTGGCTGAACTTCAGCACGTTGGGCCGCCAGTCCTCCCGGCTGTCCAGCCACTGGGTGAGCATGGGCGCCAGCTTGGGCAGGTCCAGGAAGAAGTGCTCGGTCTCCACGAACTCCGGCGTCTCGCCGTTCATCTTGGACTTCGGGTCGATCAGGTCGGCGGGGTCCAGTTGGTTGCCGCACTTGTCGCACTGATCGCCGCGCGCGTTGTCGTAGCCGCAGATCGGGCACGTGCCCTCGATGAACCGGTCGGGCAGCGTGCGGCCGGTCGACGGGGAAATGGCGCCCATCTGCGTCTTGGCCACCACGTACCCGTTCTCGTGCAGGGCGGTGAAGATCTCCTGCACGACGGCGTAGTGATTGGGGGTCGTGGTCCGCGTGTAGAGGTCGTAGCTGAGCCCGAGGCCCTGGAGATCGGCAACGATCTGCGCGTGGTACTTGTCGGCAGTCTGGCGAGCGGTCAGCCCCTCGGAGTCGGCCTTCACCTGGATGGCGGTCCCATGCTCGTCCGAGCCCGAGACCATCAGGACGTCGTGGCCCGCCATGCGCATGTAGCGGGAGAACACGTCGGAGGGCACCCCGAAGCCGGAGACGTGACCGATGTGGCGGGGGCCGTTGGCGTAAGGCCAGGCGACGGCGGCAAGAACGTGGACCATGGGCGTCATCCTATCGCCGCCGGGCCGTGCCGCCATCCCGGCCGGGCCGGGCAGGACTGCGCCCTCCTACTGGGCGAAGCGCAGGCACCAGCCGGACGGCAGCTCCACCCAAACCGCCGAGTGCAGCGCCTCCCGGAGCCGCCAGCGCGCGAGCCCCACCCCTGGGGCCAGCTGATCGATCGCGAGCAGTTCCAGCTCGCCGCCGGCCCGCCACGGCACGCCGGAGTCCGTGACCGCGCCGCCGGCGTGACCCACGTAGTCGGGATGGAGCGGGGTCTCGAGTGGGTTGAGGACCGAGTCTCTCGTGAGGGTGACCAGGCGCGCCTTCATCCGGGGAGGCGCGGACCCCTCCACGGCCCTGGGCGCGTCCGCCGCGTCGTCGGCGAAGGTGAACAGGTCGGGCTCCGGGTCGCTCTGCCCGACCAGGAAGTCGCGTCGCCCGAGCGGGCGGGGCGCTTCCGGGAATCCCGGCCCGTGGTCGGGCTCACGCCCCTGCTGATAGGCGGTGGCAGCAGCGCGTGCCCGTTCGTCGGCGGCTTCGTTCATCCGGTGTCCGGCGTGCCCCTTCACCCACTCGAATTCGAGTTCGCGGCCGCGCATGGCGGCGTCGAGATCCTTCATCAGCTCGACGTTGAGCACCGGCTTCCCATCTCCCTTCTTCCAGCCTTTGCGCTTCCAGCCGGGCATCCACTTGGTCAGGGAGTTGATGACGTACTGGGAATCGCACAGGATGCGCAGCGGCTCGTCGAGGTGGGCGGTGGAGCGGAGCAGGTCCAGGACCGCCATGAGCTCGCCCATGTTGTTCGTGCCGTGCTCCCAGCCTCCAGCGGCCCACGCGTCGTCGCTGATGTACCACGCCCAGCCAGCGGGGCCAGGGTTGGAGAGGGAGGATCCGTCGGCGGCAGCAACAATCACCACGACAGGCTACCGCGCAGGATCGCCTCGGTTCAGTGGAGGAGTCCGTGGCGGCGTGCGGCGGCGACCGCCCCCGTCCGCGAGTCGGCGCCCAGTTTGGCGAAGGCGTGGACGAGATGCGTCTTGACGGTGCCCTCCGAGATGAACAGTCGTCGGGCTATCTCGCGGTTGGTGAGTCCCTCGGCGACGAGCCCCATCACGTCGAGTTCCCGGGCACTGAGGCTCGGGACCCCCGTGGTCAGCCGTTCGATCACCCTCCCCTCGAGGTCGACGCTGAGGACCAGCTTGCCGGCCGCGGCATCGGCTATCCCCTGCACGATGACCGATGGATCGGCGTCCTTGAGAAGGTAGCCCGCGGCACCGGCCAGCACGGCCCGAGCGATGTCCGAATCGTTGTCGTAGGTGGTCAGGATGAGCACCGCCGGGCCGTGGGGCCTCAGTGCGGCAGTGACTCCTACGCCGTCGAGCCCCGCGCCGAGCCGCAGGTCGCACAAGACCACGTCGGGCGTCAGTTCGGCGGCCATGCTGAGCGCCTCCTCGCCTGTCGAGGCGGCCCCCACCACGTCGAGTCGCGGCTCGCCCGCCAGCAGGGCCCGCAACCCGGACCGGACCACCGGATGGTCGTCCACCACGAGTACTCGGATCACGACGCCTCCAGGGTGATGGGCAGTTGGATGGAGACGGCGGTCCCGCCACCGGGCTCCGTTTCGATGGTGAGACCCCCACCGAGGTTGGCTAGCCTCTCCCGGAGCGCCTTGAGGCCGTAGCCGCCCTCCATGGTCGGGCGCGACTGACGGCCGGGGTCGAAGCCGACGCCGTCGTCGACGATGTCGAGCAGCACGAGGTCGCCCGAGCGCGCCAACTCGACGGCGAGCCTGGTGGCCCTGGAATGCTGGCGGACGTTGGCGAGGGTTCCCTGCGCGGCACGCAGCAGGGCCACCTCGATGGTCGTGGTGAGGTTGGGCAGTTCCGGGTCGACGGTGAAGCTCACCTCCGCGCCGATCGCGGCCGCCGTCTCCTCGGTGAGCCGACGCAGCGGGCCGGCCAGGCCTCCAGCGGCGGTCTCCTCCGGGGCCAGGGCGTAGACCACCCGCCGGGACTCGGCCAGACCGTCGGCCGCGGCGTCCTCGATCTGCGCCAGGAGGTGGTCGGCGTGCGCCGGATCCCTTCGCGCGGCGCGGGACAGCAGCACGAGCGACGAGAACGCCTGGGCGAGGGTGTCGTGGATGTCGTGCGCCAGCCGGGTGCGCTCGGAGAGGACGCCGGCCTCGCGCTGGAGCCGGGCGGTCTCGTCCTGAGCGCGGATCACCTCGTCCAGAAGTCGACGATGCTCGGACGCTTCGTGCTCGAACTGCTGCACACCGCGGGCCAGCCCCAGCGCGATCGCAGCCCCGGCCAGCGGCCCGAGGGCAGCGGCCACCGACTCGCCCCCGGTCATCGCGAGGACGGTGATGATCAGTGCCGCGGTCGTCGCCGTCAGCAGAAGGGAGGCCAGCAGGGGTAGGACCGCGCCGGCAAGGGTCCACAACGGAAACGCCACCCACAGGAAACTGTCGTTGAGGAGGACCAGGGCTGAGTTGCCGAGGAGCAGGAGGCTCACCCACGTGAGCCGCCCGGCGACGCCCATTGAGTCGGCCGCGGCCATCCCGGCCAGGAACGCCACCAGCAGGACGGCGGCCAGGGAATAGACCAGCGCGCCCGCCTGCTCGTGCCACGCCATGCCGGTGGCGATGCCGAGAAGCCCGACGAACATCACCACCTGACCCAGCCGGAGCCACCAGGACGCGGACCAGCGGGCAGGCGCGTGACGGGCGCCAGATCGCAACTGGACTGGTCTCACGGCTCCACGGTAGCGGGGAGCGTGGCGGTGGCGTCGGTGGTCTTCAGCGCTCTGCGCAGGATCACGAAAAAGTACACGAGGGTGCCGGTGATGACCATGTGCCCCAGTCCACCGATTCCTGCCCACATGGCCGACTCGGCGAGCGGAACTCCAAGCACCTGGAGGGTGCCCTTGACGACCATCGCGCCGAACGTGAGGCCGAGGCCGACGTGCCAGAGCGTGACGAAGAGGCGCCCCGATTTCTCCGCGATCCCGAACGTCTTCGCCAGCGCCAGTACTGCCAGCAGGACCAGGGTGCCCAGGGACAGGGCGTGGGTGTGTGCGGTGGCCAGCATCGTCTCCGAGCGGTCCTCGAAGCCGCTGAACTTCGTGATTTCTCGCCAGTAGAAGCCGGAGAGGAGGCCGAGTGCGGTCCAGAGGGCGGCGGCGTTGAAGAGTCGATCAAGCATGCTCCGACTCTTCCACGGCGATCCCCGCCCGGCGAGCGCGCTGGGTCCACCGTTAGGTGGATCCGGGCTCAGGCGCGGTAGGCCGGCCGGATCACCTCGCGCACGATCGACTCGCGGTGATCATGTGGGAGGAACGCGGCGCGCATCGCGTTGATCGTGCACCACTCGATGTCCGCCTTGTCCCACCCGAACGCCTCCACCAGGAGGGCGAACTCCCGAGACATCGTGGTGCGGCTCATCAACCGGTTGTCGCAGTTGATCGTCACGTTGAACTGGAGATCCCGGAGCAACCCGACGGGGTGCTCGGACATCGTGGCCGCGATACCTGTCTGCAGATTCGACGAGGGTGCGACCTCCAGCGGGATCCGGGCGTCTCGGACATAGGCCGCGAGCCTGCCGAGCCGCGCGGTGTCCTCGTCGATGGTGATGTCCTCGACGATCCGAACCCCGTGGCCCAGGCGATCGGCACCGCACACCTGCACCGCCTCCCAGATCGACGGCAGACCGAACGCCTCGCCCGCGTGGATCGTGAAGAACATGTTGTTGCGCTTGAGGAAGTCGAAGGCGTCGGCGAATCGCGACGGCGGGAACCCGTCCTCCGCGCCCGCGATGTCGAACCCGCACACGGAGTCGTCGCGGTAGGCCAGCGCCAGCCGGGCGGTGTCCAGCGTCGGCTCGGTGTGGCGCATCGACGTCACGATCTGGCGTGCGGTGATGTGATGTCCGCGGCGGGAGGCCTCCGCCATCCCGCTCATCAGCCCATCGCGCACGGCCTCGACGACTTTTTCGAGCGTCAGACCCTGCTGTCGGTGGAGCTGCGGGGAGTACCGCGCCTCTGCGTAGACCACCCCGTCGAGCGCCTGGTCGACGACGAACTCGTGCGCCACCCTCGCCAGTTGCGCGGTCGTCTGCATCGCGGCCACCGTGTGTTCGAACGTCTCCAGGTACCGCACCAGCGAGCCGGAGTCTGCCGCCTCGAAGAACCAGTCCGAGAGTTCGTCGGCATCCGTCGTCGGTAGCGGGTGCCCGTTCTCGGTGCACAGGTCGATCACCGTCTGGGGCCGCAGGCCTCCGTCGAGGTGGTCGTGCAGCGCAACCTTGGGCAGCCGCCGGATGTCGTCGATGTCCACATCGCCCCTTTCGATGACTGAAGGCTACTGGGTAGCCGCGCCGCTGCTTCGCTCGGCGCGCAGCCTGTGCGATGCTGGCGTGGTGGTTCAGCTCTCCAGACGCACCCTGCTCGCCGGCTCAACGGTCGGTTCAGTCCTGTACCTGACCGGCTGCTCGCCGCAGACGCCCCCTCCCCCAACCGGGACTGGGTCCACTGCCGCGAGCGGTGACACGTCCGCGACTGCCGCCACCTCGGAGGCGGTACCCGACGACACCCATTCCGTGACGCTGCGCGTCCCCGAGGCAGACAGCGTCCTTCCTCTGGACGAGTCAAGCGGGTCAGCGCTGACGGCGGCTCTCATCCAGTCGGCCACGGCGGTCGTGGTGGCCAGTCCAGCAGCGGCACCCACCCCGGACCCCACCGGCTCAGCTCCGCAGACCTCGCCCGCGGGCTCAGCCAGCGCCAGTCCCAGCCCCACGCCGTCCACCACTGCCACCACGCCGGCTGGGGACCCGCTCGCGTCGGCCACCGAGGCTGCGCTCGCGCTGGGCCTGCCGCTGCTTCTCGCAGGTCCGTCGCTCCTCGCTGAGCTGGATCGGCTGGAGACGCGCACGGTCATCGGCTACCCCGCCGACGGCCTCGACGTCGGTGACCGCGAGCTCATCGCAGGACCCGACGACCCCTCCGCGCTACCGGAGCTGCCCGGCCTGCCGCGGACGCCCCAGCCCGCCGCCATCGCCGTCTACACCGACGCCGATGAGCTCGCCCCGGAGATCCGCGCCGTCCTGTCCGCCGCCGGCGTCACGCCGATCCGCACCGTCTCCGGCCATCCTGGGGAAACCGCAGAGTCGGTCGCCGCAGCGAAGGCCAGCGAATCCGTCGTCGCGCTCGGCAGCTCGTTCGGCGACGACACCACCCTCGCCTCGCGCGTCGCGGTCGCCCGCACGGCCGCCGAGTTGCCCGGCGGCGGGGTCACGCCGTTCCCGGGGCGGCGCATGATCGCCCTCTACGGCCATCCCGGCGCGCCGGTGCTCGGCATGATGGGAGAGCAGTCGCCCGAGGAGTCGGTGGCGCGGCTCCAGACGCTGGTGGCCGAGTATCAGGCGCTCCGGCCCGAAGAGAACTTCATCGGCGCCTTCGAGATCATCACCACCATCGCATCGGCCAGCGCCGGCAGTGATGGCAACTACTCGATCCTCTCCTCGTTCGAGCGCGTCCTGCCGTTCATCGAGGCGGCCGAGGCCAACGACATCTACGTCGTCCTCGACCTCCAGCCCGGCCGCTCCACCTTCCTCGACCAGGCCAAGCGGTACGAGGAACTACTCAAGCGGCCCTGGGTGGGCCTCGCGCTGGACCCCGAATGGCGGCTCCAGCCCGGTCAGAGACACATGGTCCAGATCGGGCAGGTGGAGATCGAAGAGGTCAACGAGGTCGGCGCCTGGCTGGCCCAGCTCGTGCGCGACAACAACCTCCCGCCCAAGGTGCTGACCCTCCACCAGTTCCAGCCCCGGATGATCATCAACCGCGAACTCTTGGACACCAGCCACGACGAGATCCAGTACATGGTCCACGTGGACGGCCTCGGTTCCCAGGGCGCCAAGCAGGGCACCTGGCAGCGGATCCTGCAGGATCTGCCCCCTCGGGTCTACCTCGGTTGGAAGAACTTCGAGGACGAGGACCTGCCGATGCTGACGCCGGCGCAGACGTTGGATCAGGTCGTCCCGATGCCGGACTTCGTGTCCTACCAGTGACGTTGATCGTCCCCGACGTCGAAGGGCGTCGGGGCCGATCACTGACGCGTCAGTCGAAGGCGTTGAGGTCCGCCGGCCCGAAGCCCTGCGGCAGCATCTCGTCGAGTGTCCGGAAGCCGGCCGGCGTCTCGAGGACCAGTTCGCGGCCGCCGTGCTCAAAGAGCAACTGCCGGCACCGGCCGCACGGCGTGATCACAGTGCCCTCGCCGTTAACGCACGTGAAGGCGACGAGCCGCCCGCCGCCACCGGCCACGAGCGACGAGATCAGCCCGCACTCGGCGCACAGCGTGACTCCGTAGGCAGCGTTCTCCACGTTGCAGCCCGCCACGACCCGGCCGTCGTCGACGAGCGCCGCCGCCCCCACCGGGTAACCGGAGTACGGGGCGTAGGCGCGTGCCGCCATGTCGTTGGCCGCCGCCCGGAGCGAGTCCCAGTCGACGTTCATCAGTGGGTCTTCACGAAGTGCGCGCCATCGGCCGCCGGCGCGCGGACACGTCCGACGAGTCCCGCCACGGCGATGATGGTGGCCAGGTAGGGCAGCATCTCGATGAAGTCCGACGGGATCGGCAGCTGCATCGGCTTGGTGGACTGGGCCAGAGCGCGGGCGAACCCGAAGAACAACGCCATCATGGCTGCCAGCACAGGATGCCAGCGGCCCATGATCACAGCCGCCAGCGCGATGAATCCGTTGCCCGCCGTCGGGTTGTTGTCTTGGAACGCGCCGACCGAACCGATCGTGAAGTACGCCCCGCCGAGCCCAGCGAACAGGCCCCCGAGCAGAACCGCCTGGGTCTTGGTGGAGATCACGTTGATGCCGACGGTATCGGCAGCGTGTGGGTGCTCGCCCACCGAGCGCACCCTCAGCCCCCACTTGGTGCGGTAGATGAGGAACCACACGAGCGCCACCGAGAGGATGCCCCCGTAGGTGAGCGGCTTCTGCGTGAACAGGATGGGCCCGAGGAACGGGATGGACTCAAGTAGCGGAATCCGGAGGGGGGACATCGGTTGCACGTTGCCGTAGCTCGCCAGATCCTGCACCACCAGCTGCTGGTAGATGAACCCGGTCAGGCCGGTCGCCAGCAGGTTGACGACGACGCCGATGATGACGTGGTCGACCAGGTAGCGCAGCGTGAACAAGGCCAGCACGCCGCCCATCAACAGGCCCGCGAGGGCGGCCGCGAAGAGAGCGGCGATGAACGAACGGGTGATCGAGTAGGTGAGGGAGGCCGCGAAGGCCGCGGTGAGGAACTGGCCCTCGATCGCGATGTTCACGACGCCGGCACGCTCGGACAGCACGCCGGCCAGCACGCCGAACAACAGCGGCGTGGCGTACTCGAGGGTCAGGTTGAGCTGGCTCGTGAGAGTGAACGGCAGCGTTGAGCTGGCCGCCGCCCAGACGATGAAGCCGACCAGGATTCCGATCCCGGCCACGGTGGCTGCGATGGTGCGGGCGCGGCCGCTCACCTTGCCGGTCAGGTAGCCGATGCCCGCCCCGAGCACCAGCAGCGCGCACAGCAGCACCGTCGGTAGGCCCGGCACCTCGAGGGTCGGGAGTTTGACGTCGGCGAACACGTCGGACAGGGCGATGCGTCCGGTGTCGTTGGTGGTGAAGGCCAGGAATGCCAGCACCGCGCCGAGAAGGGTCAGCAGGATGCCGATGCTACGGCGCTGCTTACGCCCCTCGGGGGACTCCATACGGGCCCGCTCAACGGACGGCGGGATGATCGCGGTGCTCATGCTGCGGCCACCTTCCTGGATTCGGCCACGACGCGCTTGGCCTTGCGTTCCTTGAGGAACGGCAGCACCCAGACGACGAACGCCGGTGCGGCCACGAAGAGAACAATGAGGGCCTGGATGAGGTCGGTCAGGCGGTCAGGGGTGCCTGCCATCGTCACCATCGTTCGGCGCGATGCCTTGAGGGCTCCGAAGAGCAGGCCCGCGAAGACCACGCCGAGCGGCCGGGAGCGCCCGAGGAGCGCCACGGTGATGGCGTCGAACCCGAGCGTGCCGATGATGGTGCCGGTCATCTGTGGGGGGAATCCGGTGAGGAGTTCCGGTGCCGTCACCATCTGCACCCCGCCGAGCCCTGCCAGCGCGCCGGCCAGGCTCATGCTGAGCATCGTGATGACAGGGACGCTGGCGCCCGCCGTAGCGGCCGCGTTCGGGTTGAGGCCGACTGCTTTGAGGTGGATGCCGAACTTGGTGCGCTCGAGCAGCCACCACACGAGCAGAGCCGCGAGCAGGGCGAGGATGAAGCCCAGGTGGAGGCGCGTGCCGTCGATGCGGGGCATGGTGGCTGTCCACTCCAGGACCGGGGAGATGGGGTCCACACGGCCGGGGGCCTGGAAGAGGGGTTGCAGCATGAGGAAGGCCAGCAGGCTTCCCGCGATGTAGTTCATCATGATGGTCAAGATGACCTCGTGGGCGCCCGTGCGCGCCTTGATCAGCCCGACGATGCCACCCCAGATCGCGCCCGCGAGGATGCCGACGAGGATCACGAGGGGCAGGTGGAGGAAGAGCGGGAGGCCCTTGACGCTGAACCCCAGGAAGGCTGCGCTCAGTGCCCCCAGCATCGCCTGGCCCTGCGCGCCGATGTTGAACAGGCCGGCGCGGAAGGCCACGGCCACGCCGAGGCCGGCGCAGATCAGCGGCGCTGCCTCAGCCGTGGTGTTCGTGATGGCTACCCAGGACCCCATGGAGCCCACGTACATGGCGTAGAAGGTGGAGGCGATCTTGTCCCACGACGCGGCCAGCGCGTCTCCCGGCTGGGCGAAGAAGTAGGCCCACGTCGCTGCCACCTCGGCGTCGGAGAAGACCATGACGACGGCGGCGACGATGAACGCCAGGAGCAGCGAGGCGATCGTGATGATCAGCGTGTTGACCCAGCTCGGGCGCGGCTGCCTGGTCCGTGGTGCCGCCACCACCGGCTCTGTGACGGTCGATTCGGGCGCCGGGGGCTGCTCGGTGCTCTTGTGGGGTTGCTCGCTCATGCGCGGGGCTCCTTCACGGTGGCGCTGGCCTCGTCGTGCGGGATGCCGGCCATCATGAGGCCCAACACGTCACGCGGGGTATCGGACGGGACGACGCCGACGATCTTGCCGCGGTACATCACCGCGATGCGGTCGGCGAGGGACTCGACCTCCTCCAGTTCGGTGGAGACGATCAGCACGGCGGTGCCGCGGTCGCGTTCCTCGACCAGCCGGCTGTGGAGGAATTCGATGGCGCCGACGTCGACGCCTCGGGTCGGCTGGCTGGCGAGCAGCAGCGACAGAGAGCGGGACAACTCCCGCGCCAGAACGACCTTCTGTTGGTTACCGCCCGACAGCGAGCTGACCGGCTGGGTGTGCGAGCCGGCCCGGATGTCGAACTCCTCGATCCTGGCCTTCGCGTTCTCCTCGATCCGCTTGAGGTCGAGCGACCCGTACCGGGAGAACTCACTCAGGTTGTTGAGGATGAGGTTTTCGGCGATCGAGAACTCGCCCACGAAACCGTCGCGGTGGCGGTCCTCCGGCACGAAGCCGAGCCCTGCCCCGATCGTCTTGGCTGGCTTGTCGTAGGTGATGTTCTTGCCGTCCAGCACGATGCTGCCCCGCAACGGGGTCATGGTGCCGAGCAGCGATTCGGCCAACTCCGTCTGGCCGTTGCCCTGCACGCCCGCGATGCAGACGATCTCCCCGCCGCGGACGGTCAGGCTGAGATCGTCGACGGCGACGTTGCCGGAGGGGCTGGCGACGGTGAGGTTGGAGATGACCAGGCGCTCGTCGCCGGGCTCTGCCTCCTTCTTGTGGACCTTCAGGTCGACAGCGCGCCCGACCATCATCGAGGCGAGCTCGGCCTCGGAGGCGGAGGGGTCGGCCTGCCCGACCACCTTGCCGCGACGGATGACCGTGATGTCGTCGGCCACCTCGCGGACCTCGCGGAGCTTGTGGGTGATGAAGATGATCGCCCGGCCCTCGTCGCGCAGCGCCCTCATGACGATCATGAGTTCGTCGATCTCCTGCGGCGTGAGCACCGCGGTGGGCTCGTCGAAGATGAGGTATGTGGCGTCGTTGGCGAGCGCCTTGAGGATCTCGACGCGCTGCTGGATCCCGACCGGCAGGTCCTCGACCAGCGCATCCGGATCGACGTCGAGCTTGTAGCGCGCGCTGATCTCGCGCACCATCTCGCGGGCGGAGTTCAGGTCGAGCAGTCCGCCGCTGCCGGGCTCGTGCCCGAGCACCATGTTCTCAGCGACGGTGAAGACCGGGATCAGCATGAAGTGCTGGTGGACCATGCCGATACCGGCCGCCATGGCCTGCTTCGGGTTGGTGATCTTCAGCACCTGGTCGCCGAGCCTGATCTCGCCCTCATCAGGCTGGAGGAGCCCGAAGACCATGTTCATGAGGGTGGACTTACCCGCGCCGTTCTCGCCGAGGAGGCAGTGGATTCGCCCCGGGACAGCATCGATGCTGATCGAGTCGTTCGCGGTGAGTGCGCCGAAGCGCTTGGTGAGCCCGTTCAACGACAGAATCGGGGCCTGCTCTTTCGTGGCAGTCACGGGATGGTTCCTCCTAGGCCGGCCGACGCTGGTTTGGGTGAAGAATAGCGAGGAATGATGGTGTGAGAGACGAAGAGAGGGGCGCGTCACCGCGCCCCTCTCCCCGTCAGCTAGGAGCCTGCTGACCGTGAGGTCACGGCTGGCTGGGCGAGGTGATCTCGATCGTGCCGGCGACGATGTCAGCCTTGATCTGCTCGAGTTCGCTCTTCAGCTCCTCGGGGACCTCGGCGTCGAAGTCGTGGAACTCGGAGAGCGAGACGCCCCCGTTCTCCAGCGTGCCGACGTAGGGCTCCGAATCGAAGTTGCCGTCGAGCGAGGCCTGGATCGCCTCGAACACCGCGACGTCCATGCCCTTCTCCACGGAGGTGATGATGTGCTCTCCGTACTCGGTGGACTCGAAGCCGTCGGAGTCGACCCAGATGCCCTTGACCTTGCCGCCGGACTCCTGCGCCGCCTGCAGCGCGCCGAGGCCTGCGGGGCCGGCCACCGGCAGGATGATGTCGGCGCCCTGAGCGATCAGCGTGGAGGCCGTGTTCTTGCCGCCGGGGATGTCACCGAAGGGGTTGTTGCCGCCGATGAACTGTCCGTCCTGGGCCGCCTCGTCCCAGCCGATCAGCTGGACGCTGGCACCCTTCTGCTCGTTGTAGTACTGGACGCCCTGGTGGAAGCCGTCCATGAAGATCGTCACGGTCGGGTACTTGGCGCCACCGAAGGTACCGACGGTGCCGGTCTCGGACATGCCCGCGGCGAGGTAGCCGGCGAGGAAGGAGGGTTCAGCAGCGTTGAAGAGCAGGCCCTTGGCGTTGTCGACGCCCTCGAAGGAGCCGAAGTCGACGATCGCGAAGTCGACATCGGGGTTCTGCTTGGCCGCGGCCTCCGTGGCGGTGGCGAGCGCGAAGCCGACGGTGATGACAATGTTGCAGTTGGCGTCGATCATCGCCTGGACGTTGCCGGCGTACTCGCCCTCGGCGTTGGACTCGATCTGGTTGGTCTGGATGCCGAGCTCGTCCTTGGCCCGCATCATGCCGTTGTGGGCCGTCTCGTTGAACGACTTGTCGTCGAAGCCACCTGCGTCGGAGACCATGCACGCGGTGTAGTCCGCAGCGGCAGCGTTGGTCTCGGCGGGGGTGGTCTCGGCGCCGGCCGTGGTGGTCTCGGTTCCGGCGGGGGTGGTCTCGGGGGCGGCGGCAGTGGTGTCACTGGTTGCCGGCGTTGTGGTGGTGGTGCTCGGTGCTTCGGCGCAACCGATGAGAGCGAGAGCAGAGGCGGCCGTGATGGCCAACACGCTCGTCAGAGACTTCTTCACGAAGGGTCCTCCTTGACAGGTACTAAGGCAGACTGACAATACCCCCCAATGCTGCCAGGGTGTGCACCGGGGACTTGATCGTTATATTCCCGCAACAATCGATCGAGCCGGCGTTGTGCATCGGTGTTACACAACCGGGGGGCCGCACCCTCGTGTTACGTGACCTGGCGCACCAGGGCACTGGCCGAACGGACCATCTGCACGGTCTGTTGGCGCCAGTCCACTTCCTGACTCCGGTAGGGGCCCGTGGCCAGCGAGATGACGACGGCGGCGGCCCTCAGCCTGAGTTCCACCGGGTCCACCCGGCGGTCGAACACGGGGACCCAGCGCCGGAGCAGATCCCGGACCTTGGCTTCCTGGTCGGGGTTCATCCGCTGGATCGTCGACAGGTGGCCGATGAGGCAGGCCAGGTCGTCGGCGCGCCGACCCGGGCCGATCGTGTCGACGTCGAGGACGCCGACGACCCGGCCTCCCGCCACCCGCAGCTGCCCCTCGTGGAAGTCGCCGTGGGTCGGTTCGTCCCCGGGCGGAAAACCTCTGAGACCGGCCGAAATCCGCTCGGTGAGCCAGGACAACTCATCACCCAGTTCCGGAAGCGTGGCCGTCACCATCGCGGCATAGTGGGCCACCGCGTCGGACCACGGCGCGCGTCGTTCGAGTTGGGAAACAGAGCTTGGCATCGAATCGAGCAGGTCGATGAGATCCTCAGCGGAGCAGGGATCCCCCGGCTCGAACAGCGCCTTGGCCAGCGACGCCCCGGGCAACTCCCGCAGGATGAGCAGATGGTCGTCGGTGCCCAGAGCCACCTCGGGCGCAGGGACCCCTGCCTCGCGGAGCATCCGGTGCTTGGCGAGGACGTCAGGGTACAGCCTCTCCCGAAGCACCTTGACGTAGAAGGTCTCCGCCGGGTCGCTCACGACCACCTTCACCACCGCGCGGCGCCGGGGGCGGTAGCCGATCATGGTCAGCGACAGTCGATCCGGCGTGACGGGGCTCGGAAACACTCCCCCGGCGTTCAGCGCCGCCGCCATCCGGTCCGGAAAGGCTGCGGTGGGGAGCCCCAGCAGATCTGGATCGTTGGGGTAGAGCCACACGGCAACCCTGCGCTGACCGTCCTCGAAGATCTCGGCGCGGGAGTCCGATGGCGTCAGCTCTCCCGTGCGTGCGCTGACCCCCAGCAGTTCCGTGCGTTCGCCGTGGGGCCACCGCACCGTGGCCACATAGGTGGCCGTGGTGGAAAGCTCCGGAGCCGCGTCCACGTGGTCCAACGACCAGCTCAGCAGCTCTCCCCCCGCGTGCTCGACCACCGCTCGCAGCAACGGTTCAACCCGGTCCCCCGTGAGTAGGCCCATGCCGTCGTCAGGCATCGCCTTCCTCCGCTGGGTCCGGATCGGACAGGCGCTTGAGTGCGAACCAGGATGCGCGCCGCCCGTCGAGCGCAGTCACGGTGAGGGTGAAGACACCGGGCTCATCGTCGTCCTCAGCGCGCGCCTCGAGCGACACGGTGGCCTCTGACCCGACCTCGGGAAGACGCCCGGTCTCGGCCATGAAGAAACCAGCGACAGTGTCGTAGGGACCCTCCGGAATGACGAACCCCGTCAGTTCGGCGAACTCCTCGATGGTGGTCAGCCCATCGACTTCGTCGATCTCGCGACGTTCCACCGCCTCGTCGTACTCGTCGGTGATATCGCCGATGAGCTCCTCCATGAGGTCCTCGAGCGTGACGATGCCGGCCGTGCCCCCGTACTCGTCGCGCACGATGGCCAGGTGCGAGCGCGCCCCGCGCATCGATGTCATCGCCCGGAGGATCCGCACGGTTTCCGGCAGCGAGAGCACCTGCCGGGCGAGACTGGCCACATTGCCCTCGCGGGCCGATCCCTCGACGTCCATGAGGTCGCGCACATGGACGAAGCCGACGATGCGGTCCGGGGAGCCGTCGGTCACCGGGTAGCGGGAGTGCGGAGCGCCCCGGACCTCGCGGTAGGCGCGCACGATCGGCATGTCCCCGGGAAGGAAATCGACCTCGGTACGCGGCACCATGACCTCGCGCAGTGTCCGCTCCCCCGCGTCGAACACCTCGTCGACGATCCGACGCTCCTCCTGGCCCAGCGTGGACGAGCCCACCACCATCGCGCGCAGCTCCTCGTCGGACACCTCGTCGCGCGCCTGCCCCGGGTCCCCGCCCAGCAGCCTCACCAGAGCGTTGGTGGACAGATCGAGGAACCAGATGAGGGGACGGGCGAGCTTCGCGATCCCCGAGACCATCGGGGCCAGCGCCAGGGAGAAGCTCTCTGCCCGCTGCATGGCGAGGCGCTTGGCCGTCAGCTCGCCGACGACGATCGAGAAGTAGGAGATGACGACGGTCACGAAGACCAGCGATCCGGTGAAGGCCACCGACTCCGGAACCCCCCACCTCATCAGTGCGGGTGCCATCGCCTCCGCCAGGGTCGCCCCACCGAACGCCGCGGACAGGAAACCCGAGAGGGTCACCCCGATCTGGACGGAGGAGAGGAACAGGTTGGGGTTACTGGTGAGGCGCTCGATGGCCCGCCCACGTTTGCCCTTGGTGGACAGCTGCTTGATCTGGCTGTCGCGCAGCGTCACAAGCGCCATCTCGGCGGCGGCGAACAGGCCACCGATGAGGATGAACAGCGCGATGAGCGCGACGTCGGACCACATCTGCAGCCCTAGCGGAAGACGATCGTGCGGTCACCGTCGACGATCACACGGTGCTCCGCGAAGAGCCGCACGGCTTCGGCCAGCGTCTGGGACTCCTGAGCCTGGCCCTTGCGCACCAGCTTGGCCACGTCCATGCTGTGGTCCACGCGCACGACGTTCTGTTCGATGATGGGCCCCTCGTCGAGGTCGCTCGTGACGAAGTGCGCCGTGGCCCCGATGAGCTTGACGCCGCGGGTGTGGGCCTGACGGTAAGGGTTCGCCCCCTTGAAGCCGGGCAGGAACGAGTGGTGGATGTTGATCGCACGGCCCGCGAGGAACTCGCAGAGCTCAGGGCTCAGGATCTGCATGTAGCGCGCCAGGACGACGAGCTCGATGTCATTGTCGACGACGAACTTCTGGATCTCGGCCTCGAAGGCGGCCTTCGTCTCTGCCGTGACGAAGCGATGCTTGAACGGCACATCGTAGAAGGCGGCCATGGGTGCGAGCACGGCATGGTTGGCCATGATCCCCACCACGTCGATCGGCAGGTCGCCGCCCCGCCAACGAAACAGCAGATCGTTCAGGCAGTGCCCGGCCTTCGAGGCGAGGATGAGCGTGCGCGTGGGTCGGCCGGCGTCGTCGACGCGGAACCGCGCGGAGAACTCCTCCGTCGCCCGCGCGATCGCGTCGGTGAGGCGGACCCGGTCAGCGCCGTCCACCTCGATCCTCGTGAAGAAATGGCCGGTGTCAGGGGATGAGAACTGCTGCAGCTCGGCGATGTTGCCGCCGGCCGCCACGATTCCTCCGGTGATGGCGTGGACGATTCCGGGTCTGTCTGGACAGTCGAACGTGACCACAAGCTGAGGCATGCGGCAATGCTAGCGTGCCCCGAACTCCGGGCAGCCCGTCCGGCCTGCTGCCACACCGCTGGCCGAAAGACAACAGTTGCGGACAAAACGAGCGGACAAGCTGCGCGGCTTGTAGTCTGCTGACGCGCAACGGTGCGCCCAGCCCTGTGGAGGAATCAAACTGTCATGACCGACCCGTCACCAGATCTCGGCACGATCCCCGCCGAGGAGTTTCACCGAGTACAGCAGTCAGCTGAGTTCGCGGACCTGAAGAAGACCTTCCGATCGTTCGCCTTTCCCATGACTGTGGTGTTCCTCCTCTGGTACTTCGCCTACGTCCTCGGCTCCATCTTCGCCAAGGACCTCATGATGACCTCGGTCGTCGGCAATCTCACCGTGGGGATTCTGTTCGGGCTCGGCCAGTTCGTCAGCACGTTCCTCATCACGTGGCTCTACATCCGCCACTCCAACAAGCGGGTGGACCCGCTCGCGAAGGCCCTGCGTGAAGACCTGGAGGCGAGCGCACGATGAGGCTCCTGGAGACCGAACAACTCGGCAACCCGATCATCAACATCGCGATCTTCGCTGCCTTCGTCGTCGTGACGATGGGCGTGGTGATCCGCGTCACGCGCGGCGGCAAGAAGAAGGCCGGCGACTTCTACACCGGCGGCGCCCAGTTCGACGGCCGTCAGAACGGCTTCGCGATCGCCGGCGACTACCTGTCTGCCGCCTCCTTCCTCGGCATCGTCGGGGCTGTGGCTCTCTACGGCTACGACGGTCTGCTGTACTCGGTCGGCTTCCTCGTGGCCTGGCTCGTGGCCCTGCTGCTCGTGGCGGAACCGCTGCGCAACACCGGCAAGTACACGATGGCCGACGTCCTCAGTTTCCGCATGCGCCAGAAGCCGGTCCGCATGGCCGCGGCGACGTCGACCCTGGCGGTCAGCTTCTTCTACCTCCTGGCGCAGATGGCCGGCGCGGGCGCCTTGGTCTCCCTCCTGCTCGGCATCACGTCGATGCTGGGGCAAAACATCGTCATCGCGCTGGTCGGTCTGCTCATGGTGGGATATGTGCTCATCGGCGGCATGAAGGGCACCACCTGGGTGCAGATGATCAAGGCCGTGCTCCTCATCCTCGGCGCCGGCGCCATGACCATCTGGGTCCTCGCGCTCGTCGGTTTCAACCTGTCGGGCCTGCTCGGCGAGGCCATCAACACCTCCCAGGCCCAGGGCTCCACCGTCGATCTGCTCGCCCCCATGGAGCGCTACAAGGATCCCCTGTCGCTGATCTCCCTCGGCCTGGCCCTGGTGCTCGGCGCGTCCGGTCTGCCCCACGTGCTGATGCGCTTCTACACCGTCCCGACAGCCAAGGAGGCACGCCGCTCGGTGACCTGGGCCATCGGACTGATCGGGGCGTTCTACCTCTTCACGATGGTGCTCGGCTACGGCGCCGCCTGGCTGGTCGGCCCGGAACGCATCAGCAACATGCCCGGCGGGGCCAACGCCGCGGCACCGGCGCTGGCGTACGAGCTCGGCGGCACCATCCTCATGGCCGTGATCGCGGGCGTCGCTTTCGCGACGATCCTCGCTGTGGTGGCAGGTCTGACGATCACCGCCTCAGCGTCGTTCGCCCACGACATCTACAACTCGGTGCTGCGCGACGGCAAGGCCGATCCGGCCAAGGAGGTCCGGGTCGCCCGGATCACCTCGGTGACGATCGGTCTCGTGGCGATCGTCGGAGGCGTGGCCGCGAACGGCCAGAACGTGGCGTTCCTCGTGGCGCTGGCCTTCGCCGTCGCGGCCTCGGCCAACCTGCCGTCGATCCTCTACTCGCTGTACTGGAAGCGGTTCTCCACAGCGGGCGCCGTCTGGTCGATCTACGGCGGCCTCGTGTCGGCGGTGGTGCTCATCGTCTTCTCCCCTGCCGTCTCCGGCCGCCCGTCCGCGATGTTCCCGAACGTGGACTTCGCCTGGTTCCCCATCGATTCGCCCGCCATCGTCTCGGTGCCGGTCGGCTTCTTCCTGGGCTGGCTCGCCTCCGTCCTCCGGCCTGACGGCCCCGAGGTGCTGGATCGGGCTGCCGAGATGGAGGTCCGCTCCATGACCGGCGCCGGGGCCGAAGGCGCCCTCGATCACTGACCGAAAGGTTCCTGTAAGCGCCGACGCCCGCCCCAGTTGGGGCGGGCGTCGGTTCTTGCGTCAGCTGAGCTGAGCTGGCCTCAGATGAGGCCGAGCTCGGTCACGGCATTGCGCTCGTCGACCAGTTCGGCCACCGACGCGTCGATCTTCGACCTGGAGAACTCGTTCAGGTCCAGGCCCTGGACGATCTCGTACTTGCCGTCCTTGACGGTGCAGGGGAACGACGAGATGAGGCCCTCGGGCACACCGTAGGAGCCGTCCGACGGGACCGCCATCGACACCCAGTCACCCTCCTTCGTGCCGCTGACCCAGTCCCGCATGTGCTCGACGGTCGCGTTGGCCGCCGACGCCGCGGAGGACAGCCCGCGCGCCTCGATGATCGCAGCGCCCCGCTTGGCGACCGTCGGGATGAAGGTGTTCTCGATCCATTCCTGATCGTTCACGGCCTCGGCGGCGGACTGGCCATTGACCTTGGCGTTGAACAGGTCGGGGTACTGGGTCGCGGAGTGGTTGCCCCAGATCGTCATGTGGGAGATCTCGGTCACGGAGACTCCGAGCTTGGCCGCCAGCTGCGACAGTGCCCGGTTGTGGTCGAGACGGGTCAGCGCGTTGAAGCGTTCGGCCGGGATGTCGGGCGCGTTCTGCTGCGCGATGAGGGCGTTGGTGTTGGCGGGGTTGCCGGTCACCAGCACCTTGACGTCATCGGCTGCGACCTCGTTGAGCGCCTTGCCCTGCGCGGTGAAGATCGCACCGTTGGCCGACAGCAGGTCTCCGCGCTCCATGCCCGCCTTGCGGGGCATCGCGCCGACGAGCATCGCGAGGTTGACGCCGTCGAAGACCTTGTTGGGATCGTCGCCGATCTCGATGTTGACGAGGTTGCCGAAGGCGCAGTCGTCGAGTTCCATGACCACGCCCTCAAGCGCCTTCAGCGCGGGGGTGATCTCGAGCAGGCGAAGCTCGATGGGGGTATCGCCCAGCAGCGATCCGCTGGCGATGCGGAACAGCAGGCTGTAGCAGATCTGACCTGCGGCGCCGGTGACGGCGATCTTGACGGGAGCGGCAGTGCTCACTTTCGGGTTCCTCTCGTAGAGCGCGGTGTTTCCACTGCAGCCGACTCTACCGCCCGACCAGCACGCCGCGCGGGGGCCCTCCCCCACCGGGCCCGGGGCCCAAGGATCAGATGATCTGGAACCCGAACTTCAGGACCTCGATGAAGATAACCAGGGCGAGCCAGCCGATCAGCACGATGGTGAACCAGCCACCCTTGACGAAGGCCACGGCCTTCTCCTGTGCCGAGGGGGACAGGAAGAGGTTGTTCTCGAGGATGTTCCACTGCGTCATGGACGAGAAGACGAACGTCGTCGACAGCGTCACCGTCAGGCACCACGGGCAGAGCGCGCCGATGACGAAGGAGGACTGGAAGAGCAGCCAGTAGGCGAAGATGACGCCCAGCAGATAGCACACGTTCGCGGTGAACATGAACCAGCGGGGGAACCGCACCATGACGAGCGACGCCACGGCGATGGTCATCACGACGGGCTCAGAGACCAGACCGAGGAACGCGTTGGGGAAGCCGAAGACGTTCGCCTGCCACGTGGTGCCAACCTTCGCGCAGTCGAGGATCGCGTTGATGCTGCAGGCGAGGTCCGCGCCGGGGTCGGCCGCCAGCTTGATCGCGTCGATCGACAGCACCGCGGACGCGACGAGGCTGACGATCGCGAAGAGCAGCATCTCGCCGAACAGGATGGTGCGGGTGCGGCGGCTCGGCCGTGGCCGCCAGTCCTCGACGCCTCCGGGCTCCTGCGTCTCGATGTCTTCGGCTGTCGCGCTGTTGGGCATGCGCACATCGTAGCCACACCGGCGTAACTGCCAGGGATGACCCACGTCGCACTACCTTTGACGGGTGACCGATGCACCACCCACCCGCCCCCACCCGACCCTGGACGCGGCCGTACAGCACAAGCGTCAGGCGCTCGTGCTCCCGCTGCTGTTCATCGCAGTGGGAGCGATCGGCACCGCCCTCGGCATGTTGGTGGTGCTGCACCGCCCCCTGCCCAACACGCTCGCGGCCGTGGTTCCGTTCACGGTCATCCTCCTGATCGGCGTGTGGTTCCTCAACTGGCTCGACCGGTGGGAACCTGAGCCTCCCCGGTTCGCGATAGGGGCCTTCCTCTGGGGAGCGGGGGTCTCGGCCCTGATCAGCGGGGTCGTGAACAGCCTCTACCTGGGGATCACGCAGGACCTGTCCGCGACGGCGATGTATTCCGCGCCCCTCATCGAGGAGTCCACCAAGGCGCTGTTCCTGTACGTGGTGCTGCTCAGCACACGGCGCGGCCGCGCGGAGTTCAACAGCCTGACCGACGCCCTCGTGTACGGCGGGCTCGTGGGCCTGGGATTCGCGTGGATCGAGCACATCGGCTATGCGCTGAGCGTGGAGACCCTGGAGGAGTCCACCCCCATCATCATCGGCCGGATCGTGCTCACGTCCTATCTTCACCCGGTGCTGACCATGATCGTCGCCGTCGGCATCTGGGCGGGTGTGACGAGCCGGGGTGCCGGCCGGCGGCTACGCCCGTTCATGGCCTGGCTCGTCGCTGTGGGCCTGCATTTCCTCCACAACGGGTCCTACGAGCTGTTCGGTCCCTGGGGCATCGCCATCGCCGCGGTCGCCGAGTTCGTCGCCTTCGTCACGCTCATCGTCCTGGGTGTCCGCTCCCGTCGCGCGGAACGCGCCGAGATCGTCAGGCAGCTGCCGGCGATGGTCCACTTCGGCTGGATCACCCCGCTGGAGGCGGGATGGCTGGCGGATGCCCCGGCGCGGAAGCGGATGCTGGGCAGCGCCGGCGCCCAGAGGCGGACCCTGCACGATTTCATCCAGAACACCACCGAGCTGGCGCTCCTGCGGGGGCGCCTCGACGCCATGCCTCCCGGCTCCCACCCCATCGAACTTCTTCAGCTGCACGGGGAGCTCGCAGACCTGGTGGCCCACCAGCGGCCTGTCGTCCAGGGAATCCTGGCCCGCAGCAACGGGTGGCACACGCTCGAGGCTCGCCCCGGGCCCAGCTGGGGCGCTCCCACCGGCGACGGCGGGCCCTGAGCCCCCTCGGCCTGGGGGCAGGATCAGCGGGAGGGCGGCACCACGAGGGAGACCACCGCGATGGCGACGCCGAACGTTGCCATCACAGCGACGTCGATCCATCGGCGGCGCACCACGAGGAGGCCCGCCAGGCGGGGCGGGAGCACGGCCCGCAGGCCGGCCCCAAGGGCGAGCGCGCCGGCGATCATGAGCGCGGCGCGGCGCCAGTGGCCGAATCCTGCGTACCCGACTCCCACGAGCACTGCCGCGAGGACGAGGAGTAGAGGCCAGGGGTTGTCCGGGTAGGAGTCCGCCGGCTTATCCGGCATGAAGCTGCTCCGCGCGGTCGACCACGTTGCTGAGCAGCATCGCCCGCGTCATGGGGCCGACTCCGCCGGGGTTGGGGGTCACCCAGCCTGCCTTGTCCCAGACGTCGGCCGCGAGGTCCCCCACGGTTTTGCCCTCGACACGGCTCACCCCGACGTCGATGAGGGCGGCGCCCTCACGGATCATCTCCGCGTTGATCATGCCGGGGACCCCCGCTGCGGCCACCACCACGTCGGCACGGCGCGTGTGGGCGGCGAGGTCGCGGGTGCCGGTGTGGCACAGGGTCACCGTGGCGTTCTCGCTGCGGCGGGTCAGGATGAGACCGAGCGGACGCCCGACGGTGATGCCGCGGCCCACGACGACCACCTCCGCTCCGCTGATCGGAACATCGTGTCGGCGCAGCAGCTCGACGATCCCGCGCGGGGTGCACGGCAGGGTGGCCGGTTCCCCCAGGACCAGCCGACCCAGGTTGATCGGATGCAGTCCGTCGGCGTCCTTGTCGGGATCGATCAGGCCGAGCACCCAGTTCTCATCGAGGTGGCGCGGGACCGGCAGCTGCACGATGTAGCCCGTGCACGCTGGATCGGAGTTGAGTGCCTCGATCTCGGCGCGCACCTGGTCTGCGGTCGCGTCAGCCGGTAGTTCGACCCGGATCGAGGAGATTCCCACCTCGTCGCAGTCCCGGTGCTTCATCCGCACGTAGTTCTGGCTTGCTGGATCCGCGCCCACGAGGACGGTGGCCAGCCCGGGCACGACGCCCCGGTCACGGAGGGCGGCGACACGGGCGCGCAGTTCCGTCTTGATGGCGGCAGCGGTCGCCTTACCGTCGAGTCTCTGGGCAGTCACGTGGCCCTCCTAGTGGAAGAAGTGTCGGGTACCGGTGAAGTACATGGTGACGCCGGCCGCGGCCACGGCGTCGATGACCTCGGAGTCGCGAACGGAGCCGCCGGGCTGAACGATGGCGCGTACGCCGGCGTCGAGGAGCACCTGGACGCCGTCGGCGAAGGGGAAGAACGCGTCCGAGGCCGCTACCGAGCCCGCAGCCCGCTGCCCTGCCCTGGCCACAGCCAACTGGCAGGAATCGACGCGGTTGACCTGGCCCATGCCCACCCCTACCGACGCGCGGTCGGCCGCGAGCAGGATCGCGTTGGACTTGACCGAGCGGACCGCCCGCCACGCGAACGCCAGGTCCGCGAGGGTGGCCGCATCGGCGGGCTCCCCCGCGGCCAGTTGCCAGGTGGACGGGTCGTCGCCGTCAGCGTCGATCGAGTCGAACTCCTGCATCAGGACGCCCCCGTCGATCTCCCGCAACGACAGCCCGCCGAACGCGGCGTCGTCGGCGACGAGGATGCGGATGTTCTTCTTGGCGGCCAGGACGTCGACCGCTCCCTCGTCGTATCCCGGCGCGACGATCACCTCCGTGAAGACCTCGGCCACCTGCCGGGCCATCTCCACGCTGACCGGACGATTGGCGGCGATGACGCCGCCGAAAGCGGACACCGGATCGCACTCGTGGGCTTTGCGATGGGCCTCTGCGATGTCGCTCCCCGAGGCGATGCCGCACGGGTTGGCGTGCTTGATGATCGCGACGGCGGGCTCGGCGAAGTCGTACGCCGCCCGACGTGCGGCGTCGGCGTCGACGTAGTTGTTGTAGCTCATCGCCTTGCCGTGGAGCTGAGTGGCGTCGGCGATGCCGGACGTGCCGTCGGAGTTGCGGTACACGGCGGCACGCTGGTGGGAGTTCTCGCCGTAGCGCAGCTCCGACACTTTGCGCCAGGTCGCGCCGATCCACTCCGGCAGCAGGCGACCCTCCGGAGCGGTCTTCTCCAGCATCCAGGAGGCCACCGCCACGTCGTACGACGCCGTGTGGACGAAGGCCGCCGCGGCGAGTTCGGCGCGCTCCGACTGCGTGAAACCGCCCTTGGCGAGCGCTTCACGCAGCACCGGATACTGCTCGGCCGAGGTCACCACCGCCACCGAGGCGTGGTTCTTGGCGGCAGCCCGCACCATCGTGGGCCCGCCGATGTCGATCTGTTCGACGCACTCGTCGTCGCTCGCTCCGGATGCGACGGTCGCGGCGAACGGATACAGGTTGGTGATCACGAGGTCGAAGGGCTCGATGCCCATGACGTCGAGTTGCGACCGGTGGGAGTCCAGTCGGCGGTCGGCCAGGATGCCGGCGTGCACGTGCGGGTGGAGAGTCTTGACGCGGCCGTCCAGGCACTCCGGAAAGCCGGTGACCTGTTCCACGGGGGTGACCGGCACCCCGGCGTCGGACAGGGTCGCGGCCGTCGATCCGGTGGACACGATCTCGATGCCTGCCGCGTGCAGGTCGCGACCGAGTTCGGCCAGCCCGCTCTTGTCGTAGACGCTGACGAGGGCGCGCCTGAGTGGGATCAGATCGTTCACGGGGTCTCCTTGTTCCAGTCGGCCACCGCCTGCACGAGCAGGCGACGCTCCACGACCTTGATGCGCTCGTGGAGGGATTCTTCAGTGTCGTCCGGTAGCACCTCGACGGCGCCCTGCAGCAGGATCCTACCGGTGTCGACCCCGTCGTCGACCAGGAAGACCGTGGCTCCGCTGACCTTCACCCCGGCCCGCAGAGCGTCCCGCGGTCCGTGCATGCCGGGGAAACTCGGCAGCAGGGCGGGGTGCGTGTTGATCGTCAGCCCCGCGAACCGGGCGAGGAACGCCGGGCCCAGGAGTTTCATGAATCCGGCCGAGGCAACCAGGTCGGGGGCGTGCGCGGCCACTTCGTCGCGCAGCCGCTCATCCCACTCGGCCCGGTCGGCGCCCTTGGCGAGCGGCACCGCGACGGCGGGCAGTCCGCGGGCCCGTGCCCGCTCAAGCCCTTGGGCGTCGGCGCGATCCGAGACGACGGCCACGACCTGCGCCTCCACCTCCCCCGCGTCGATGGCGTCGAAGAGGGCCTGGCACAGGGTGCCTGAGCCGGACAGGAGGACGACAACGCGGGTGGTCACCGGTGCATCCTAGCCAGGCAGCGTCGTGCGCTCGGTCGCCTCGTCCGCCGCCGCAGAATCGTCGGAGGTGGCGGCATCGTCGGCGGGCGGGGCACCGTCGGCGGGCGCATCGTCGGCGGGCGGGGCATCCTCCGAAGCGCCAGCGGCTCGGGGAGGTCTGCGCACCAGGCCGAGGATCAGGCCGGCCGCCATCCCCGCGAGCCCCAACAGGGTCGGCGCGAAGACGGCCAACTCCCCCACCCGCGCACCGAGGTGGGCCAGGCGATCGCTCCCCAGCGATCCGGACCCCAGCGCGCAGAGGACCACCAGCAGCAGTCCGGCAGCCACGCCGCTCAGCCCACCGACCAGGGCGGTCTCGTCGAACCGCGCTCGAGGCCGTGCCAACGCAACCGCCAGAGCGGCCACGCATCCGGCGGCCACACCGACGACGAGCCACCAGAAGGAGGCCGGCGAAGCATCCACGGGGACCGCCCCGAACACCGGGATCGCGGGGAGGAACCCGACGTCGGACAGCGCCATGGTGACGAGAGACTGGTCGCCCACCGTGATGCCGGCTCCCAGCATCCACGAGGCGGACGCCAGCAGGAGGTTGGGCAGGTAGGCGAGGTGGAGCGCCGTGAGCAGCGCCAGTGCCGGCACCCCGCCGTCCAGGGCCACCACGATGTCGGTCACCCGCTCCCTGCCCAGCCACAGTGCGGTCACGAAGACTGCGGAGGCCCCGGCCAGGACGACCAGGAGCGCCGCTCCGAGCGCCCTCGGGACCGCCCGTAGCCAGCCGGGCCAAGTGTGCGTGGGGTCGTGGCCAACGCTCTTCGACGCCCCCCAGAGCCCCGCGATGCCCCCGACGACCAGCCCACCGACCAGGACTCGCCAGGACCCGACGCCCAGCGAGGCGGCGACGATGACGACAGCGGCGGCGTAGACGCCGGCAAACGTGGCCCCCACCCGGAGCGCCACCGCTTCGGCGTCGGCCCAGATGTCGCCCGTGTCGTCGATGTGCCCGGCCTGTCCCGCTGCCTGCCGGGCAGCCCACGAGGCCGCCGGAAGGGCCAGGAAGACCAGCCCAGCGGTCAGGCCCAGGGGCGCGATGGAGACCGCCTGCCCGGCGATCGTGACCGGCGCGCCGTGCGCGAGGATGAGAAGATCGGCGGCCAGGCGCAGCGCATCGGTCAGTTCCGCCTCGGGAGACGTCAGCCAGCCCACGGTCGTGAGTGCAGCAAGGACGACCCAGCCGGCGGCCAGCACCCCGAGGGGTCCGGCGAGCGCTGCGACGTACCAGGGCCAGGGCCAGCGGCGGGGCTCCGACGGGCGGCTGGCACCGATGTCAACGGCGACCGTCCGGTGCCGGCTCGAACGAATCGCCACGAACTCTCCCTCGATTGGTCTCTCACGATATTCACTCGCCCGGTAGGGTTGCTGCGTTACCCCGTCCGGCGGCGAACTCATGGAGGTGCTGAACATGTCTGATGGAGAGGCCTTCCGCCCGCGTCGGGCCTGGATGCCCGCCGACGAAGAGGTCGACCTTCCCGACGTGGACCCTACCCCAGTCACTCCCACCGGTCCCGCGCGACGCGGCAGTGCCGACGAGGCTGAGGAACTCGACGTCGGCAGCCAGCCGGATGTCGAGCCGGAACGTCACTACGCGCTCGGAGACGAACCGGAATCGACGGTGGCCGCACCGACCCCCGCCCCGGACGCCGCCCTGCTCAACCCGTTCGCCCGCCCCGGGAGCCACTCGGCCGCTGCGCCGATCCCCTCCGACACGATCATCCCCGCCCCGGTCTTCCCCCGCTCCGCCGGCGAGTTCGCTGACAGCCCCAGCCCCGCGCCCCGCCGCTCCGCCCTGTCGTCCACGACACCGGTCGAGTCCGAGCAGACCGCCATGACGCGCTCGCAGGCCGACGGGGACTGGATGGCGTCACATCGACGAACGCTGGCCGCCTGGGCCGTGGCCGGTGTGGCGCTGGCCGTCATCGTCGGGCTGATCGCGTTCTTCGTCTCGCGCGGCACGCAGCCAGCCGAGCCGACTGCGCCACCTCCGCCGTCGCCGTCGGCGTCGGCGTCCACGAGCCCGTCGCCGACCTTGGCCCCCTTGACCGTCGACTCGCTCCTGCTCCCGGACGACCTGGCAGGCATCGCGCCAGCTGCCACCTGGGCGATCACCGACACGACCCAGGCCGCCGACGAGCACACCGGTCGAGGCGCCTGCCTGAGCACCGAAGCCACGGACGTCAATCCCACGACCTCACTGCAGCGCGTGCTCGGCACGTCCACCGACGACCAACTGGCCGGCCTGCACCAGATCGACGTCTACGCCTCAGCCGACGCAGCAGAGGAGGTGTTCGCGACCCGATCCGAGGCGCTGGCAAGCTGCGCCGAGGTCCCGTCCTACATCGTTGGCGCGACCGACGTCGCCGGGCTCGCCGATCAGGCCTTCCAGGTCACGATCGCCTTCCAGAACCAGCCGACTCAGTACCACACGGTCCTCATGACGCTGACGGGCGCCTCCATCCAGCTGCTCGACCTGGCCCGCAACGATTCCCCCGTCGAGGAGTCCGCGCTCGCGACTGCCCTCAACCGCCCGCAGACCGAGCTCTGCGAGCGGGAGGATGCGAGCTGTCCCGGCACCGTGGGCGTCACCCCCGTCCCGGTCCCCGCTGTGGACCCCGTCGGCTGGCTCATCCCCGCCGACCTGCCGCGCATCCGTCCCGGGGCGGGCCGGTGGACCGCCCAGGAGCCGACCGATGTGTCGGTGACGCAGATGGGCTGCGAGAACATGACCCTGGCCACCGAACCTGGCCCCTCCTCGCGCCAGCAGGCCACCTACCTGATGACCCAGGACGATCAGCGTCCCGACACCTTCGGGCTCGATGAGGTCATGTTCACGTTCGCGGACCCCACCGCGGCTGCGGAGTTCGTCACGAGGCTGGGAAACAACCTGGCAAGTTGCAAGGACCGGGTCAACACGGCCACCGTCACTGAGCACCCAGCGGTCGCGGCCGTCGGCGAGGACGGCCTGAAGCTCTCGTCGCGACTGTTCACGATCAAGCAGGCGTCGAGCGACAGCACGGCCATCACCTACCAACTGATCGTCAGCGCCGCCGGCAACCGCATCACCTACACACTCATCACGGTGACCGACGCCTACCAGTTCACCCTCGAGCAGCTGTCCGCGCTCGCCGCACGGGTGCCCGTTCGAGCGAGCCAGGCCCAGTAGAGCCAATGACGTGGAAACGGCGCCCCGACCACTGGCCGGGGCGCCGTTTCACATCTGGCGTCAGGCGGATCGCTTCGGCGTCACGTTGCGGCTCTGATTCACCCGCATCTTGGCGATGGCGTCGCGGGCCAGGGACGCGGTGAGGGAGGGCGTCTCCCCCACGAGCACTCCGGCAGCCTCGAGGGCCTCCTTCTTCGCTGCGGCCGTGCCCTTCGATCCGGTGATGATGGCACCCGCGTGGCCCATCGTCCGGCCGGGCGGTGCAGTGAAGCCCGCCACGTAGCCGACCACCGGCTTGGTGATGTTGCGCTGGATGTACTCCGCGGCACGCTCCTCCGCGTCTCCGCCGATCTCACCGATCATGACGATGACGTCGGTCTCGTCGTCGTCCTCGAACGCCTGGAGCACGTCGATGTGCGGCGTGCCGACGACCGGATCGCCGCCGATGCCGACCGCGGTGGAGAACCCGTGGTCGCGCAGCTCGTACATCATCTGGTAGGTCAGCGTGCCCGACTTCGACACCAGTCCGATGCGACCCGGGCCGGCGATGTGCGCCGGGATGATGCCGACGTTGGACTTGCCGGGGGAGATCAGACCCGGACAGTTGGGCCCGATGATCCGGGTGCCGGAATCCCGGGCGGCCGAGTGGAACTCGACGCTGTCGCGCACCGGAATGCCCTCGGTGATGACGACGCAGAGACCGATCTCCGCCTCGATCGATTCCAGCACGGCGGCCTTGGCGTACTTGGGCGGCACGAACACCACCGAGACGTCCGCCTGGGTGGCCGCGACCGCCTCCACCATCGACCCGAACACCGGCACCGGGTCCTCCTCGAAGAGGACCGACTCCCCGGCCTTCCCGGGCGTGACTCCCCCGACGACGCGGGTGCCGGACATGATCATCCGCTGCGTGTGCTTGCGCCCTTCCTTCCCGGTCATCCCCTGAACGAGGACCCTGGAGGAGGCGTTGATGAAGATCGACATGATGCTCAGTTCCCTTCGCTGGCCAGGCGCGCAGCGGCGCGCGCAGCCTCGTCCATCGTGTTCTTGACTGTGATGAGGGGGTGGTTGGCCTCGGCGAGGATGGCCTTGCCAACCTCCACCGAGTTTCCGTCCAGGCGCACGACGATGGGCAGCCGCGCCTCGTCGCCTAGCATCTCCAGTGCGTGGACGATGCCGTTGGCCACGTCGCTGCAGGCCGTGATGCCGCCGAAGACGTTGACGAAGACCGACTTCACCTGGGGGTCGCTCATGATGATCCGCAGCCCGTTCGCCATGACGGTGGCCGAGGCTCCGCCGCCGATGTCGAGGAAGTTGGCGGGCTTGGGTGTGCCCGGCAGGTCCTCGCCGGCCGCCGCGACCACGTCGAGCGTGCTCATGACGAGCCCGGCGCCGTTGCCGATGATGCCGACGGTGCCGTCGAGCTTGACGTAGTTGAGGTCCAGCTCGCGGGCCTGGCGCTCGAGGTCGACCGCGCCCGAGGTCTCGGTGTAGGACTCCCACTCCTCGTGCCTGAAGTCGGCGTTCTCGTCAAGGGTGACCTTCCCGTCGAGGGCGATGATCTGCCCGGAACCTGTCCGCACGAGGGGGTTGACCTCGACCAGCGTTGCGTCGGACTCCCGGAATACGGTCCAGAGCTTCTTCAGCACGTCGATCACCGCGGCGTGGTCGTCGGGCATGAACCCGGCCTCCTCCACGATCTTCCGGCCCACGGCGTCGGTGATGCCGTCGACGGGGTCGAGGCCGACCTTCAGCAGCGCCTCTGGGCGCTCCTCCGCGAGAGTCTCGATGTCGACTCCGCCTTCCGTGCTGACCATGGCGAGGTAGCCCCCTGAGGCGCGGTCGAGCAGGATCGAGAAGTAGAACTCCTCGGCGATGTCGGCGCCGGGGCTGATCATGACCGTCTCCACCTTGTGGCCCTTGATCTCGAGGTCGAGGATCTCAGCGGCGGTCTTCACCACCGCCTCCTCGCCCCGCGCCAGCTTGACGCCGCCGGCCTTGCCGCGGCCGCCGGTGCGGACCTGAGCCTTGATGACGACGAGGTCGGAGCCCAGTTCGGCGTAGGCAGTTCGGGCTTCGTCCGGCGTCGTTGCCGTCCTGCCGGGGAGAACCGGCACCCCGAACTGTTCGAACAGGTCTCGCGCTTGGTATTCCAGGAGATCCACAGTGTTCCTTAATGTCTGCGACGGTGCGACCGCCCACACTACTCGGTACGCGCGGTGTCCGTCAGTACTTGTGAGCGGGGCTACCCACGAAACATGACACTGTTGTCCACAGGCACCACCCCAATTTTGAGAGCTTCCTGAGAACTGTTAAGGTTTCGGAGGAAGCCCAGCAGGGAGCCGATCAATTCTGAGGATGCAGGTGAACCAATCCCCCAACGCACGACGCGCGGCAGTTGCCGATGAGGTCGTCGACATTGAGGCTTCCAACTCCCCCCAACGCGGATCGCGCTCGCTCGCAGCGAGCCGCCGCCTTGTCGCCGCGACCGTGGCAGGAGCCCTGTCGGCCACCGCGCTGTTCGCCTTCGCATTCAACTCGCGCAGCACCGACATGGACGCCTCGTCGGAGTCCCTGAACGCCGAGATCGCTGTGCCCGCCGCCGCCGCCTCCGCCGCCGAACTGGGCTTCGCGGACCGGTCCCAGGAAGTCAGCCGCAGCGCCGTTCGCTCCAACCTCACCGAAGCCGTCGCCGACGAGAACGCCAAGGAGCGCACCGCAGCGCTCGGTGCGTCGGCCGAGACCGCGGCTGCTGAAGAGTGGAAGTCGAGCACCGCGGTTCGCGACCAGCTCATGGATGAAGACATGAAGCTCGTGGCCGCCCAGAGCGAGAAGCTTCGCAAGGAAGCCGAAGAGGCCGCCCGTCTACTCGCCGAGGCGAAGAAGGCCGCTGAGGAGGCGGCAGCCGCAAAGGCCGCCGCCGCCAAGGCATCCGCCTCCGGCTCCGGCTCCAGCAAATCAGCTGACGTGGCCGTCTCCGCCCAGGATGTGGAGAACCTCACCACCAAGGGCGGCTCGATGCCCGTCAAGGAGAACTACCGCATGGGGGCCGGCTTCGGCGCCCGCGGCAGCTGGTCCCGGTACCACACCGGTCAGGACTTCCCCGCCCCCACCGGCACCCCGATCTACGCGGCCGCCTCGGGCGTCGTGCTCAGCTCGTCGGCCGGCGGCTGGGCCGGCGTCAACGTCGTCATCCAGCACAACAACGGCGGCTCGACTCTCTACGCCCACATGTCACGCAAGAACGTCAGCCCCGGCGCCACCGTCAAGGCCGGGCAACTGATCGGGTACGTGGGCAACACGGGACGCTCCTTCGGGTCCCACCTCCACTTCGAGTACTACGAGCCCGGCGTCACCCCCGGCGACGTGTACAACGCCTCCAACCCGATGTCGTTCCTGCGGTCGCTGGGCGTGCGCTGACCGCTCCCGCCCTGAGCAATCGCCTACCCTCCACCCTGGGAAAACGTGCCGCCGCTGCCAGATAGCGCGCGGCACCTCATTTTCTCAGGGTGAACGTCGTTGACCAGGGCCCCAGGCTCAGAGCTTTTCCATCGGCGCGTGCTTGAGGCTCAACCTCTTCGCGCCCGCCGAACCGAAGTCGACGTCGGCCATGGTCTTATCCCCTGCGCCGCTCAGCGCCAGCACCGTCCCCATGCCGAACGAACCGTGGAGCACGCGGTCGCCCACCGCCAGAACGGGCACCGACTTGGGAGCGCCGGAGCCGGCACCGAAGCTCTGGATGGACGCCGACGTCTGCCGGTTCCTCGTTGCAGCCGAGCTCGCCCACGTTGTGGTCGCGGCCGCGGTACGGCGCCAGTCGAGGACGTGCGCCGGCACCTCTTGGAGGAACCGTGACGGCGGATTGTAGGCCGGCGAGCCGAACGTCACCCGCACCTGCGATCGGCTCAGGTAGAGGCGTTTGCGGGCGCGGGTGATGCCGACGTAGGCCAGCCGCCGCTCCTCCTCCAACTCGTTCGGGTCGGTGAGCGCTCGCATGTGGGGGAACATCCCCTCCTCAAGGCCAGTGAGGAAGACAGTGTCGAACTCCAGACCCTTCGCGGTGTGCAGCGTCATCAACGTGACCACACCCTTCCCCTCGTCGTGGTCGGGCAACTGGTCAGAGTCGGCCACGAGCGCGATGCGCTCCAGGAAGGCGGCTAGCGAATCGTCCGGCTCCGGCATTCCGGCCGCCAGACCGGCCATCGCGGCGTCGTCGTCCAGGTCCACCGTGTTGGCCGCGGCCACGAACTCCGAGGCCACCGAGACCAGTTCGATGAGGTTCTCGACCCGGGTGATGTCCTGCGGGTCGGGCGATGCTTCCAGCGTGGAAAGATAGGTCGACTCCTTGAGGATCGACATCAGCACCTCGTCGGCGGGCTTGCCCTGGGCCGCCATCACACGGTGCATCGTGATGAGGTCCACGAAGCCCTGGATGAGCCTGACCGATCGTGACGCCAGCCCCGGTGCGTCCGCAGCGCGCTGCAGCGCGTCGAAGAAGCTGATCCGCTCCTGGGCAGCGAGGGTGGCGATGGCCGCCTCGGCCCGGTCGCCGATCCCCCGTTTGGGCACGTTGAGGATCCGCCGCACCGACACGTCGTCCGCCGGGTTGACGATGGCCCTGAGGTACGCGATGGCGTCGCGCACCTCACGGCGCTCGTAGAACCGGACGCCGCCCACGACCTTGTACGGCATGCCCACCCGGATGAACACCTCTTCAAAGGCCCGCGACTGCGCGTTGGTGCGATAGAAGACAGCGGTGTCGCCGTACTGGCTCTCGCCGGCGTCGCTCAGCCGGTCGATCTCGGTCGCCACGAACTGGGCCTCGTCCTGTTCCGTGTCCGCCACCCAGCCGACGATCAGGTCACCCTCGCCGAGTTCGGACCAGAGATGCTTCTCCCGCCGGCCCTCGTTGCGGGAGATCACCGAGTTCGCGGCCGTCAACACGTTCTGCGTGGAGCGGTAGTTCTGATCCAGGACGATCGTCCGCGCCCCGGGGAAGTCGCTCTCGAAGTCCAGGATGTTGCGGATCGTGGCGCCTCGGAAGGCGTAGATCGACTGGTCGGAGTCGCCAACCACCATGAGCTCGGCGGGCTCGACCACCGGTGAGCCGGGGACCACGCCGGTGGTCACGTCCGCGCACAGTTCCCGCACGAGCGCGTACTGGGCATGGTTGGTGTCCTGGTACTCGTCCACCAGCACGTGGCGGAAGCGCCGACGATACTTCTCGCGGACGTCCGGGAACGCCTGGAAGAGATGGACCGTCGTCATGATGAGGTCATCGAAGTCGAGGGCGTTGGCCGCCCCCAGCCGCCTCTGGTACTCGGCGTACGCCTCTGCGTAGACCTTCCGTGGGGGCGAGTCGGCTTCTGCGAGCGCCCGCTCGAAGTCCACGAGCTCGTTCTTGAAGTTGCTCACCTTGTTCATCACCGCGCGCACCGGGTAGCGCTTGGGGTCGATCTCGAGCTCGCGGCACACCAACGACATCAGGCGCTTCGAGTCCGCGTCGTCGTAGATCGAAAACGTCTTCGCCATCCCGAACCGGTCGATGTCGGAGCGCAGGATGCGGACGCAGGCGGAATGGAAGGTGGAGACCCACATGAGCTTGGCCCGGTTACCCACGAGTTCGACGACGCGCTGGCGCATCTCCGCGGCTGCCTTGTTCGTGAAAGTGATCGCGAGGATCGACCCGGGGTGGACGTCGCGTTGCGAGACCAGGTGCGCGATGCGCCGCGTCAGCACCCGCGTCTTGCCCGACCCGGCCCCCGCCACGACCAGCACCGGGGACCCGGCGTGGACGACAGCTTCGCGCTGCGGAGGGTTCAGCCCCTCCAGCAGCTCGTCCTCGGAGACCCGTTTCCCCGAGCCCTGGGCGACGGGGCGCTCCCCCGCCTCCTGACGCGGGGTGCGCTCCGGCGCAAACGCGGAGAACAGGTCGGGAAACAGGGAGTCGCTCATGTCGGTGCCCAAGCCTACCCGCCCGCGGCGGCTGGGTAAGCTGGCCCCATGCGCCACATGAGCAGCGCGCGCCGGGTCATCGGCCGCGTGACAACCACCGTGCTGCTTCTCCAAATCGTGGCGATGCTGGCTCTGACCCTGGTCGAGTCGATGCGCAAGAAGAAGCGCAAGCTGCGCAAATTCCCCATCACCGAACCCTCGCCGATCGACGTCGGCCCAGACGAGGTCAGCGTCTACACCTACGGCGAGCACCTCTACGAGGACATGGTGAAGGCCATCGACTGTGCGGAGGAGTACGTCTTCTTCGAGACCTACATCTGGAAGGGCGACGAGGTCGGCCAGCAGTTCCGCTCCGCGCTGATCCGGGCCGCGAACCGCGGGGTGCGCGTCTACGCCATCTGGGACGAGTTCGCCAACCTGGTCGTTCCACGTAGCTTCTACAAGGAGATCCCCGACAACGTCCGGGTGATGCCGCACCCCGCCATCCCGATCCCGTGGTCGCCGAGGAGCTGGGGCCGTGATCACAGGAAGCTGCTCACCGTCGACGGCAAGGTCGGGTTCATCGGCGGGTACAACATCGGCCACCTCTACGCCCGCGGCTGGCGCGACACCCACGCCCGCGTCGTGGGGCCGGGGGTGGCGGAGCTCGACAACGCCTACATCGACTTCTGGAACCTGCACGCAGGCCGGTCGCGCGAGCGGATCGACCACAACCCACCGCGATCCTGGGAGCCCGGTGTCAGGGTGCATCGCAACACGCCGCGCATCCAAGTCTACCCGATCCGCAACATGTATCTGGAAGCCATCGATCGGGCCACGAGCCACATCTGGCTCACGCACGCCTATCTCATCCCCGACGACGACCTCGTCGCCTCGCTCAGGGACGCGGCCAGCAGAGGCGTGGACGTGCGGATCATCGTGCCGGAGCGGTCGAACCACGTCGTGGCCGACTGGCTCTCGCGGGGCTACTACACCGAGCTGCTGCGCTCCGGAATCCGCCTGTTCCTCTATCAGGGGGCCATGGTGCACTCGAAGACGGCCACCATCGACGGGCACTGGTCGACGATCGGCACCGCCAACCTCGATCGCCTCAGCCTGTGGGGCAATTACGAGATCAATCTCGAGGTCACCGACACCGACGTTGCGGCCCACATGGAGCGCGTCTTCGCGACCGACCAAGCGAACACGTATGAGCTGACGGAGGAGCGCTGGCAGCAGAGATCCCCCGTCGCGAAGGCGACCGAGCTGTTTCTCAGCCCGTGGCGCCCGCTGTTCTAGGCCGCGAGCGACGCCGAAACCCCGGCGACACGCCGATCGTCGCTGATCCGTCGGCGACGGATCCGGGGTCGCGCCTGGGCCGACCTCACATGAAGACGGCGATGGCGGCGTTCAGCGCGGTGAGCCCCGCGATGGCCCAGAACTGCCCCGCCGGCACGTTGTCCTTCTTACGGTTGACCAGGACAAAGACGAACACACCGACGAGCACGAGGAACTTGATCCCGATCTTGAGATGGTTGGGGTCCCCGTCGCGGAAGGACCCCATCTCCCACACACCGACCAGCAGCAGGCCGGTGACGAGCATAGTGAGCGCACCGTGGAACATGGCGGGATTGATGATCCGCCGCGGCCCCTTTGCCTGAACAAAGGCTCCCCCGAAGAGGGCGGCGAAACCGATGAAGTGGAACAGCAGGGCGAGGTTGAACAGGAACTCCATGAGGCCCAAGGCTATCGCCTCCCGCACCACCCCCTGATCGCCCCCTCAGGGGCTTCTCAGGGCGAGTTCGGTTTACACGATCAAAGTTGTCGGGCATTCTGGATGCATGGGAACAATCATTGCTTACATCGTCATCGGCCTCCTCGGAGGCGCCATCGCTAAGGCCATCATGCCCGGCCGTCAGGGCGGCGGATGGGTCGCCACCATCCTCCTCGGCATCGTCGGCGCTCTCCTCGGCGGATTCCTCGGCGGGCTGCTCTTCAACGTGAGCTACGACGAGATCTTCTCCGTCTCGGGCCTCATCTTCTCCGTCCTCGGTGCCCTCCTGGTGCTCGTCATCTACGGCTTCGTCACCAAGAACCGCGCCTGACCAACACACTGCAAAGGCGGTGCCAGCTCACGCTGGCACCGCCTTTTCTTATGCCCGGATCGTCCGAGCCCAGCAGCCTCAGATGAGGTGGCGGTCGGTGGCCCACTTCGTCAACTGGTGCCGGTTCGAGAGCTGTAGCTTGCGCAGCACACTCGAGACGTGAGTCTCGACCGTCTTGATGGAGATGAACAACTCGCGGGCCACCTCCTTGTAGGCGTAGCCGCGGGCGATGAGCTTCAACACCTCACGTTCGCGGGCGCTCAGCTTGTCGAGCTCCTCGTCGATCCCCGAGACGTCGATTGCCCCGCTGAAGGCATCGAGCACAAACCCCGCGAGACGCGGCGAGAACACAGCGTCCCCCCCGGCGACGCGAGCCATCCCTTCAAGGAGCTCGTCGCTGCTGATCGACTTCGTCACGTACCCGCGCGCCCCGGCGCGGATAACCCCGATGACGTCCTGCGCAGCATCTGAGACCGACAGCGCCAGGAACTTGACGTTCGGCTTGATGGCCAGCGTCTGCTTGATGACCTCGGCCCCGCCGCCGCCTGGCAGATGCACGTCCAGAAGCACGACGTCGGGGTCGGTCCGTGTGATCGCGTCGACGGCGGAGGCGACATCGTCAGCCTCGGCGGTGACGTGCACGTGCTGCCCGATCTCATGCCGGACGCCCGCGCGGAACATGGCATGGTCGTCGACGATGACGACCTTGAGGTCCGACAGCCGTTTGGGGGCCTCATCATTCATGGACTAGATCTCCAACCTCACCTCGGTGCCGGTGCCCGCCTCAGACCGGATGACTGCTGTGCCACCCTGCCGCTCGAGGCGCGCCTTGATCGATTCTCTCACGCCCATGCGCCCCTCCGGCACCCTGGCCGGATCGAAGCCGACGCCGCGGTCGCGGACGAACGCCTCGATTCCGGTCCCCAGCACCTCCGCGTAGACGTCCACCCTGGGCGACTGCGAGTGTTTCGCGGCGTTGATGACAGCTTCCCGAACCGCCTGGACGAGCGCCTGCACCCGGTCGTCCACCTGGGCGTCGCCGACACACACGACCTCGACGTTGATCGGGAAGTTGGATTCGACGTCGCTCGCAATCGCGGCGAGCGCCGCCCGGAGGGACTCGTCGCGGGGGGTCTCGCCGTAGAGCCAGGTCCGCAGCTCCCTCTCCTGCTTCCTCGCCAATGCGGAGACGGTGGCCGCATCGCCCGCTTGGCGCTGAATGAGTGCGAGCGTCTGCAGCACCGAGTCGTGCAGATGCGCCGCCATGTCCGAGCGCGCCTCGGCGCGTAACCGCTCCGCCTCCGCCCTACGGATGCGGCCTCGCTGCTGGTACAGCCACGGCGCGGCCACGACGACGAGTCCCGCCAGGAGGAGGGCACTGGCGCCCAGGATTCCCGGGAGCTGGGCCAGGCCCACCCTGGTGGCCAGGATCCAGGTGACCCCCGCCAGGACGAGGAGCAAGCCGCCCATCAGACGCAGAACGCTCATGGCTCCGCCGCCGCGCGTAAACCGTCCCCAGGGGCCGACGGCGACCTGGTCCGCGGCGTGGGGCACGCGCTCGTCCACCTGCAGCCAGATGACGATGACGCCCGCTCCACCGAGGACCGCTGGCCAGAAGAGGTTCGAGGGGACTGCACCGGCCACGACGAACGCCCACAGGATGCCCACGGCGATCATCCCTCCCGACACGAGGATCCCTGTGTCGGCCCGTTGCGTCGCCGTCGAGCTTGCGGGGCGCATGCCGCGGCGCGCTGCAGCGTCGAGACCGGCCGCGCTCTCGACGGTGTTGGCGCGAGGCATGAACACCCAGAGCGCGAGGTAGGCGACGACCCCCATGCCGGACAGGAAGGACAGCAGCACGAAGCCGAAGCGCACCACCCGCACGCTCAGGTCCAGATGCTCGGACAGCCCGACCGCCACGCCCGCGATCATCCGCCCCTCGACCCTGCGGCCCAGGGGCGCGCGGGGGGGCGCGCGAAGCAGGTCACGCTGGTCGGTCATGCCTCCAGCGTGTCACTCGGCGCGGCCTCACGCCAGCGTCAGCAGCCCCTTCCAGGGTGGCGTCCGACCGATCTCAGGTCACCGTCAGGGTGTTCCCTATCCCGCGCACGGCTGAGACGGGCAAGACTGGAGCCATGGCACGCAACGACCTCGATCTGGCCTGGCTCGACCCGAGCCTGGGCGCTCTGCAGCGCCGCCAGCCGGGGGTCTTCACTGGGCTCGCCCAGGCCATCGCCGATCGGCTGGGCGTAGATCCGGTCCTGGTGCGAGTCGCCTTCGTCGTCCTGGCCCTCTGCGGAGGGCTGGGCGTCGCCCTGTACGGCTGGGGATCAGCGCTGACCGCCGGCCCCGACACCCGTCGACCGATCGACGCCTACCTGCCCAGCTTCCGCGGCTGGCCCTCGCCCTGGGCGAAGGCCGTCGTGGTGACGACGACGCTGGCCGTGATGGCCCTCACCGGCGCGATCACCCCGCTCCCGTGGCTGAGCGGTGTCGCCCTCCTGGGCGCGTTCGTCATCATCCGGCGAACCCAGACCGACACGCAACAGCCCTCGCTGACCGGCCACGACGCTCGCGAGATCCAGAACACACCTCGTGACGACCACGAACTCATCGCGTCCTGGCGTGCCTCCATGGCCGCGGCAGCAGGTGACGCCCGGCCACTTCCTACGGTGGAGCTCTACGGCGCTCCCCCGCTTCCGGAACCGCGCGTCAGCTCCACCGTCGCCCCTCCGCGGACGAGCTGGGGGGCGGGGATTGCGACCGTCATCGTGATGGTGGCGGTTGCGCCCGCGGCGTACCTGATATTCGGGCTCAGTCCGCTGGAAACGCTCGCCGCGTCGTCGGCCAGTGCCGGTGTGGTCGTGGCCGGGGTCGGGATGCTCACCCGCAGACGGGTGCCACGCAGCGTGCTGTCGCTCGTCGTCGTGCTGGCGATCAGCTCGGCGTTGATGGCCGTGCAGACCGCAGCCCCTGTTCCCGCAGCGGCCGACGGCGTGTTGAACATCCGCGTGGTTGGCGAACGCTCAGAGCTCGTTCTCACCGCCGACGACCTCGAGGGCATCACGACCATCGACCTGGACGCCGTCGGCTCCGACGTGACGGTCCGCCTGCCCGGCACGATCGAGAACCTCACGGTCGACCGTGGGTTCGGCGTCGTCACCCACTCATCCGGCGCCCCCGACGACGCGCTCGAGGTGGCGGTCGTGGTGGACCTCATCGCCGCTCGCGTCCACTTCGAGGAGGTCTCATGAGACGTCACGATGTGGCCGCCATCGCAGTCGGGCTGGCAGCCGTCGGCTTCGCGCTTGTGCTGCTCCTGGTCGATCGACTCAGCCCGTCCGCGGTCCAGCCCGCTCTCGCGATCGCCCTGGCCGTCGCCGGTGCCGTCGCCCTGCTCTTCTCGTTCATCCGCCACTCACCACCCCAGTAAAGGAATCCATCATGAAGCTCACCCGTTCCAATGACGGCATGATCGGCGGCGTCGCCGCTGGTCTCGCCAAGGCTTTCAACATCGACGCCACCATCGTGCGGCTCGCGTTCGTCCTCGTCACCGTTCTCGGCGGCAGCGGCGTGCTCATCTACGTCGCGCTCTGGGTGATCCTGCCCCGCGAAGACACCGGAGGCACCATCGCCGAAGAGCAGTTCCGCAAGGCGCGCTCGTGGTACGACGGACGTCGCGGCGGCCCGGGTGGGTCCAACGACTACACCATCTGAGCTACCGAACCGCCCGCGAACGACGGAGCCGCCGAGATCGCTCGGC
The DNA here is from genome assembly GCF_001997295.1 of Tessaracoccus flavus. Lineage (NCBI taxonomy): Bacteria > Bacillati > Actinomycetota > Actinomycetes > Propionibacteriales > Propionibacteriaceae > Tessaracoccus > Tessaracoccus flavus. The sequence continues at coordinate 2,126,205 of NZ_CP019605.1, forward strand.
GGCTCCGTGGTCTACTCCCACTCGATGGTGGCTGGGGGCTTGCTGGTGATGTCGAGCACCACCCGGTTGACATCGGGGCACTCGTTGGTGATGCGGCTCGAGATCCTCTCCAGCAAGTCGTGCGGGAGGCGCGCCCAGTCCGCCGTCATGGCGTCGTCGGAGACCACCGGCCGCAGCACAATCGGGTGGCCGTACGTGCGTCCGTCGCCCTGGACGCCCACCGATCTGACGTCGGCCAACAGCACGACGGGGAACTGCCAGATGTCCCTCTCCATCTTTGCCTCGGCGACCTCATGACGGGCGATCGCGTCAGCCTGGCGCAGGATCTCGAGCCTCTCCTGCGTCACCTCACCGATGATGCGGATCCCCAGCCCAGGTCCGGGGAACGGGTGGCGCCAGACCATCGCCTCGGGCAGCCCGAGTTCCTCCCCCACGGCACGCACCTCGTCCTTGAACATGTGGCGGAGCGGCTCGATGAGGGTGAATTGCAGGTCGTCCGGCAGGCCTCCCACATTGTGGTGGCTCTTGATGTTGGCCGTCCCCTCGCCGCCGCCCGACTCCACCACGTCGGGGTAGAGGGTGCCTTGGACGAGGAAGTCGATTCCACGTTCGCCGGCGAGTTCGCGGGCCTGCGCTTCGAACGTCCTGATGAACTCGCGCCCGATGATCTTGCGCTTCTCCTCGGGATCGGTGACCCCCTTGAGCGCCGCCAGGAACCGCTCGCGCTCGTCCGCCACGACGAGCTCGACCCCCGTCGCCGCGACGAAGTCGTTCTTGACCTGCTCAGCCTCGCCCTCGCGCAGCAGGCCGTGGTCGACGAACACGCAGGTTAGCTGGGCCCCGATGGCCCTCTGCACCAGCGCCGCGGCCACGGCCGAGTCGACACCTCCGGAGAGTGCGCACAGCACACGACGATCACCGACCGTCATGCGAACCGCGTCGATGGCTTCGGTGACCATGTGTTCCGCAGTCCAGTCGGGCGTCAGCGAGGCGATGTTGAAGAGGAAGTGCTCGAGCACCTGCTGGCCCCACTGCGAGTGCAGCACCTCAGGGTGCCACTGGAGACCCGCCAGCCTGCGGCTGACGTCCTCGAAGGCCGCGACTGGGGCCCCTGCGGTGCGGGCGAGCACCGTGAAACCCTTCGGAGCCCGGCTCACCGAGTCCCCGTGGCTCATCCAGACGTTGAGTGTGTTGGGCAGGCTCTGCAGCAGGCAGCCGCCCTGGGTGATGGACAGCGATGTGCGGCCGTACTCACGCTGCCCGGTCTTGGCCACGGTGCCGCCGAGCGCCTGAGCCATCGCCTGGAACCCGTAACAGATCCCCAGGACGGGCACGCCCGCCTCGAACAGCTGGGGGTCGACGGTGGGCGCGCCGGGGTCGTACACGGAGGCCGGGCCGCCGGACAGGATGATCGCGGAGGGCTGCCGCGCGAGGATCTCCTCGACGCCGGCCTTCGAGCTGATGATCTCGGAGTAGACGTTGGCTTCCCGGACCCGACGGGCGATGAGTTGGGCGTACTGGGCGCCGTAATCGACGACGAGGACGAGATCGTGCTGGGCAGTCATGCGCGCGAGTCTATTGCGCCATCCCTGCGCAGCCCGAATCCGACCGCCCGTGACTGATCAAAGCCGCGGTGGGCACTTGGGATCACCCCGGCCCCAACCATGTGCAGACCAATATCGACGGATCGGGAATATCTGGCCTGATCGGGTGGTTGCCCCGAGCATGAACATCTTTCCTGATATCACGGCCACAGTCGGCCGCACCCCGCTGGTCAAGCTCAACCGCATCGCGGGCGATAACGCCACAGTCCTAGCCAAGCTCGAGTCCTTCAACCCGGCCGCCTCCGTCAAGGACCGCATCGGTGTCGCGATCATCGACGCAGCCGTCGCCTCTGGGGAACTGCAGCCCGGGGGAACCATCGTCGAGGGAACGTCGGGCAACACGGGGATCGCGCTGGCGATGGTGGGGGCCGCCCGCGGCTACAAGGTGGTCCTGACCATGCCGGAGACCATGTCGGTGGAGCGCCGCGCACTGCTGCGCGCGTACGGGGCCGAGTTGGTGCTCACCCCAGGGCCCGCGGGCATGCGTGGTGCCGTGGAGAAGGCCGAGGAGATCGCCGCTGAGCGTGGCGGCATTCTGGCCCGCCAGTTCGCGAACCAGGCCAACGTCGACATCCATCGCTCGACCACCGCCGAGGAGATCTGGCAGGACACCGACGGCACCGTCGACATCTTCGTTGCAGGCATCGGCACCGGCGGCACCATCTCGGGTGTCGGCCAGGTCCTCAAGGAGCGCAAGCCGGAGGTCCAGATCGTCGCGGTCGAGCCGCAGGAATCCGCGATCCTGTCCGGGAACGCCCCCGGTCCCCACAAGATCCAGGGCATCGGCGCGAACTTCATCCCCGAGATCCTCGACCGCGGCGTCATCGACGAGGTGCTGCCCCGGAACATCGATCAGTCCGTCGACTTCGCTCGCCGGTCCGCCACCGAGGAGGGCGTCCTCGTCGGGCTCTCCTCCGGAGCCGCGCTCTCGGCTGCGATCGAGGTGGCCAACCGCCCGGAAAACGCGGGCAAGACCATCGTGGTGCTGCTCGCGAGCTTCGGCGAGCGCTACCTCTCCACGGTCCTTTTCGAGGGCCTCGCGGACCAGTGACCCCCACCGATGGCGCCCGGAGCTCGGCCGGGCGCCATCGGCATGCCTGGCCCTCCTACTTCCGAAGTAGGCTGCACTCATGCGCATCGTCATCACCGGAGCCAGCGGCAAAGCCGGCCAGGCCACGCTCCGCCACTTCGCCGAGTTGCCCCACTACGACGTCCTCGGCACCGATCTGGCACCCCGACCTGCCTGGTACGCGGGAGACTTCCTCCGCGCCGACCTCGCCGAGTACGGCGAAGCGGTGGACGTCCTCAGTGGCGCGGACGCCGTCGTCCACCACGCGAACAATCCCCGCCGGCGGGATCTACACCGACTCCTTGATGTGCCGACCCGAGAGGCCCTCGCCGTGACCCACCCCGGGATCACGGTGCCGGACCACGTCTCGGAGTTCGGCACGCTGCTGTCCAACTCGGCCGCGAAGGACGCGCTGGGGTTTGCCCCGCAGCACTCCTGGCGCCACGAGGTGCACGGGTGACGCAACAGCCGTTCTACGACCGGGTCGGAGGCGCCGCCACGTTTGAGAGGCTCGTGGCGAGGTTCTACGAGGGCGTCGCGTCCGACCCTCCGCTGCGCGCGCTCTACCCGGAGGACGACCTTGGCCCGGCCGCAGACCGGCTGCGGATGTTTCTTGAGCAGTACTGGGGCGGGCCCAAGACCTATCAGGAGCAGCGCGGTCATCCGCGGCTGCGCATGCGGCACTTCGACTACGCCGTGACTCCTGCGCAGCGCGACCGCTGGGTGCACCACATGCTGGTTGCGGTGGAAAGCCTGGGCCTGGATCCTGCTGACGCCGAGACGATGCGCGAGTACCTCGTCCGCGCAGCGGATTTCCTGGTCAACGCCGACGACTGACAGGCGGCGCACCAGCCTCCTATCGCCGTCGACGACGCCAACGGGCGACACGGAACGCCAACCGAACGCGGACAACGCCAACCGCTCTCCGATCACGCCCGTGAGACTCAGCAACGCCCGCGATGTCTCGCGGGCGTCGCTGAACCTTGTCGGCGTTTGGCCTAGTCCGTTGGCGTTTCGGGCTCTTGGTTGGCGTTGTGCGCCGTTGGTTGGCGTGTCCTCAGCTGAGTCGGCGATCGTTAGTTCTGCTCGGCCGCGATCTGCTCGTGGTGGCGGACGACCTCCCGCACGATGAAGGTCAGGAACTTCTCGGCCAACTCAGGATCCAGGTCCGCTTCGACGGCGAGAGCGCGCAGCCGGGCGATCTGATGCGCCTCGCGCTGGGGATCAGCGGGCGGCAGCCCGGCCGTCGCCTTCAACTGGCCGACCCGCTGGGTCACCTTGAAGCGCTCCGCGAGCAGGTGGATCAACGCCGAGTCCATGTTGTCGATGCTGCCACGCAGGCGTTTCAGCTCAGCTTCTGCCTCGTCCATCGGGGCCCCTCAGGTGTCAGTGGAGGATCAGATCGATCCGCTGGAAACTCTTGATGTCGGTGTAACCGGTCAGAGCCATCGCCTTGCGTAGCCCACCGGCCAGGTTCATCGTGCCGTCGGGCACTCTCGACGGCCCGAGGACAACCTCCTCGAGGGTGCCCACCTGGTCGAAGAACGAGCGCTCACCGCGCGGCAGGCGAGGATGCCACGCCTCGCTCCCCCAGTGCCACCCTCGACCCGGAGCTTCAGTGGCTCGGGCCAGCGGAGAGCCGACCATGACCGCATCCGCGCCCGAAGCGATGGCTTTGGCGATGTCGCCCGAACGGCCGACGGCCCCATCGGCGAGGATGTGGACGTAGCGGCCGCCCGACTCCTCGAGGTAGTCACGGCGCGCCTCGGCGACGTCGGCGACGGCCGAGGCCATCGGGACCTCGATGCCCAGCACCGACGCCGTCGTGTGCGTGGCCCCGCCGCCGAAGCCGACGAGGACGCCCGCGGCGCCCGACCGCATCAGGTGCAGCGCGGCGCGGTACGTCGCCACGCCGCCGACGAGCACGGGCACGTCGAACCGGTAGATGAAGTCCTTGAGGTTGAGGGTCTCCTCCCCTCCCACGTGTTCGGCCGACACCGTGGTGCCGCGGATCACGAAGAAGTCCATCCCCGCCTGCTCCAGCACCGGGGCGAACTCCAGGGTGCGCGCCGGAGACAGTGAGCCCGCGACCGGGACGCCGGCGTTGCGGATCTCGGCCAACCGGTCGCGGATCAGCTCGGGTTTGACCGGCTCGGCGTAGATCTCCTGCATGCGCCGAGTGGCGGTGACCTGGTCACACTGCTGGGTCAGCAACTCGTACTGCGGCTGCGGATCCTCGTACCGCGTCCACAGCCCCTCGAGGTTCAGCACGCCGAGCCCGCCCAGTTCCCCCATCCGGATGGCTGTGGCCGGAGACATCACCGAGTCCATGGGGGCAGCGACGATCGGCACCTCGAAGGAGACGGCGTCGATCTTCCAGGTGAGATCCACCTCGTCGTCGCTGCGGGTGCGGCGCGTCGGCGCGATGGCGACATCGTCGAAGCTGTAGGCGTGGCTAGCCCGCTTGCTGCGTCCAAGCTCGTACATGGATGGCGTCCTTTCTAGCGGGCCCAGTAGTTGGGCGCCTCAGCGGTCAGCTGAATGTCGTGCGGGTGGGACTCGCGAAGTCCGGCGGCGGTGATCCGCACGAAGCGGCCGCGGTCCTGGAGCTCCGCGATCGTCGACGCCCCTGAGTAGAACATCGACTGCCTGAGCCCGCCGACGAGCTGATAGGCCACGGCGGCCAGCGGACCCCGATAGGCCACCTGTCCCTCGATGCCCTCGGGGATGAGTTTGTCGTCGGAGGTGACGTCGCCCTGGAAGTAGCGGTCCTTCGAATAGGACGCCTTGCGGCCGCGCGCGGCCATCGCCCCCAGGGATCCCATCCCGCGGTAGCTCTTGAACTGCTTGCCGTTGATGAAGACCAGATCGCCCGGGCTCTCCTCGCAGCCTGCGAGCAGCGACCCCAGCATGACCGCCGACGCCCCCGCGACGATGGCCTTGGCGATGTCGCCGGAGTACTGCAGGCCTCCGTCGCCGATGACCGGCACGCCGGCGGGTCGAGCCGCCTGGGCGGCGTCGAAGATCGCGGTCACCTGCGGCACGCCGACCCCCGCGACGACGCGGGTGGTGCAGATGGATCCCGGCCCGACACCGACCTTGACGGCATCCGCGCCCGCCTCCACGAGCGCCTTGGCGCCGGCGTAGGTGGCCACGTTGCCGCCGACGATGTCGACGTCCTTGGCGAGCGGCTCCGCCTTCAGCCGCTTGATCATCTCGACGACGCCCCGGCTGTGCCCATGGGCGGTGTCGACGACGATGAGATCAACACCCTCCTCGACGAGAGCCATCGCACGCTCCCACGAGTCGCCGTAAAAACCGACGCCTGCACCTACCCGGAGGCGTCCCTGGTCGTCCTTGGCCGCGTTCGGGTACCGGTCGGCCTTGACGAAGTCCTTCAAAGTGATCAGTCCCTTGAGACGGTTCTGCCCGTCGACGATCGGGATCTTCTCCACCTTGTGCTTGGCCATGAGCCCGAGCGCCTCCTCGCCGGACGCCCCCTCGCGCACCGTCACCAGCGGCATCTTCGTCATCACGTCGCCGACGCTGCGGTTGCCGTCGTCCTCGAAGCGCATGTCGCGGTTGGTGATGATGCCCACGAGCACGCCGTTGGCGTCGATGACGGGCGCGCCGGAAATGCGGTACTGCGAGCACATCTCGTCCACCTCGGCGAGGGTCGCGTCGGGGCTGACGGTCACCGGTTCGCTGACCATCCCCGCCTCGGATCGCTTCACCTGATCGACCATGTGTGCCTGCTGCTCGATCGACAGGTTGCGGTGCAGGATGCCGATGCCACCCTCCCTCGCCATGGAGATCGCCATCCGGGACTCGGTGACCGTATCCATCGCCGCAGACACGAGCGGAACGTTCAGCCTGATCCGTTTGGTCAGCTGCGTGCCCGTATCGACCTCCGAGGGGATGATGTCGGACTGGTTCGGCTGCAGAAGCACGTCATCGAAAGTGAGCCCCAGCGCCGCGAAAGGGCGCGGGACCCCCGCGCCGGTCAGTTCCTCAAACAACTTCTCGTCACCCTCCTCGGCTGAAACCGTCGTCAGTCTACGCTGACTCGATCAGCGCTGCTCAGCCGCAACCATCGGGAGCGTCCACGCTCGGTGCGAGGTGACCCCATTCGTGCGAGGTCAGGCTCTGCCCGACCGCGGCGCACACCCGCTCGACCGCGACGTCGACGTCGAGGGGCCATGTGTGGATGCCCTCGTCATCGGTGAGGAAGATCAGCTCGCCCTCGTCGAAGACAAGCTGCGACACCGACCCGCGGCCCGGTCTGAGGGTGACGGCCTGCTCCAGACCCTCGTCCCGGACGTACCACAGCTCGATCCGGCCGTCGACGAGTCCGGCCGCCAGCAGCTCGCCGTCCTCGGCCAGGGCCAGCGACGAAATCCCCGAATGAAGCTCCGTGTCCGTGGCAGCCACTGCAGGTCGGGCGGGATCCGTGACATCCACCGCCAGGATGTAGCCGGCGTCGGTCCCCAGGAAGAGCCGGTCACCGGACGGATCCCACGCAAGGGTGATCGCGGCCCCGGTGGACGGCACCTCGACCTCCCCCAGCTTGTCGAGGGTCTCGGCATTCCAGATCACCAGTCGGGTCGAATCCTCACTCATGGCGGCGAACATCGGCTCGGCGGGATGCCAGCCCATCGCCAGAGTGGACCAGGTGCTGAAGGACCCGGCCACCCTCCAGCCCAGGTCGTCGCGCTCGAGCACGAGCGCCTCGGGAACGGAGGCCTTCGCGAAGAGCGCTCGGCGGCCGTCCGGGCTCCCGCCCATGAAGTAGGCGTTGCCCGGCCCGATGTCGGTCAGCGTCGGCTGCCCGTCTCGGGTGAGGTCCCAGGTGGCGAGCGTGCCGTCGCCGACCCAGAGCGTGAGTGTCTCGTCCGAGGCATGGATGACGGTGGAGTCGGTCTGCGCGCCGTCCGGCAGGTCGAACTCCCTTTCCAACTCTCCGTCCATGTCGAACACGCGGGCGGTCTCCCCGAAGTACTTGACGATCCGCTCGCCTGCGACGCCGGCGGGCTGCCGTGTGTCGCTTCCCTCGATCAACAGACCCGAGTACCGCTCGGGCCAGACCCGCACGGTGCCGTCGAGGCTGCCCGTGACGACCCTGCCCTCGACGAACCCGATCCCGGTGACGGTACTGGGCACGACGAAGCTGCCAAGGCGGGAGCCGTCCCGATCGAGCACCGTGACGTCTCCGGTGCCGGAACCGACGACGATGCGATCCTCTGTGACGGCGACGCTGTGGAGCGCCAGCGGGCCGAACTCCAGCGCCGTGACCAGTTCCAGACCGGTGGGTCGGGCCGTAAGCAGCGTCGTCGTGCCTCCCCCGCCCACGGCAACCAGCGACGTTCCCTCAGGGTCGAATACCGCTTTGTTCACCCAGCGTGACAACGCCACCGCGGGCAGTTCCTCACCGTCGGACGTCCAGTGGGCCAAAATCAGATCGGATCCGGCCACCACCGATCCGTCGGCGGGGCTCACCGCCAGCGCCTGGACCGCCGCCCCCGACGGGTGGGACCACGCTTCAAGCCTGGCCTCGGGATCGCCGAGATCCATCCGCCGCACGGTGCCGTCGATCATGCCGAAGTAGGCGGCGCCGTCGCCGAGAGCCGCGGAGTACGCGACCGAGTCCCCACCGACCTCCCCGAGCCGGCGGGGCTCGTCGCCAGTGACATCCCAGACGCTCGCCGTGCCCTGGCCCGCGACGGCCAGGAACTCGCGCCCCTGGTCGAGCGAAAAGGCGAGGCCGAAGAGCTGCCCGTCCACCACCGTGAACTGTGCAGCGGGGGCGGCGAACTGGCCGTTGCGCCACACCCGCACGACACCGTCGGACGACGAGCTCGCCACGAGCGCGCTGCCGGGAGCCGACTCCACGCGCACCGTTCCGGCCGGCCCCAGGATCCGCGTCGGGACCTGTTCTCCAGCTGACTTGAGCACCGCGGCCCGCGCCTCCATCGTGTCGGAGAGGCGATGCGCCGCCACGCTCACCTGGGCTGCGACGTTGCGGTCACCCCTGCGCATCTCCTCCGCCACGAGCGCCAACTGCCTCGACTGCGCCTCTGCCTTGGCGAGTTCGGCCTCGGAGCTGACCTGCTCGAGCCGTGCGGCGGAGGACACGGCGATGATGAGCAGCACGGTGACGATCGCACCGAGCGCCGTGATGAGCGCATTCAGCCGCCGGAGTTTCCGGATCTCCCCGGCGTGCGCCGCGGCGCGCTCGCCCTCCTTGGCCCGGCTGGCGTCGAGGAAGTCCTGCTCCAGGTGGTTGAGTGCCATGCCGTGCGCGGCCGGTTCGAGCGCGGCCACGGGGACCAGGGTGTCGGGGTCCCGACCCGACTCCTCCCAGACCTCGGCCGCCTTGCTGAGCCGGCGTCTGAGCAACAGCGCGTCCCGGGCCTCCTCGGCCCAGGAGCGCAGCCGACCCCATTGGCGAAGCAGTGCTGAGTGGCTGACGACCAGGGACGAGCCCGTGATGCTCAACAGGCGCGCGGACAGGAAGCGGTCGACGAACGCCAGGTCCTCCTCCGCGATCGCCGACATGTCGATGGACCTGCGTTCGAATCCGTCGGCGCTGACCTGGACGAGGGAGAGCAGCAGTGCGCGGATGCGCTCCTGCTCCTCGGCTGACGAATCCGCGAACACTTCTTCCGCGAGGTGCTCAAGGCCGCCCCAGAGCCCCCCGGTCTCCACGTAATCCTCCACAGTGACGCTCTGCCCCGAGGCGTGGTCCCACGCACGGAAGAGCGCATTGGAGAGCAGGGGCAGCACCGACGCCGGCGGCGGCCCATAGCGCCGGAGGTCCTGCTGGAGCAGCGCCACGAGGGCCTCGTCCACGGGGCGTCCGCTGCGTTGGGCCGGGAGGCGGATGATCTGGGCAAACTCCTGCTCGGTCAAGGGGCCGAGCAGTACCGGGGCGGACAGGGCGGCCTGGAGCCGCCGATCGCTGAGGGCGTGTCCGTACGCGTCTGCAACCATGCCGATCACCGTCGTCACGTTGGCCGGTAACGCATCGAGGGCCGCGAGCACCCCCTCCCGGTGCGCTTCGTCCGCGTTGCGCAGGACTTCGAAGTGGTCGACGATCAGGAGGGTCGGGGTGTCCCCCGGTACCCATTCGGTCACCTGCTGGGCGCTGAGCGTGACACAGGCGAACTCCGCGAGGCGACCGCCGCCCCGGCATTCGATCCCCACCAGGCCCGCGTTGAGCAGGGAGGTCTTCCCGGCTCCGGACAGGCCGACGACCGCCACAATCCTCGCCCCTCCGGCGGTCTGGACGGCCCGCACCTTGTCCACCAGGTCATCCAAGGCCCGCTCCCGGCCGAAATAGCGCTCAGCATCGTCGGCGGCGTACGGCTGGATGCCCTGATAGGGGTTGGTGCCCACCAACCCGCCTCCACGAAGCCCGTCCAGCACCCTGAGCCAGGCGTCCGACTCGTCACCGAGCCCCAGCTCGTGAAGGAGCACCACGAACTGATCCTGAAGCGCCAGCGTCGGCAGGTGGCGGCCGTCGAACCACCCCTGCAGCGTTGAGGGAGGAAGGCCGACTCGGCGCGCGGCCGCACGCAGCGACAGTCCATGGCGCACCCGCGCCTCACGCAGCGCTGAGGCGAAACCCTGTCGCGTGGAAGGAGCCGTCACAGCGCAACGGTAGCAACCGCCCGACTCGCCGCCGGAACCGGGCGCGGTTGCCCCTCACAGACAAAGAGCCCCACCCGGATGGTCCGGGCGGGGCTCTTCAGCTCAACTGACGGGTCAGTCCTCTTCGGGCTTGTCGACCACGAGCGTCTCGGTGGTCAGCAGCAGCGAAGCGATCGACGCGGCGTTCGCGAGCGCAGAGCGGGTCACCTTGACGGGGTCGATGACGCCGTTCTCGACGAGGTTCTGGTACTCGCCGATCTTCGCGTTGTAGCCGTGACCGACCTCGAGCTCCGCGACCTTGGCCGTGATGACGTAGCCCGCCTCACCGCCATTCTCAGCGATCCAGCGCAGCGGCTCGGCCAGCGCCTTCGCAACGACGGAGACACCCGCCTTCTCGTCGCCCTGGAAACCGAGGCCGTCCTTCAGGACTGCACCGGCGTGGATGAGGGCGGAACCGCCTCCTGCGACGATGCCTTCCTCGATCGCCGCACGGGTCGCCGAGACGGCGTCCTCGATGCGGTGCTTCTTCTCCTTCAGCTCCACCTCGGTGGCGGCGCCGACCTTGATCACGCAGACGCCGCCGGCGAGCTTGGCGACTCGCTCCTGCAGCTTCTCACGGTCCCAGTCGGAATCGGTGCGCTCGATCTCGGCACGCAGCTGCGCGACGCGACCGGCCACCTCGGAGTGCTCCCCGTGGCCGTCGACGATCGTGGTGTTGTCCTTCGTGACGACGATGCGCCGGGCGCGGCCGAGCACCTCGAGACCGACCTGGTCGAGCTTGAGGCCCACCTCGGGGGCGACAACCTGGCCGCCGGTGAGGATGGCGATGTCCTCGAGCATGGCCTTGCGGCGATCGCCGAAGGCGGGAGCCTTGACAGCCACCGACGTGAAGGTGCCACGGATCTTGTTGACCACGAGCGTGGACAGAGCCTCTCCGTCGACGTCCTCGGCCACGATGAACAAGGTGCCCTTGGCGGCGATGACCTTCTCCAGCAGCGGGAGCAGATCGTTCATCGAGGAGATCTTGCCGCTGTGGATCAGGATGTACGGATCCTCAAGCACGGCCTCCATGCGATCGGCGTCGGTCACGAAGTACGGCGAGAGGTAGCCCTTGTCGAACTGCATGCCCTCGGTGAACTCGAGGTCGGTGCCGAACGTGTTGGACTCGTCAACCGTGATGACCCCGTCCTTGCCGACCTTGTCGAAGGCCTCGGCGATCAGGGCGCCGATCTGCTCGTCGCGCGACGAGATGGTGGCGACCGACGCCATGTCGGCGGTGGTGTCAACGGGCCGGGCGTTCTCACGCAGGCGCTCGACGACAGCCTCCACGGCCTTGTCGATGCCGCGCTTGAGCCCGACGGGGTTGGCGCCTGCGGCGACAGCCCGAAGGCCCTGGTGGACCATGGCCTGTGCCAGGACGGTGGCGGTGGTGGTGCCGTCGCCGGCGACATCGTTGGTCTTGGTGGCGACTTCCTTGGCGAGCTGGGCTCCCAGATCCTCGTAGGGATCGTCGAGCTCGACCTCCTTGGCGACGGTGACGCCGTCGTTGGTGATGGTCGGGGCTCCCCACTTCTTGTCGAGAACGACGTAGCGGCCCTTGGGGCCCAGCGTCACCTTGACGGTGTTGGCGAGGGCGTCGACACCACGCTCGAGCGCGCGGCGGGCCTCCTCGTCGAAAGCGAGAATCTTCGGCATGTGATTCCTAATTCTTCTTCAGTCGGGGGCGGCGGGTGGCCGACCCCCGTCGATTACTTGGAGACTACGGCGAGGATGTCGCGGGCGTTCAGGAGCAGGTACTCCTGGCCGTCGTACTTGACCTCGGTGCCGCCGTACTTGGAGAAGATGACGACGTCGCCCTCGGCAACGTCGAGGGGAACGCGGTTGCCCTTGTCATCGATGCGGCCGGGGCCGGTGGCGATGACCTTGCCCTCCTGGGGCTTCTCCTTCGCGGTGTCCGGGATGTAGATGCCCGACGCCGTCTGGGTGGTGGCCTCGAGGGGCTGGATGAGGATGCGGTCCTCGAGCGGCTTGATCGTGGTTGCCACGTTCAACACCTTTCTTGTCTTATCCGGCAGAGCCGGCGGATCTCGTCTGGTTCAGGTGGCCGTGCGTCGTCGCGGGTGCCGCTCGGCCGTTAGCACCCGGGTTACCCGAGTGCTAACCCAAAGTTATACCCGAGCTAGCACTCAATCAAGCCGAGTGCCAAGACTGCCGACCACCCACCCGCAACGGATTTGAACACTGTTAAACTCCTGAACACTGTTCAAACCCATCCGAGGGAGCATCGTGGATCTCAACGCCCTGGCCAGCCGCGTCATCGACGGCGGCACCATCACCACGGACGAGGCGCTCGCCGTCCTCCGGCTGCCCGACGAGCTCACCTACGAGCTGGTCGCGGCCGCCGGACGGGTGCGCCGCCACTTCCACGGGGCGACGATGAAGGTGAACTACCTGGTCAACCTGAAGTCCGGCAAGTGCCCCGAGGACTGCTTCTACTGCTCGCAGCGCCTCGGCTCCGATGCCGAGATCCTGCGCTACACGTGGCTGACGCACGAGGACGCCCTGGAAGCGGCCAAGGCGGGGATCCGGGCCGGCGCAGGGCGCGTCTGCCTCGTCGCCTCCGGCCGCGGGCCCTCGAACCGCGACGTCGACCGAGTGGGCAGGATCATCGAGGACCTCAAGGAGGACAACCCCGGAGTCGAGGTGTGCGCCTGCCTCGGCATCCTCAAGGACGGCCAGGCCGAGCGGCTCGCCTCCGCCGGCGCCGACGCGTACAACCACAACCTCAACACCGCCGAGTCGCACTACGACAACATCTGCACCACCCACGACTACGACGACCGGAAGGACACCGTGCAGCACGCCCGGGAGCACGGGCTCTCGGCCTGCTCAGGCCTGATCGCGGGCATGGGCGAGAGCGACGAGCAGCTCGTCGAGGTGGCCTTTCAACTGAAGGAGATCGGCGCCGACTCGGTGCCCGTCAACTTCCTCATGCCGTTCGACGGCACCCCGCTCGAGGGGCATTCCGAACTGACCCCGCAGAAATGCCTGCGCATCCTGGCGATGATCCGCCTGGTCCACGGCTCGGCCGACGTGCGGGTCTCGGCCGGCCGCGAGCAGCACCTGCGCTCGTTGCAGCCGCTCTCCCTGGAGATCTGCAACTCCCTGTTCCTGGGTGACTACCTGACCTCCCAGGGCCAGGCAGGCGAGGAGGATCTGGAGATGCTGGCCGACGGCGGCTACACCGTCTGGGGTGCCGACGGGCAGCGCTCCCCCGGGGCCCCACCCAGGCCGGAGATTCGCCGTCGGGGGGCGGGCACCAGGGTGGCTGCTAACGCTTAGCGTCGCCCTCCGTCACGCTACGGATCACGCGGGCGGGGTTGCCGACGGCGATCGAATCGGCCGGGATGTCGGAGGTGACGACCGCGCCGGCCCCCACGATCGAGTTCTCGCCGATGGTGACCCCGGGCAGCACGATGACCCCGCCGCCGAGCCAGACGTTGTCCTGGAGGGTGATCGGCGAGGCCGATTCGAGCTTGTCTCGCCGCGGCTGGGGCTCGATCGGGTGCCAGGCGGTCAGCAGTTGGACGTTGGGGCCGATGAGGCAGTCCCTGCCGATGGTGATGGGGGCCACATCCAGCGCGGTCAGGTTGAAGTTGATCTGGGTGCCGTCGCCGATGTGGATGAACTCGCCGTAGTCGACGTACAGCGGAGGCCGGACCCAGACGTCGCGGCCCATGCTTCCCAGCAGTTCGGCGAGGATCTCTCCGGCATCCTCGCGGCCCTTCACGTAGGCTCGGTGATACTCGTCGCTCAGCCTCGTGGCCCTCGTGGAGCGCTCCGCCATCGTGGGGTCGTCGGCGATGTAGAGATCGCCGACGAGGAGCCTCTGCCAGTTCGAGCGTGGGTCATCGGTGAAGTAGTCCATCCACCCAACCTACGTGGCGATCCGCCCGCAGCCGGCACCGGTCGCCCTTGCGCGCCCCACTCCCATTCCTTACCTTTGAGTGAGGGGGAGCTATGAGCAGCGGCACCATGACGGGCAAGGGCCAGATCACCGGTCCCACAGAGGTGCGCGCGCCCGGACGTCGACGGCGACGAGCGGGCCGCCGGGCAGAGCTTCCCCGACGTCGCCGGCTGGGCTGAGCAGGCCGTGGCGATGGACCTGCGCTACCCCTTCACCGGCCGCTGGCTCGTACAGAACAGCCCCGCGGACCGGGTGCCCAGCCACGGGACGACCGCCTTCGCCACGTCCTACGCGATCGATTTCGTGCCGGTCGACGACAGGGGGCGGACGGCGCCGTTCGGACTCCGGTCGCTGCTGCGCCCGCAGGCCCCGGACGCCTTTCCGGGCTTCCGGCGAGCGATCCTGGCCCCGGTCGACGGGGTCGTTGTCGCGGCCCACGGCGCCGAGCTCGACCACGCCGCATACCGTGGTCTGTCCTCCGTCGGGTATGCCGTGACCCAGGGTCGGAGGGTCGCCGAGGGCTGGCTCGCGCTGGCCGGCAACCACGTGCTGATCCGCTGCGCCACAGGCGATGTGGTGGCGCTGTGCCACCTGCAGCAGGGCTCGGTCAGCGTCCGCGTCGATCAGCCCGTGCGCGCCGGTGACCCAGTGGGTCGGTGCGGCAACTCGGGCAACAGCACCGAGCCGCACGTGCACGTGCAGGCGATCGACCGGCTGGACGTGGGCGCCGCCCTGCCGGTGCCGATCACGTTCGATGGCGGGCTGCCCAGGGGCGGGGAGATCGTGGTCGCCCACCTGGGCAATCGAACCGGGTGACCGGATGGGCGCGTCAGCGGCCAGGGTGGGAGCTGACCCGGTCACCCCGCTGGCTGAGGTGGACGGCGGCGCCGGGGCGGAGTTGGGCGGCGCGGTCGGCCGACGCCGGGGTCAGGACTGCGGCCACCGGGTAGCCGCCGGTCAACGGATGGTCGGCGAGGAAGATCACCGGCTGTCCCGACGGGGGCACCTGGACGGAGCCCCGCACCACAGGTTCGCTGGGCAGTTCGCCGCCGATGAGCCGTGCGAGCGGGTCCCCCTCGAGCCGCGCTCCCACCCGGTCGACAGCGGAGCTGACCCGCCACGTGGTGCCGTCGAGGGGCGCGACCCAGTCTGCGCGCGGGCCGGGTGTGAACTCCAGCTCCACGACGTCGGGCACAGGGGGCTGCGGGGCCCAATCCGTGGGTGGGATCCAGCCGGGCGCGGCCTCCCCGATCGGCACCATGCTTCCCGCCGTCAGGGGCTCGGGGCCGAGCGCGGCCAGGGTGTCGCGCGAGCGGGAACCCAGCACCGCGGGCACCGTCACTCCCCCACGGATCGAGAGATAGGTGCGTAGGCCCTGTGATGGGGCGCCGAGCGACAGCGTCTCGCCGTCGCCGAGGTGGAAGACCGTAGCCATCGAGACGGCCCGTCCGCCCGCGACCGCGGCCAGGTCTGCGCCCGTCAGCGCCAGGGTGAGGGATCCTTCCGCCACGAACTCCGCCGAGCCCATCGCGACCTCGAGGCCGGCCTCACCCCGGGGGTTGCCGACCAGGCGGGCGCCGAGCTCGTAGGCGCCGCGATCGGCCGCCCCGGAGCGGCCGACGCCGATGGCGGCGTAGCCGACGCGCCCGCCGTCGACGACGAGCACCGGCAGCCGGGCAGAGGTGAGCGTGAGGGCGCGGGGGCCCCTCGATACGCTCGCTCGTTCCTCGCTCGCTACTCGGGGAGACGTGGAAGAAACGCCCGCACGTTCCCCGCTCGCTACTCGGGGAGACGTAGAAGAAACGCCCGCACGTTCCCCGCTCGCTACTCGGGGAGACGTGGAAGAAACGCCCGCACGTTCCCCGCTCGCTACTCGGGGAGACGTGGAAGAAACGCCCGCACGTTCCTCGCTCGCTACTCGGGGAGACGTAGAAGAAACGCCCGCACGTTCCTCGCTCGCTACTCGGGGAGACGTAGAAGAAACGCCCGCACGTTCCTCGCTCGCTACTCGGGGAGACGGAGCGGGACCGACCGCGCGTTCCTTGACGGCGCGGAAGCGGACGCGGGTGCCGGGGGTCAAGAGGGCCGGAGGGTCGGCGTCGGGGTCGAAGAGCACGACGTCGGTACGGCCGAGGAGTTGCCAGCCGCCCGGCGAGGAGGTCGGGTAGATCCCGGAGAACTCGCCCGCCAGGCCCACCGCGCCGGCGGGCACCCGGGTCCGGGGGGTTGTCTTCCGCGGCACCGTCAGCCTCGGATCACCGCCCACGAGGTAGGCGAAGCCGGGCGCGAAGCCTCCGAACGCCACGGCCCACGGGGTCCCGGTGTGCGCCGCGACCACGTCCGCAGGGCTGAGCCCCGTGAGATCCGCGACCAGAGCCAGGTCCGGACCGTCGTAACTGACGGGGATCTCCACCTCGCGCTCCCCCGTCGGCATCGTCGACGCCGGCACCGCCATGACCTCCAACTGAGCGCGGACCTCCCCCAGCTGGCCGGGCAGCGCCCTGACCAGCAGCGTGCGCGCGGCCGGCACCACCTCCGCCACCCCCGGCAGCGCCCCGACGAGCGGGGTGCAGGCCAGCACCTCGCTGAGGTGCTGCAGTTCCACCAGCACCGCCTCCGCCCCGCAGCGAAGCAGCCTCATCGGACGAACGGCGCGATCTCGATCCCCGCTCCTTCGAGCGCCCGCCGAACAGCCCGCGCGAGGCCGACGGCGCCCGGGGTGTCGCCGTGCGTGCAGATCGACTCGGCGCGCAGTGGGATCAGCGTGCCGTCGACGGCTTCCAGCAGCCCCTCGTGGGCGAGCCGGAGCATGCGTTGACCGACGTCGTCGTGCACGATGGCGCCGGCGTCGGTACGCGGGACCAGGGTCCCGTCCGGCCGGTAGGCCCTGTCCGCAAAGGCCTCAGCTACCGTCCGGAGCCCCGCCTTCTCGGCCTTCCGCAGCAGAAGTGAGCCGGGCAGCCCCAGGATGGGCAGGGAGGGATCGTAGGCCAGCACCGCATCGACGACCGCGTCGGCGTGCGGCTCATGGTGCACGGCCGCGTTGTACAGGGCCCCGTGGGGCTTGACGTACCGGACCCGCGTGCCGGACGAACGGCACAGTCCATCCAACGCTCCGATCTGGTAGACGAGGTCCGCGGCGAGTTCGGCGCGGCCGGCGTCGACGAAACGGCGCCCGAAGCCCGCCAGATCCCGGTAGGACACCTGGGCGCCCACCACGACCCCGCTGCGCGCCGCCTCTTCGCACGTGCCCAGCAGGGTCAGGGGGTCGCCGGCGTGGAAGCCACAGGCGACGTTGGCGCTGGAGACGATGCCGAGCATCGCGGCGTCATCGCCGAGCCTCCACACGCCGAACGACTCGCCGAGGTCAGCGTTCAGATCCATGCGTGCAGCCTACGGTGCCCGGCGCAGAGAGGGGGCGGGCGTTGCCGCCCGCCCCCTCCCGGGGCCGCTCACCAGGAGCGGTCGTGTCTCGCCTACAGGGTCTCACGCCTCCTCATGTACAGCCACGATCCGAGCACCGCGAGCAGCGTGGCGATCGGGATCCCGGTGGACGGGCCGAGCGGCAGGCCGGCGAAGGGCACGACGCCGTCGCCGCCGGTGGACGGCTTGCCGGGCGCCACGAAGTAGTCGGCGCGCGCCTTGTCGGACTGCTTGGTCTCGACGATCATGGCGACGTTGTCCAGCACGTGCCAGCCGGTGTACTTCGGGGCGATCCGCTCGACCGTGTAGGTCCAGGCCGTGGGAGCACCCTCGGCGTTCCAGGTGGCGGTGCCCAGCGTCTTGGCGGGAGCCGAGTCGCTGACCATCTGATCGGTCACGGTGACGACCTTGTTGGCCTCGCGAATGGTGAGCTGGTAGTTCACCTCGTGGCTCGTCGTCTTGACCGTCCCGTCGAGCGTCTCCCAGGTGACGACGACTTCGTTGGTGCCGCTGAGCGCGGGTGTTGCGCCCGCCTGCAGTGCGCAGGTGTAGCTGAGCGTCACCGAACTCGTCTCCTCCAGTTCCACCGGCGAGCCGGTGACCTGGCAGGTCCAGGCGTCGTCGCCCGCTTCGTCCACCACCTCGGCCGAGACGGCCTTGTACCCGTTCGGGTTGGTCACGGTGATGGAGCCGGCCAGGGAGTAGTTGCTGTCGGCGTAGCCCTTGGGCGTGACGGTGACGGTGTACGGGAAGGTCACCTTCTGGCCCGGCAGGACCTTCTCGACGTTGTCGACGACCGACTTGTCGATGGCCCAGGCATACGTCCGGTCGAGCGATCCGGCGGCGGTCTTCACCGTCACCAGGTCGTCTTCGGAGCAGACTGCCACCATGGCGTCGTCGTCACCCAGGACCATGTCGTCATCGCCGATGACGCTCACGGTGTTGTCGAACGTGGCGCACTCGCCGGGATCGACCGTGAGGTCGGTCTCGTAGGTGAACGTCACCGTATGACCTTCGATGACGCCGTCGGAGTCCTCGTCCAGCGACAGGGTGCCGTCGGGGTCCATGAAGACCTCGCCGAGAACCGTCGACTCGCCGCCGAAGTCATCACGGACGGTGACCGGGTTGTCGATCTGGGTGACTGCCCAGTCGACATCCATGAGGTCGGTGTCGACGGTGACCTCCGCACCTGCGTAGTCGAACGTGACCGCCGCAGCATTCGCGTCAGCGTCGCTGGGCTCGAAGTCGTCGTCCACCTCGCACGTGTAAGCCAGGACCAGAGTGGTCGGTACGCCGTCCACGGCGGCCCCGATGGTGCCCTCGGCATCGTCGACGACGCAGTCGTGGTCAGCGAACACGTCGGCCACCGAGTAGTCCTTCGGCCACGCGTTGGAGTTGGTCAACGTGATGGTGCCTGAGACGTCGAAGTTCGACTCGTCGGATCCCTCGTGCGTGAGTGTCACGTCGTAGGTGACCGTTGTCGAGCCGCCGTCGATGATCTCGACCGAATCGGTGTCCACGTTCTTGACGATGGACCACGTGTGGGTCTCGTCGTAGGAGCCGGTCACGGTCTTGTCGATGTCCAGCGCGATCTCACGGCACACCTCCACGGTGACGTCATCGCTGGGGTTGTCCCCGGCCTCGACCTCCACCACGGCGGTGTTCGTGTAATCGGTGCACTCGCCCGCTACTCCCAGCTTCGAGAGTTCGTAGGCGAAGACCGCGCTACCGTCGACGATCTCGTAGCCCTCACCCGGTTGGATGACGCCCTCGACGTTGACGACGAGTTCGGCCAACTCCACCGGGTTCGCCGGATCGGTCTTGTCGTCGACGACGGTGACAGCGGCGTCCGTGCGCTCGTCGAGCGTCCAGTCCACCGTGGCAGTGTACTCGATCGCCTCGTCACCCCACGTCACCATGACCGTGTTCTCCGGATCGCCGTCCGGCAGCAGGTAGCCGGTGGGCATGACGCAGGAGTAGTCAACGGTCACCGTGTCGTCAGCGCCGATCACGAGATCCTCGCCACCAGCGACGGTACACACCGCACCGGGGATACCGACCTCGTCCGTCACGTCCACCGTGATGGGCACGTCGGCCGGATTGGCGATGGTGATGTCACCGGTCAGGTCGAAGTCGTGGTCGGTGTAGCCGGTGGCGGCTACCTCGACGGTGTACGCAAACACCGCCGTACCGTCCTCGGCGATCGTCACCGACGTCTGGTCGACCGACTTGTCGATGCTCCAGTGGTACGTCCTGTCGAACGTCGCGTCCACCGTCTTGGTCACCGTCGGCGAGCAGACGAGGACCGTGTGGTCGTCCTCGTCGCCCGGGACCGAGGCCGTGTTGTCGTAGGACACGCACTCACCGGCGACGCCGTCCAGCGTGAGGCTGTAGGTGAACGTCACGGTGTTGTCGTCGTTCACGACGGCGGAGATGCCGTCGGCAGGCATGACGCCGACGCCTCCACCGCTGCGGTTGACGCTCACGGTGCCCAGCATCCCGCCCTCGACGTTGGAGTCGTAGACGGTGATGGTCTGGTCGACCGTCACCGGGGCATCGGTCACCTCGACCTCGACGTCGCCCGTCGAGGCGGTGCCGCTGAGCGGCCCGGCGACGCCGGTCCCCCAGACGGCGGTGGCCGAGTTGGTGCCCACGTAGTCGCCCGGGGCGACGTCGGGACACGTGTACGTCAGCGTGACGGAGTCGTCCGCGGGCACGGTGACCTGGACGCCCGCGAGCTGCGGATCCTCGTCACCCGCGACGGTGCAGGTACTCGCCACGCCGTCAACGGTCACCGTGTCTGACACTGTTGCGACGATGTCGGTGAACGCGTTGGGGTTGGTGAGTTCGATCTCGCCCTGAAGCTGCACCTCGGTGTCGGTGTAGCCGGTAGGCGTCACCGTCACCGCGTAGCTGACGTCGGCCGCGACCGTCCCGTCCTCGTCCACACCCACAACCTGGGTGCCTGCGCCGGTCTTGTCGACCGTCCAGTCGAACGTGCGGGTGTAGGTGAGGAAGGCGTCCTTGGTGATGTCGAGCGGCAGAGAGACACAGACCTCGACGGTCTGCTCGTCGGTGGGGTTGTCCCCCTCGACGTCCACCCAGGCGGTGTTGGTGTACTCGGTGCACTCGCCGGCCACGCCGTCCTTGCGCACCTGGTACGTGAACGTGGCTTCGCCCTCATCAGCTGAGACGCTGCCGAGCGTGACCGGGTTGGCCGGGTCGGTCTTGTCATCGACGACGTCGACGGTGCCGTTGATCTCGGTGTCCATCGTCCAGTCCGCCAGGGCGGTGCCGGTCACGGACTCGTCGCCCCAGGACAGGCGTGCGGTGTTGGTCGGGTCCACGTCGGTGAGGACGTAGCCCGGCAGCGTGCACCGGTAGGAGAGGGTCTCGGTCTCGCCGGGCGCGACCTCGACACTGTTGCCACCGGGTACTGAGCACGACGCCCCCGGCATGGAGTCCAACAGCGTCCCGGTCAGCGTCAGATCGGACGGGTTGGTGACGGTGATCTCGCCCTCGACGACGAAGTCGGAGTCGACGTAGCCGGTGGTCGTCGCGACGACCGTGTACGTGAAGACCGCAGTGCCGTCGTCGGCGATGGTGATCGAGGTCTGGTCCACCGACTTCTCGATGTCCCAGGCGTGCGTCCGCGTGTAGGTTGCGGTTGCCGTCTTGGTCACCGACGGCGAACAGACGCTGATGTCGTGGCTGTCGCGGTCGTCGGGGATGGTCACTGTGTTGGTCGTGACCACACACTCCCCCGCGGCGCCCGTCAGGGAGTCGGAGTAGGAGTAGGTGACGGTCGAGCCGTCCACTGCGACGGTGACGCCGTCCACCGCTGTTGCGGAGACCGTTGCGCCGTCCGGGGTCACGCTCACGGTGCCGAGCACGCCGGCCAGCGAGTCGCTGACCTCGAAGGTCTCGTCGGTGAGTTCGGCGTCCGCCACACTGACCGGCACGTTGCCGGTCGATGCGGTCGCGGACGGGGTGTTGTAGGTATCCATCGCCCACGTGACCGTGGCCACGTTGTAGCCCGAATAGGTCGGCTGCGGCTCGACGCCGGTGCAGCTGTAGGTCAGCTCCACCATGCCGCTCCGCGGGACCAGCACCTGGAAGCCGTCGGCGACCGGGTCGTAGTCCGGACCATCGACCGTGCAGTCGATGGACTGGTTGCCCAGCGTCGTCGTGTCGTGGACTGTCGCCACGACGTCGACGAAGTTGTTCGGGTTGCTGACGACGATGTCGCCGCCCAGCATGACGCCCGAATCGGTGAAGCCCTCGAGGGCGACCCCGACCGCGTAGTCGACCTCCGCCGTCACGCTGCCGTCAGGGTTGGTGCCCACCAGCTGGGTGTCCGAGCCGGTCTTGGTGACCGACCAGTCGAAGTCGCGCTCGAACATCATGTCGGCCGTCTTCGTGATGGTGAGGTCGGAGGCCACGCAGACGCGCACCGAGGCGTCGTCGGTGGGGTCGTCACCCACGTCCAGCTGAACGATGGCCGTGTTGGTGTAGGTCTCGCACGTCCCCGGTTCAGGCCGCCAGGTGGCCGACCCGGCGTCGAAGGTGGCGGTGGATCCGTCGACCACGACTGTGCTCGGGGGCTGCGGGACAGCCGTGACGGGGCCGCCCGCGTCGTCGGCGGTCACGGTGCCGAGGACCACCGGCGGGTTGTCAGGGCTGGTGAAGTCGTCGACGACCGTCACGGTCTTGTTGATGCTCTGGGACTCGGTGAACGCGTAGTCCGCGGTGGCTGAGTCGCTCGTCGTCCCCGCCGTCGCCGGGGAGTCGACGTGCGCCTGCAGCGACGGGTAGCGGGCGTTGCTGAAGCTGTACGTGGCCTGGTTCGTCCCGCTGAGCGCGGTGGGAGCCGTTGCGGCGTCGTAGCAGGTGTAGTCGTAGGTGGAGTCGCCGGCAGGCAGGCTGACCTGCAGGCCCGCGGTGGCGGGGTCGGCGTCAACAGCGTCGATCGTGCAGTCGGCGCCGCCGACCAGCTGATCGGTGAGCGTCACCACCATCGCGGCCGCGTTCGGGTTGGTGAGCGAGATCTCGCCCTCCAGGACGTAGTTGGAGGTCCGGCGCTCCACGAGGGTCGCGATGACCTCGTAGTCGGCGGTGTAGGACTCGCCCTCTGCGATGACGACGCTGATGTCGTCCTCGCCGTTGACCAGCTTGTCGACCGACCACACGTACTCGGCTCCGTAGGTGGCCGTCACGGTCTTCGAGATGGTCGGGGCCATCCAGATCTTCGGATCCTCGAACGTCAGCTCGTAGCTCTCGAACGGCTGGGCGGTGAAGGTCTGCGAACGATCCGCGGGCAGGAGGTAGCCGAGGGGTGCGGCGATCTCGGTGACCGTGTAGAGGATGCCGAAGAAGTCGGTACGCAGCTCGATGGTGCCGTTGGCGACGCCGTCGCGGTCGCCGGTACCACCGTCGGTGACCGTCAGCGTTCCCGCGCCGGTCACGGGGTTGGGCGTCACCGTGAAGGTCGCACCGACCAGAGCGTTGGCGGCCTCGTCGGTCTTGTGGATCTCGATGAGGGCGCACCGGCTGGGCACGTTGATCGGGGCGCGGACCCAGTCCTCGATCTCGGAGCTGAGGCTCTGCGAGGTGCGGGTACGGATATTGGCCTGGGAGAAGCTGGTCGCGTCGCAGGTCGTCGGTACGCCGAGCTGCGTGAGGTTGAAGGAGCTCTCGAGGAAGGTGCGCGGCTCGAAGATCTCGCCGCCCGGGCCCGTCACCTCGTCAGGGTTGGACTCGCCGTAGACCGAGCCTGCCGGCGGGGTGTAGTCAACCCACGCCGTCCCGTCCCATCGGGAGACGCTCAGGAGCTCGAAGGCCCGGTTGCCACCCTGTTCGACGTTGAGGCGAAGGTCGCCGATAGTGCGAACGGGCACCAGACCGTCCATCTCGGGCGACTGGTTGAGTTCGATGACGTAGGCCACCGAGCCGGTCCCTGCGGCACGGTCGAGCGCCATGTGGAGGTACTGATCGCCGCCCGTGATGTTGGAGTAGCTCCAGACGCGGCCGATGTCCGCCTTTCCGGAGGCGTTGGGCCCTTCCTGATACCAGGTTCCCGGCTCGTTCTCCTTACCACCGATCTGCGTGGTGTCGTTGAAGCCGTCGTTGTAGACGTCGTAGTCCACAACTGCCCAGTCGAGGTTGCCGGGCGTATCAACCACCCAGTTTCCCTCAATCTCGAAGCCGCCGACGACCATCAGCGCGCCGATGAACAGCTCCTCGACGGGCTCCTCGACGAGGGGCTCGGCCAGCAGCTGAACAGCGGGTTCCTCTGCTGCGAGCGGTTGTGGGGCGGCCTGGATGGGCTCGGGCTCAGCCGCCGCAGGTGGGTCGACGACGTCGACCTCCGGTGCGGCCGCCGGCCCGGGCGGGGGCGGCGAAGCCTCCTCGGCGGGAGGTGCCGTGTCCGGCGCCTCGGGCTCGGCTGGCGGCGCCTCGGCTGGCGGTTCGTCGGCCGGTGTCGCGGCGACGTCACCGACGTCGGCCGCGACCACCACTTCGGTGGGCTCGGGCGCCTCGTCGTCGGCCAGCGCCGACTGGGTGATTCCGCTGAGGACGAGAGCCAGCGCGGCGACACTCGCCAGCGCTTCCCGCCAGCGACGGCCCCCTGCTCGCCGTGGACTGGTGTAGGTCACTGTGTTCACTTCTTCCCCCTGGTCTGGAGCGGTGTACTCCGCACCGGGCAGGGATCAGGCGACGACACCCCGGCGCGTCGCGGGGCGACTGCCTTGTCGAAGGTCCCAACGACGCATCACCGGTCGTGCAGCACTGCTTGCCCGGCGTTGACCTAACAATTTCACCAATTGGGTCCAAGCGAAAGAGAACGAAGATAACGAATTGATAACGATGGGTTTCGTTCCGGGTCGAAACCCCAGTGAGGCGCTACTGTCGGCGGGCGAACACCGCCCGTGCCCCCTCGGTGGTCCGCGCCAGGATCACCGTGGCGCTCGCGCTCCCCCGCGGCTTCAGCTGCCGTCTGAGCGCCGCCGGGTCCACGTCGAGGGCACGCTTCTTGATCTCCAGCGTCCCGATGCCGTGCTCGCGCACGTAGGACCGCATCGCCCGGAGCGAGTAGTCGACCACCGCCTCCACCTCAAAGCGTGTGGCGTAGGCAGTGTCCACCGGATCGTCCGAGGAGAGGTAGGCCACGTGGGGATCGAGGAACCACATCCCGTTCGCGTCGGCCACGTCGGCCACCAGCCCGGCCCGGATGACCGCGCCGTCGGGCTCGTAGAGGAAGCGGCCGAGCGGCCCCACCTCTGCCGCTTCCGGATCCTTCACCCGCGAGAGGGTCAGGGGCGGGTGCCCCTCCCTCAGAAGCACCGCGCAGGAACCGGCGGGATGCCGATTCCACAGCGACACTTCGACGACGTCGCCCGCGTCGCTCACCCAGCACGCCTGAACGTTCGCCGGAATGAGTTCCTTCGGCAGCCCGGGGCCCAGCTTGACCGAGACGAAGCGGTCGGAGGCGAGATGGTCGAGCACGAGCGGCCAGGGCGGGGTGAAGTCCTCGACGTTCCAGGTGCGCCCACGGGCCGTCCGCCGCGCCGGGTCCAGGAAGACTGCGGCGTCCGGAGCGACCGGCGCGTCCTCGGCCCGGCCGAGCCTGGCCGGTTCGGCGCCGACGAGCCGGAGGTTGTGGGAGGCCACCGCCACTGTGGCGGGGTCGGCGTCCACGGCCGAGACCCGCAATCGCTGTTCGGCGAACGCCATGGCGTCGGCGCCGATGCCGCACCCGAGATCCCACACCGCCGACACCCCGGCGGCCCGGAAGCGCTCCGCCCGCCAGCGGCTCACCCGCTCCCGGCTCGCCTGTTCGAGGCCCGTCGGCGTGAACAGCATCGATTCGGCGCGGTGGAACTTAGCCTTCGCCCGCTTGCGCAGGGCAGCCTGCCCGAGTGCCCACGCGGACAGCTCCGGACCGAAGCTGGCGCGGAGGTGCTGGGCCGCGGCGAGCGACGACGGATCGGGCTCGGCCATGGCCGCCACCAGAGCGCGGCCGTGTTCCGGGCCGAGGGTTGCCCACCCGGGCCCGGCGTTGGTCACAGCACCGTCACCCGCCACGACGTCTCGACGCTGTGGCCGCCGTCGTAGGGGATCACCCCGTGGAACTGCGGGACGGATTCATCGAAGACCAGCGGCACGAAGTGACGGTCCCCGTCCCACATGGGCAGCTCCATCACGGTGTTGAGGTCGTGCCACGCCAACTCACCCTCGACGTTGCGTGCGAAGGGCGCCCCCTCGAAGCCGGTGATGAGGAACACGAATCCGAACACGTCGCGGCCGTTGAACCCCGGCCAGGACACCGTGCCGCGGAGCCGCATCGACGTCACCTCGATGCCGGCCTCCTCGCGGATCTCGCGGACCATGGCCGCGGCAATGTCCTCGCCCGGCTCCACCTTGCCGCCGAGACCGTTGAACTTGCCCAGCTGCTCGTCCTGCTGACGGGCGGTGCGGTGGACGAGCAGCACGCGCAGTCCGTCCTCGCTCAGGATGTAACCCAGCGTGGTCAGTTCCGGCGAAAAGCTCACCTCTGCGATCCCTCGAGTCGGTGGTGCGCGACCGTCGACTAGTGCTCGATCCAGGTGGTGCGCGGGTCGCGGCGGTACCACCCGAGCTGCTGCTCTCTCCGGCCCGTGCCGCGGCCGCCGTCGGTTGGCCCGTGCTCGATCTCGCGGGAGTCGAACTCGACCACCTCGTCGCCGAGCGATGCAAGCAGCGCATGCCGCGCCTCGCGCCGCTGGCGCTGCTCGATCGGGTCGGGTACCGGCGCGGCGGCGAGGAGACGCTTGGTGTACTCCTGCTGGGGGTTGAGGAGCACCTCCTCCCGCGTGCCCGCCTCGACGATCTTGCCGTACTGCATGACGACCACCCGGTGCGCGAGCGAGTCGATCACCGCCAGGTCGTGGGAGATGAAGAGGCAGGCGAAGCCGAACTCCTTCTGGAGTGTGGTGAACATCTCCAACACCTGCGCCTGCACCGACACGTCCAGGGCGGAGGTGGGCTCGTCAGCGATGAGAAGGTCCGGGTTCAGCGCGAGGGCGCGCGCGATGGAGACGCGCTGGCGCTGACCGCCCGACAGCTCGTGGGGGTAGCGGTTGTAGGCGCTGCGCGGGAGCTGCACCGCCTCCAGCAGCTCGTGCACCCGGGCCTCGCGCTCCTTGGCATTGCCCACCTTGTGCACGCTGAGCGGCTCGGAAATGACGTCGCCGACCGGGAAACGCGGGTTGAGCGACGCGGCGGGGTCCTGGAAGATCACGCCGATGCGCTTGCGGAGCCCACGCAGTTCGGATCCCTTCATCGCGAGGAGGTCCTCGTCCAGCACCCTCACCTCCCCGGCGTGGGACGGGATCAGGCCCAGCAGCGCCCGCCCGATGGTGGACTTGCCGGAGCCGGACTCACCGACGAGGCCGACGATCTCGCCGCGGCGCACGTCGAAGGACACGTCGTCGACGGCCCGGAACGGCTTCTTGCCCGTGCGGTGGTATTCGACGACGAGGTTGTTGACGTCGAGTGCCATCTCGGCGTCGTCGGCCACTGGGTTCGGCGCTACGCCGAACTGACCGTGCCCCTCCCCGAGGTGCGGCACCGCCGCCAGGAGCCTCTTGGTGTAGGGATGCTGGGGCTGGAGCAGCACATCCTCGACCGAGCCACGCTCCACGATGTTCCCCTTGAACATCACGGCGACGTTGTCGGCCATGTCGGCCACGACCCCCATGTTGTGCGTGATGAGCAGGATGCCGGTGTTGAGCTTGTCCTTCAGGGAGCGGAGCAGGTCGAGGATGTCCGCCTGCACCGTGACGTCGAGAGCCGTGGTGGGCTCGTCGGCGATGATGACCTCGGGGTCACAAGCAAGCGCCATCGCGATGACCACGCGCTGTCGCATGCCGCCGGAGAGCTCGTGCGGGAACTGCTTGACCCGGCGCTCCGCACCGGGGATGCCGACGGCGTTGAGCAGATCGATCGCGCGGTCCCAGGCCTGCCGGCCGTAGGCGACGCCGTGGACCTCCATCGACTCGATGAGCTGGTCGCCGATGCGGATGACGGGATTGAGCGCGGTCATCGGCTCCTGGAACACCATCGCGACCCGGTCGCCACGGAGCTTGCGCAGCTCGCGGCGGCTGAGCTCGCCGATGACCTTGTCCGAGACGACGGTCTGCCCCTCGATCCGGGCGGTCTTCGGGAGCAGGCCCAGCGCAGTGGTGGCGGTGACGGACTTGCCGGAGCCGGACTCGCCGACCAGCGCCATCACCTCCCCAGGTTCGACGGAGAGCGTCAGGCCCTTCACGGCATGGACGGTGCCGAACTCGGTCTTGAACTTGACATCGAGGTCGCTGAACTTGAGGGCTGGGTCGTCGCCCTTGAAGCGCGACTTCTCGTATCCGTGATGAATAGTCATGGGTCAGGTACCTCAGTCCATCTGCTGGCGGGGATCGAACGCGTCTCGCAGTCCGTCACCGATGAAGTTGACGCACAGGGCGATCGCGAGGATGAACATGCCCGGCCACCAGAACAGCCAGGGGCGGGTGGTCAGCGCGTTCTGGAACTCGGAGACCAGAAGGCCGAGCGAGGTGTTCGGTGGCTTGACGCCGAAGCCCAGGAACGACAGCGCGGTCTCCAGCAGGATGGCCGCCGAGATCAGGAGCGTGGCGTTGACGACGATCGTACCCAGCGCGTTGGGCAGGATGTGGCGCACGATGATGCGTGGCGCCGGGGTGCCGACCGCCCGAGCTGCGGCCACGAACTCCCGTTCGCGGAGGCTCAGCACTTCGCCGCGCACAAGGCGGGCCAGACCCGTCCACGAGACGAGCCCCAGCACCAGCGCCAGGAGGAAGATGCTGGACCCCGCCATCCGGCCCAGGACCGCCGCCAGCACGAGCGTGGGGATGATGATGAACAGGTCGGTCATCCGCATGAGGAAAGCCTCGGCGAAACCGCGGTAGAACCCTGCGATCGATCCGATCGCGGTGCCGATGAAGGTCGCCAGGAGACCGACCATGAAGGCGATGAACAGGGACTGCTGCGCGCCCTTCATCACCAGGGCGAAGTAGTCCTTGCCGATGGTGTTCTGCCCCATCGGGTGCTCCCCGATCTGGAAGGGCCACAGCTGCAGCGTGGGCTTGCCTCCGTTGACCGGCGCGTAGGTATCGAGGTAGTTCTTGTCCCACCAGCCGGGCAGGGGCCCCACTCCGATAGAGGTGAAGGCCAGCAGCAGAATGAAGAGGAGGACGGCCAACGAGACCATCGCCCCCTTGTGGCGGATGAAGCGCCGACGGACGAGCTGCCCCTGGGAGTACGACTTCGTGTTCGTCGTCTCGACGTCGTCCTCGATGGAGTACTGCTCGTGCTCCTCGCGCTCGGCCAGAGTGTTGTTCGGATCCTGAGTCATGATTCCAGCTCCTTAGCGCGTGATCCGCGGGTCGAGGACGGCGTACGCGAGGTCGGCGATCATGTTCATGACCACGGCGGCGGTGCCCGTGACCAGGAAGAAGGCCATCACGGGCATCGGGTCGACCTGCGCCAGCCCGACCTTGAACATGTTGCCCATGCCCTGCCAGCCGAAGACGGTCTCGGTGATGACCGCCCCTCCGATGAGGCCCGCGAAGTCGAACGCGACGATCGTCGCCAACGGGATCATCGAGTTACGGAAGGCGTGACGCGTGATCACCTTGCGCTCGGAAATGCCCTTCGACCGCGCGGTGCGGATGTAGTCCTGGTTGAGCACGTCCAGCATGGAGGCCCGGGTGTAGCGCGTGTACGCGGCAACCGAGATCAGCGTCAGCACGATGGTCGGCAGGATGAGGTGGGTGGCACTGTCGAGGAAGTGGTTCCAGTAGGTGGAGTTGTAGTTGGGGGTCTCTGAGCCGATGGTCGGGATAGGCCGGGGCTGCTCCCTCAGGTAGCTGGACCAGTTGCTCAGCGCGAGATCCGCCAGCGCGAGCAGCGAGGCCAGCAGGGCCCAGATGAACGATGACGTCATGGCCTGGCGGCGGGAGAAACCGCCCCAGAAGTAACCGCTGATGAGGGCCACAGCGATCGCGGCCGCCAGGCAGACGAACAACAGCAGTGTGGAAGGGTTGGTCATGAGGGTCCCTCGCAGGACCGCGTAGGCGATGATGCCGACGACCGTGGTGGTGGCCACCGCGTTGCGCACGTTCTTGTTGTCGAGGCCGGACGTCATCTGGACGATCAGGGCGGCGAGCGCCAGCGCTGCGATTGCGAAGATCGGCAGACCGATGGAGGGCACGCGGAACCAGGTCACCGCGTCGAAGTAGAAGAGCGCGCCCGCGAACACGACGAAGGCCGCGCCGAAGGTGATCAGCCGGCGCTTCCAGTCCCCGCCGAGCGCGGCCATGAGGATGAACGCCAGGACGGCGGCGAACAGTAAGACCATCGGCGGCGATATTGCCGCATCGACGATCCAGTTGTTGAACTCGATGGCGGCGTAGTGCTTGAGGAGCACGGCGAACCAGAAGACCGGCAGCGAGAAGAACACGAACGCCATGAACGTCACCGCGTAGTCGAAGCCGCTGTACTGGCGGATGGCGGTGACGATGCCCAGCGTCACGCCGAGCATGATGGCGAAGACCGTCGCGAGCACGACCAGGCGAAGGGTGGATCCAGCCGCGGTCACGACCATCGCCCCGACATCCTGGCCCTTGCGGTCCACCCCCAGGTCGCACGCCCCGATGAGGCACTTTGAAGCCCCACCCAACCAGTCAAAGTAGCGCTCGTACCAGGGCCGGTCGAGGCCCATGAAGGAGATGCGCTGGTTGATGAGGTTCTCACGGTTGGGGGCATTCGACTCCCGCAGGTCCTCTAGCGGGTCCCCGGAGTTGATCGTCAAGACGAACAGCAGGAGGGAGCCGAGCAGCAGGATGAGGAGGGAGATCCCCAAGCGCCGGGCGATGTATCTGATCACGGTCTGGTCCTTTGGATGGCTACCGGCCCACGGAGGCTTCTCGTCCGCCGTTGGCCGCTGGGAGTCTACGCGAAGTGCGTGGGTCAGGGCACCTTGACGACGCAGAAGGGGCAGGCGGCTTGGTACAAGCCACCTGCCCCAACGCGTCTAGCGTCTAGACAGGGTTGCCTAGGCTCAGGCGTTCTGCCACTGCGGAGCGTTCCAGGAAATACCATCCTGGGTGGCCGTGCCGCGAACGTTCTTCAGGTTCGAGTCGTAGGCCATGATGTCCGGGTGGGCAAACACCGGGATGCCGTACAGCGTGTCCCAGAGCAGCTTCTCGATTTCCTTGGTGGCCTCGAGCTGGACGGACTCGTCGAGCGTCGTGGCCAGCTTCTCCCAGGCCGCGTCGACCTCGGCGTTGGAGTACTCGCCGTAGTTCTGCGGCCGGCCGGAAGCGTAGATGTTCTGGCCGGAGGCGATCTGGCCGGAGCCAGCCCACGCGAACAGAGCAACCTCGTAGTCACCGTTGGGGAGCTCGACGCCGAAGAAGTCAGCCGAGTTGGCATCGATCACGTTGAAGCCGGCGTCCTTGCAGGAGGCGGCGATCGCGGCGACGATGTCGGTGCGGCGCTGGTTACCGGAGCGGTAGCCGACGCGAACATCGATCGGGGTGGCGATGCCGGACTCTGCGATGAGAGCCTTGGCCTTCTCGATGTCGACCGTGTCGTACTCACCGTTGTAGGCCGCGTCGACGACCTCCTGGTAGGTGTCCTGGAAGGGGAACACCTCGCGGGCGTTCATGATGACAGCGTCGGGGTTGATCGGCTTGATCAGCTGATCGACGATCTGCTGGCGAGGCACGCAGTAGGCGAAGGCCTGCCGCAGCGCGAGGCCGCCCTGAGCGTCCGAGAAGACGTTGGACTCACGGAAGTTGAAGTCCAGGTGCTCCCAGGTCAGCGACGAGGCGGACTCAACGGTGACAGCGTCACCGATGGCCTCGAGCTGGCCGACGAGGTCGACGGTGCCCTGCGGCTCGATGGCCTGGACGTCACCGTTCTGGAGCGCCTGCACCTGGCCGGCGTCCTCGATGAAGCGGAAGACGAGGTTGCGGGTGCCCGCGGGGGTGCCCCAGTAGTTCTCGTTCGCCTCGAGGGTGATCGACTGGCCAGCGGACCAGCCGCCTTCCTTCAGCTTGTACGGGCCGGAGGAGGGGACGTCGGCCATGTCGGCCGGCAGCTCGCCCGGGTTGTACATCCAGCCGTTGTTCCAGAAATCGGCGGCCGACGTGATGGTCTCGGCGTCGCGGTCGAGCACGGCCTGGGCGAGAGCGTCGGGCTCAATGCCGGCCTTGTTCGCCACGACGTGAGCCGGGAGAGCCGAGCCGACGATCAGCTTGTAGTCCGGGTAGGGATCGGAGTAGGTGACGGTGAACTCCTTGGAGCCGACCTCGCCCTGCGGGCCTTCGGGCACGTACTGCGCGAAGGAGCTGGACACGTGGTCGAAGACCGGCGTGGCGTCGGGGTTCTCGCCGCTGGCGTAGCCGGGGACGAGGAACTCGGGGTTCTGCGCTGCCCAGTCGAGCAGGTAGTCGTTGATGGTCACCGGGGTGCCGTCCGACCAGACCGCCTCGTCGGAGATCGTGTACTTGATCTCCAGCGGATCCTCCGAGACGACCTCGTAGGTGCCGAACTCGGTGTTGTCACAGATCGTGCCGTCGGTACCGAAGTACACGAAGCTGGAGAACATGTGCGCCGCAACGGCGGAGTTGTAGGTCGAGTACGTCTTGGACGTGATCGAGTTGTAGCCACTCCAGTCGCCGGGGCCGGCCGTGTAGCGGACGTCACCGTCCTGCGTCTCGGTGATGCCGACGTCCTGCAGACAGGCCTCCGGGTTGCCAGCAGCGCTGCCTCCGGTGCTCGTCTCGGTCGCCGTGGCCGTCGCTTCGGCCGAGGTGGTCTCGGTCGTGGCGGTGGTCTCAGTGCCACCGGCGGTGGTGGTGGGATCGGTGGGCTCTGCGCTCGTGCAGGCGCCCAGCAACAGCGCACCGCTCAGCACAACGCCGAGGGTTGCTGTCGTTCCTCTGAACTTCATTCTTTCTCCTTGTCGTGGACCGACGAAAAAGGGACCCGGGTTGGGCCAACGTGGTCTGGACCATAGCGAGAGATCGTTCAAATCGGGAAGGGGTGTCCACGGTTTTTGCCAGATCGTTACCTAGTTGTGTCCTTTCGGCACCCGTGGGACCTCCTTCGGCGTAATTCCGGACGATGTGGACCCTTTGTCCGGTCAGACGAGAACGGTGCTGACCGGGAGCCCGGAATGGGCCGAGATGCCCATGCCCGATGGCGGCAGCCCGGCCCGGATGACCTCGGCGCCGACGGCCGCGATCATCGCTCCGTTGTCTGTGCAGAGCGCCGGGCGCGGCCGCCTGACAGCAATGCCGGCATCCGTGGCCCTCTGCTCCAGCAGCGTCCGCAGCCTCGAGTTGGCGGCCACGCCGCCCCCGAGCAGAATCGTGTCCACCCCGTAATGCTGGGCGGCGTCGATCGTCTTGGCGGTGAGGACGTCGCAAACCGCCTCCTGGAAGGAGGCCGCGACATCAGGCACCGGGACGTCGAGACCGTCCAGGCGGCGCTGTTCGACCCACCGGGCCACGGCTGTCTTCAACCCCGAGAAGGAGAAGTCGAACCGGTGCTTCTCCAGGTCATGGCGGGCGGTGAGTCCGCGCGGGAAACGGATGGCCGTGGGGTCGCCCTCCTGGGCGGCGCGGTCGATGACGGGGCCGCCGGGGTACGAGAGCCCCAGGATCCTGGCCACCTTGTCGTAGGCCTCCCCCGCAGCGTCGTCGATGGTCGTGCCGACCTCGGTGATCTTCGTTGCGATGTCCTCGACGTGGAGCAGCTGCGTGTGCCCGCCGGAGACCAGCAGCGCCAACGACGGCGTGGGGAGCGGTCCATGGTCCAGCAGATCCACGGCGACGTGACCCACGAGGTGGTTGACGCCGTAGAGGGGTTTGCCGAGGTAGGCAGCCAGCGCCTTGGCCGACGCGACCCCCACGACGAGCGCGCCCATCAGACCGGGGCCGGCCGTCACGGCGATGCCGTCGAGATCCGCCAGATCGATGCCGGCGGTGTCCGCAGCCCGCTCGAGGGTCGGGATCAGGGCGGACAGGTGGGCGCGGCTCGCCACCTCCGGTACGACGCCCCCGAACCGGACGTGGAGGTCCACAGAGCTGGCCACCTCGTTGGCCAACAGGGTATGGCCGCGGACGATGCCGACCCCGGTCTCGTCGCAGGACGACTCCAGTCCGAGCACGAGCGGTCCGGACGGCGAGAGTGCTTCAGTCATCGGTGTCCTCCATCTCCCACATGCCGACCGAGTCGGCATCGACGCCGACGAGCGGACGTTCCATGATCAGGGCGTGCGCCCCAGGGCCGTAATAGTGGTCGCGCTGCGCGACCCGCCGGAACCCGTAGCCGTAGTACAGGGCAACGGCTGCGTCGTTCGAGTGCTCGACCTCCAGCATCATGCGGGAAGCTCCCTGGGCGATCGCCCACTGCATCCCGGCGACGAGCATGACGCGGGCGAAACCCATCCTGCGCTGGGCGGAGTCCACGACGATGCGATGAAGGTCCGCGACGTCGTCGACCAACTGGAAACACGCCACGCCGACCGTGCCGCCCTCGCGTTGGCGCGCGATCAGCACGAGACGGCCACCTCCAGTGAGCTCGGCGATCCAGGACTCCTCCGACCAGCGGACGTCGAAGTGGGTCTCCAGCGCCATGATGTCGTCAAGGTCCGCGACGCCCGCTACCTCGACGATCACCGGGCCGCCCGCAGTCTCGGCAGAGCGGACTTCGGTTTGCCAGGCACTGTCGCGTCGGGCGCCCTCAGGTAGTAGGGCTCGTCGCCCGCGGGCGCCATCCGTCGCCACGACGTGGCCAGGACGGCCGGGTCGAGGGTCGAGGGGCCGTCGGTGCGCAGGAGGTGTCGGTAGAGCTCGGGGATCTCTCCGGCGACCGGAAGATCCGGTAACTGATCAGGGGCTGACACCTGCGGCTCCCCGACGCGCGAACCGTCGGACCGGTACCTGGCCCAGTACAGCTCCTTCCGGCGGGCGTCCGCCGCCACCACGAACTCGTCCGGGGCACCCTCGTCCGACCACTGCCGGGCGACGACATCGAGGGAGCAGACGCCGTGCGGTTCGGTGCCTGCCAGGTGCGCCAGCGTCCAGGCCGTGGCCACGCCGACGCGCAGGCCCGTGAACGGGCCCGGGCCCATGCCCACCGCGAATTCGTCGACCTCCCGCAGGGCGATGCCGGCCTCCGCACAGGCGGCGAGCACCGACGGCATCAGCGCTTCGGCGTGGGCGCGGGTGTCGTCAACCACCACGCTCGCTGCCGCGACCCCATCTCCAGCCAGCCCGACGGCGACGAAGTGGCTCGTGTCGATGGCGAGGGTCCACGTCATGCTTGCTCCCGCAGGTTGTCAAGGGCTCCGGCCCAGCGGGGCCCGATCCCGGTGAGATACACGGTGCGGGTGTCGCCCGCCTGCCCGCGCACGATGTCGATCTCGAGCCGGTCGTCGGCCAGCCACTCCGCCAGCCCGCTGCCCCATTCGACGATGGTCACCGACTGCGCGAGGGTCTCGTCGAGGTCGATGTCCGCCAGCTCCGAGGCGTCGCCGAGCCGGTAGGCGTCCACGTGAACGAGATCCGGGCCGCCACCCAGGCTGGCGTGCACCCTCGACAGGACGAAGGTCGGCGAGGTCACCGGACCCGCCACACCGAGGCCCTCGCCGATGCCCTGCGTGAGGGTGGTCTTGCCCGCGCCGAGGTCGCCGGTGGCGACGATGAGGTCGCCCTTGCGCAGGATGCGGGAGAGGCGTCGGCCGAGGTCCAGCATGTCGTCGGCGGTGGGTACATCGCGGATGACCGGCAGGTCCCGGCCCATGCGGACCCCGTGCGGCGCCGGTCCTAGGACGACGAACCCGTGGTCGCGCCACCACTCGATCAGCTCGGGAAACTCCTCGCGCGCGAAGAGCTCGGCACGTCGGGCGCCCAGGTCGGCCGCCAGCGTCAGGGCTCCACCGACCAGCGCTCGCGCTACGCCGTGGCCCGACACCTCCGGCACCACCGAGACGCGCCTCAGCGTCGCCACGGCGCCGGAGATGTCGATGAGCAGGCCCGCGACGATGACGCCGCCCAGTTCAGCGACGACGCCGACGCCGGCGTCGAGCGCGCGCTCGATGTCGGGCAGGTCGTCGGCGAGCGCCTCTGCCGGCGGATCAACGCGCCTGCGCGCCGAAAAGGCCGCACGGATGACGCGCAGCAGTTCGGGGGCGTCTGACCTGTCGGCGACGCGGAGTGTGGGTTCTTCCATGGCAGCGGCCAATCCTACGCTGTCGCTATCGAGAATGGGGAACGGCAGCCGCTGGCCCCGAAGGCTTGTCGTGTGCCTCGCCGCGGTCCAGGGAAACGACGGGGACGCCCCGACGCCAACCGGGAGCGCGAAACGCCAACCGACCGACCGCAACGCCAACCGTCACACCGGGACCCCCGCGAAAACCAGCGACGCCCGCGATATTTCGCGGGCGTCGCTGAGTCTCGTCGGCACACAGCCTTGACGATTGGCGTTGTCGGCAGACGGTTCGCGTTTCCACCTACCCGCTGGCGTTGCCCTGGATCAGTTGGCGTTCAACGACAGTTCGTTGGCGTGTCCTGATCCTCGTTGGCGTTCGGGCCTTTCGGTTGGCGACGGACGGGCCGGCCAACTCGGAGGGCACCTGGCCTCAGTAGCGGCGGTCCCTGCGGTCGCGACCGCCACCGCGGAAGGGACGCTTGCCACGGTTGCCGTCGGGACGACGACGTGCCTGCTGCTTGGGCGCGATGAGCGCGAGGTAGTCCGACTCCGCGATTTCGACACCGGAGGTGGGGCGGGCACCGGTGGCCTCACGCAGCTCTTCGCTTCCCGGCTCGACCTCGAGGGCGTGGGTCTTGACCCCCGCCTGGCCGAGCAGCCGCTGGGTCATCTTCCGCTGGTGCGGCAGCACGACCGTGGCAACAACACCCTCGTGTCCGGCGCGCGCGGTGCGGCCGGCACGGTGGAGGTAGTCCTTGGAGTCGCGCGGCGGGTCCACCTGCAGCACGAGGGTGACATCGTCGACGTGAATGCCGCGGGCAGCCACATCGGTGGCCACCAGCACCGGCACGGTCCCCTCACGGAACGCCGCGAGGATCCGGGCGCGCGCCCCCTGGGTGAGGCCACCATGAAGTGAGCCAGCCATGACGCCGGCCTCGCGGAGTTGCCCGGCGATGCGGTCGGTGCCCATCTGAGTCCGGGCGAAGAGCACGGTGCGGCCGTCGCGGTTGGCGATCTCGGCCGTCACCTGGTTCTTGTGGTGCGGGCGCACGAGGAGCGGTCGGTGATGCATGGTCGTGACCGACGCTTGGCTCGAGTCGACCTCGTGGGTGACGGCGTCGTTGAGGTACACGCGCACAAGGGAGTCGACCGCTCCGTCCAGAGTGGCGGAGAACAGCAGGCGCTGACCTCCCTCGGGGGTGGCGTCCAACAGGGTCCGCACGTCCTTGGTGAAGCCCAGGTCGGCCATGTGGTCGGCCTCGTCGAGCACCGTCACTTGCACCTGGCTGAGGTCGGCGGCGCCCTGCTCCATGAGGTCGATCATGCGGCCCGGGGTGGCGACGACGATGTCGACGCCGCGCTCGAAGGCCTTGAGTTGGGGCCCGTAGGACATGCCGCCGGCGATGAGCGTGAGGTGCAGGCCGAGCGCAGACGCGAGCGGGGACAGCACGTCGGCGATCTGAAGCGCCAGCTCGCGCGTCGGGGTGAGAATCATTGCGCGGGGGCTGCCCACGGGGCTGCCCTCGGCGAGGCGCGTGAGGAGCGGCAGTCCGAAGGCGAGGGTCTTGCCCGACCCGGTGCGCCCACGGCCGAGCACGTCGCGGCCCTTGATGGCGTCGCCGATCGTGGCCGCCTGGATCGGGAACGGTTCGGTGATCCCCTGCGTGGCCAGGACCCGCACGAGCGGCTCGGCGACGCCGAGCTCCAGGAAGCCCGAGGCGATGTCGCCCTCGGCTCCCTCAACGGTGGTGGCCGACCAGCTCATCTGGTCACTGCCGTCCTCGTCCCACGCGCTCGAACGCTCTTCGCGGTCCGGACGGCGATCGTCGCGGTCGAAGCGCGGCCGACGGTCGTCCCGGTCGAAGGGGCGACGACGTTCCTCGTGACCACGCGGTTCGCTCGGCCAGCGCGAATCGAAGCGCGGCTGCATGGAGCCGCGGCGGCTGTCGTCGCGTCGCTCTCCGTACTGGCTGGAGTGTCGCGGCCGCTCGTCGCGGGAGAAGCGATCGTCCCTGCGGGGACGGTCATCGCGGGAGAAACGGTCGTCGCGAGCCGGGCGATCATCGCGGGAGAAACGGTCGTCGCGGCGCGGACGATCATCGCGGGAGAAACGGTCGTCGCGGCGCGGACGATCATCACGGGAGAAACGGTCGTCGCGGCGCGGACGATCATCACGGGAGAAACGGTCGTCGCGGCGCGGACGATCATCACGGGAGAAACGATCATCGCGACGCGGACGATCATCACGGTCCTGGGAGTAGGTCTTGCGGCGATCTTCGCCGGCACCGGCAGCCGAGCGCGTGTCGTCACGACGCTCGGGGGCGGGGCGGTCGCCGAATTCGAGAGCGCGGCGCTGCTTGCGGTTGAGGGCGCCGCCGGTGGGAGCGGCACCGCCGCGTCGCTGGGGGGCGCGGCCCTTGGCGGCTCGCTGCTCGGGGGTCCAACGCTGCTTGGGGCGTGGTGAAGTCATGAAAGAGGTGTCCTCTGCGGGGTC
This sequence comes from Tessaracoccus flavus, assembly GCF_001997295.1. Lineage (NCBI taxonomy): Bacteria > Bacillati > Actinomycetota > Actinomycetes > Propionibacteriales > Propionibacteriaceae > Tessaracoccus > Tessaracoccus flavus. Next base: position 2,164,694 of record NZ_CP019605.1, read on the forward strand.
TAGTAGGCCCGGGATTACGGGCCGGTGGGCCCCAGATTCGGGGCACTCGAACGCCCGCTCATGTCACATTACGGCTATGGCCGCCTTACCGGGCCCGTTAAGTCTACGCTGTGGGGCCGGAATTACCGAACCGGGCGCGGGTCGCCGTGCCGATTACGCCCCCGACAAGCCCGTTTGTTCCTGTCCGTTCACGTGCCGTTCCCCTTGAGACACCGATCCCGTCACCTCGTCGCGTAGAATGCACCTGTGCGAGTAGCCATCATTGCGGAGTCATTCCTCCCCCAGATCAACGGTGTGACCAACTCCGTGCTCCGTATCCTGGAGCACCTCGCCGCCCGTGGACACGAGGCCCTCGTCATCGCCCCCTCCGACGGGGGGCGCACGCCCGAGAGCTATGCGGGGTTCCCAGTCGAGGCCGTCCCGTCCATCGGTCTGCCCGGGTATGGAGCGGTCCGGGTCGCCACCACGACGGGTTTCCACGTGAGCAGGCTCCTTGCCCAGTTCGCCCCCGACGTCGTGCACCTCGCGGCGCCCTTCTCGCTCGGATACAAGGCGGCCTCCGTGGCAACCCGCCTGAACCTGCCGATCGTGGCGATCTACCAGACCGAGGTCCCCACCTACGCCACCCGCTACGGGTTCCCGCAGCTCGAGCCGGTCCTGTGGCACCAGGTGCGCCAGGTGCATTCGCTCGCGTCGCTGAACTTCGCGCCCTCAACCTTCGCCAGAGACCAACTCGTCGCGCAAGGCATCCCCCGCGTCGGGGTGTGGGGCCGCGGCGTCGACTCGGTGCGTTTCCACCCCGCCAAACGCAGCCAGGACCTTCGCCGTCAGCTCGCCCCGAACGGGGAACGGCTGATCGGCTTCATGGGGCGGCTTGCCACCGAGAAGAGGGTCGAAGACCTCGCCGCTGTCGCGGACGTGCCTGGCACGCGGCTCGTCATCATCGGAGACGGGCCTCTGCGCGGGCACCTCGAGGCCTCAATGCCCTCCGCTGCCTTCCTCGGCCAGCTGACAGGCGAGGATCTTGCTGTCGCGCTGGCGAGCCTCGACCTCTTCGTCCACCCCGGCGAGCTGGAAACGTTCTGTCAGGCGATCCAGGAGGCCAAGGCGTCGGGACTCCCGGTCATCGCTCCCCGCCGCGGTGGACCCATCGACCTCATCGACCAGTCGCGCACCGGATGGCTCTATGAGCCGGGGAACCTCGATGAGCTCCGCTCGCACACCGCGGATCTCATCGGCGACGACGCGAAGCGCCGGGCCTTCGGTGACGCGGCCCGCGACTCGATCCTGGACCGCACGTGGGCGCGGCTCTGCGACGAGTTGGTCGGGCACTACGAGAAGGCGATCAGGATGGCCGTGCGCGGACCCGAGGTCGCGGCGTAGTCCAGCCTCAGCCGTCAGCCTCGTGGGTGTGGTACGTGTCCTGCTCTTCGGTGAACTGCTTGACCGGCGCGACGATCTCGATGCTCTGGCCATCGTCAAGGGTGAGGGTGCACTCCACCTCCTCGCTGCCGGCCGGCAGCTCGCGGGTGAGACCCATCAACATGATGTGCGGGCCGCCGGGAGCGAGATGCTCGTGCTTACCCGCCGGGATGGGCAAGCCCCCCTCGGCCTCCTTCATGACCATCTCGCCGTCGACCTTCTCCATGACGTGGAGCTCGACCTTCTGGGCGACGTCGCCGCAGTCTGCCTTGACCAGCACGCGGTCCTCCTCGGACGGGTTGGTGAGGCTGACGAAGACGGCGGTCATCTCGGGACGCTCGGCACCGTCGGTGGTTCGCACCCAGGGATCGGCGGCCAGGACCTGGGGTGCTGCGGGCTCTGCGGCGGCGGAGCAGCCGACCACTGCGGCGAGAAACAGGGCGGCGGGGGCAAACTTCCACTTCACACGTGCAGCATAGCGCTTGATACCCAGGGGGGTACCCCACCAGGGTCTGCCCGGCGGCCAGCGGCGACTAGACTGACCCCATGACCCCTCCCGACGTGAGCCGCAGAAGCGTGTTCGGATACGCGGGCGCCGCTGGCATCGCGGGCGCCGCCGGGATCGTCGCAGGTCGCGCTTCCGCGAGCCCCGCCTCCGGCGAACAGCTGGACAGCCCCCGCTCGGGGGTCGTCGGCCAGTCGTACTCCCCCTACGGAGAGCACCAGGCTGGGATCTTCACCGGCAAGCCGGCCGCCGGGGAGCTCGTCGCGCTCGACCTCCTGGCCGGGACCGACAAGGCCGCGCTCGGGCGGCTCATGCGCGTCTGGAGCCCGACGATCGCCGCCCTGGCTGAAGGGCGCCCCGTCCCCGGGGACACCACCCCCGACCTGGCCCAACCAGGCGTGTCGATGACAGTGCTGGTCGGGCTGGGGCCACGGATCTTCGACCTCGAGGGGCTCAGCGCACGCCGCCCGGCGGGTTTCCAGGAGATCCCCCCGATGGATCATGACCAGCTGCAATCGCGCTGGTCGGGGGGCGACCTACTGGTCTGGGTGTCGGCGGACGACGCCACGAGCGTCTCCTATGCGGTGCGTCGCCTCGTCGCGGACGCCGCCCCGTTCGCGAAACGGCGCTGGTCCCAGCCGGGCAACTGGCGGCCGGTCGATGCCAGCGGCGCGGCGATCACCGGGCGCAACCACTTCGGGCAGGTCGACGGCTCGCACAACCCGACCGGCGACGAGTTGCTGACCGCCGTGATCTCCGGCGACGACTGGTTGGCCGGCGGCACCCAGCTGGTGATCCGCCGCATCGAGATGCACATGGACACCTGGGACGAGTTGACCCGGGACCGGCAGGAGGCCTCCATCGGAAGGGACCTCGCCAGCGGCGCTCCTTTGACCGGCGGTGGGGAACTCGACGACGTCGACCTTGACGCTGTCGTGGACGGCGCGCCTGCGATCCCCCTCGACGCCCATGTGAGGGTCTCCCATCCCGCTGAGAACTCGGGCCGGCAGATGCTGCGACGAGCGCTCAACTACACCCATGAGGAGTGGGTGGACGGGGCGCCTGTGACCACGGCGGGGCTGATCTTCACTGCCTTCCAGGCGAGCATCGCGGACCAGTTCATCCCGGTACAACGCAAGCTCGACGTCGGCGACGCCCTCAACGAGTGGACGACCGCCATCGGGTCAGCGGTCTTCGTCATCCCTCCGGGTTTCTCGGCGGATTCCTACCTCGCCAAGGGACTGCTCGACAGCTGAGCGATCATGGCCGGCAGCCTGGCGGCAAGTTCGTCGGGCGTGTAGGGCCCGGGGTTGGCGGCTGCTGTCATCGCCTGGATGCTCGCCCCCAGGACCCCGGCGCGCCACGCCGGCAGGCCTGCGGCCAGCAACGCCCCGCAGATGCCGGCGAGCACATCCCCCGATCCCGCCTGCGCCGTCCAGGGCGGCCCGGCCACCGCGATCGTGACCCGGCCGGAGGGTTCGGCGACGTACTGGGTCGCCCCCTTGAGCAGCACGGTCGCCCCCGTGTGTCTCGCCGCCTCGCGCACGCAGCTGAGGGGATGCGCCTCGACGTGGGCCCGGGTACAGCCGAGGAGACGCGCCAACTCTCCCGCGTGGGGGGTGAGCAGCCAGCCGTCCAGGCGCCCCCCGGGCAGCCAGTGCAGCGCGTCAGCGTCGACCACCGCCGGGAGCGAGTGCATCCGGGCGAGCGCCACGCGGCCCTCGCCGCCGTCGGAATCCCCCCAGCCCGAGCCGAGGACGATGGCCTGCGCGCGCCCCTCGCCGACGACCACGCTCGGGAACCGTGACAGGATCAGCCCCGACGCTGCGCGGCCGGTATAGCGGACCATCCCTGCCCCGGCGTGGAGCGCGCCCGAGCAGCTGAGAACCGCCGCCCCCTGGTACTGCTCGGATCCGGTATCGACCAGGACCACGCCGCGCGAGTACTTGTCGGACGAGGCGTCGGGGCGCGGCCACCAGCGTGCGACGTCGGCGGCTTCGGCCACGCGCAGCTGCGTATCGGGCACTGTGACCCCGATGTCGACGATGTGCACACGCCCGCAGCGGGAGGCGGCCGGCTGCTGCACGTGGCACGGCTTGACGGAGCCGAACGTCACGGTGTGCTCGGCCGAGAAACTCGGGTGCAGCGCCCCCGAGTCGGCGTCGAGGCCGCTGGGGAGGTCGACGCTGAGGACCGGCACGGTGGCGGCGTCGCAGGCGTCGACGAGCGTCTGCAGCGCAAGAGGCAGCCCCGGCCTCGAGCCGAGACCGGTGACGGCGTCGATGACGAGCGAACAGTCGGCGAGTGCCGCCACCGCTCCGACGGCGTCGACCTCCCGGCACCCCGCCGCGCGGGCTGCGGCGACCGCTGCGGCGTGCGCGTCCCGGAAGGCCCTCCAGAACAGCACGGGGCGACGCTCGGCGAGGAGTGCGGCCGCGAAGAGACCATCCCCGCCGTTGTTGCCGGCCCCCGCCACGACGAGCACCGCGCCGTCGGGGGCGACGTCGTCGGCGATCCGCGCGATGGCTGCCGCGGCCTTACCCATGAGGTCGGCCTCAGGGTCCCTCGCGAAGACCGCCTGCTCAGCGGCCCGCATCTCTGCGGAGGAGACGACCGTTCTCATCGTTCACACACCACCATCGTCGTCGCGAAGCCACCGTCGTGGCTGATGGACAGATGGATGGTCTCTATGCCCAGCTCTTCGATCCGGGCCGCCACGGAACCGGAGGTGACGAACCTCGGCTCGCCGTCGTCGGTCTTGATGACCTCGCAGTCGAGCCACCGCATCCCGCCCGGTGAGCCGAGCGCCTTCGCCAGGGCCTCTTTGGCTGCGAACCGCGCCGCCTGGGACTCGATGGAGAGCGCTCGTTCCCCTTCGGTCAGGAGCCGCTCCGCGAGCCCCGGTCTCCGTTCGAGCATCGTCTTGAAGCGCTCGATCACGCAGAGGTCGGTTCCGATTCCCACGATCATGGCCCCACCCTAATGGCACTCGCCCGGCGCCCGGTTCGCTCCCGGATGAGGCTCAGGGACGCGGCGTCACTCGACGGTCACGCTCTTGGCCAGGTTGCGGGGCTGGTCGACGTCGTGGCCCTTGACGGTCGCGAGCTCGCAGGCGAACAACTGCAGCGGGATGATCGACACCAGCGGCTGGAGGAGGGTGGACACCTTGGGCAGCTCGATGTAGACCTCCGACGCAGCACGCGCCTCGGCGTCGTCGGCCTCGCCGAGGACGATGGTCTTCGCGCCGCGGGCACGGACCTCGGAGATGTTGGAGATGACCTTGTCGCGCAGCTGATCGCGCCCGCGCGGTGGGACCACCACGAACACGGGCAGCCCGTCGTTGATCAACGCGATCGGCCCGTGCTTCAGCTCTCCCGCAGCAAAGCCTTCGGCGTGGATGTAGGCGAGCTCCTTCAGCTTCAACGCCCCCTCGAGGGCGACGGGGTAGCCCACGTGGCGACCGAGGAACAGCACCGACGGCGAGTCGACGAACTCGCGCGCGAGGTCAAGGACCTGCTGCTGCTGGTCGAGCATGTGCTGGATCGCTGCGGGCATGCGCTCCAGTTCGCGCAGCAGGGCGTCGATCTCGTCGCCGTACTTCATGCCGCGCACCTGGGCCAGGTACAGGCCGAGCAGGTAGCAGGCGATGAGCTGTGTCGTGAAGCCCTTGGTGGAGGCGACGCCGATCTCCGGCCCGGCGTGCGTGTAGATCACCGCGTCCGACTCGCGCGGGATCGTGGCACCGTTGGTGTTGCAGATGGCGATCACCTTGGCGTGCTGCTCGCGCGCGTGCCGGATGGCCATGAGCGTGTCGGCGGTTTCACCGGATTGGGAGATCGTCACCACCAGCGTCATGGGATCGATGATCGGGTCGCGGTAGCGGAACTCGGAGGCCAGCTCCACCTCGCACGGGATGCGGGTCCAGTGCTCGATGGCGTACTTGGCCACCAGCCCGGAGTAGAAGGAGGTGCCAGAGGCGATGATGACGATCTTGTTGATCCGGCGGAGCGTCTCGGGGCTGATCCGCAGTTCGTCCAGCACGAGTTCGCACCGCTCGTTGAGGCGCCCGAGCAGAGTGTCGGCCACGGCCTTGGGCTGCTCGAAGATCTCCTTGCGCATGAACCAGTCGTAGCCCTGCTTCTGGGCGGCCGCGAGGTCCCAGTCGACGTGGAACTCGTTGGTCTGCGCAGGCTGGCCGTCGAACGTGGTGATGCTCACCCCGGCCGGCGTGAGCTCCACGATCTGGTCCTGCCCCAGCTCGATCGCTTCTCTGGTGAACTCGATGAACGCGGCCACGTCGGAGGCGACGAAGTACTCGCCCTCCCCCACTCCCACGACCAGAGGAGAGTTGCGCCGGGCGGCGACGATGCGCTGCGGGTCGGCTGCGTCGATCGCCACCAGAGTGAACGCTCCCTCGAGGACAGCGACGACGGCACGCATGGCGTCGACGAGCCCCTTGCCGCCCTCGACCTCGCGCCGCAGCAGGTGCGCGGCGACCTCGGAATCCGTGTCCGAGCCGTACTCCTCGACGCCCAGGTCGGCGCGCAGCTGATCGTGGTTCTCGATGATGCCGTTGTGCACGATCGCGATCCGCCCCGCGACATGCGGATGGGAGTTGCGGTCAGTCGGGGCGCCGTGCGTGGCCCACCGCGTGTGACCGATCGCGACGCCCCCAGAGGGCATGGGCCGCTCGTCGATCTCGGAGGCCAGGTTACCGATCTTGCCCGCCCGCTTGCGCCACTCGATCTTCCCCTCGCTAGGCACTGCAATGCCCGCCGAGTCGTACCCGCGGTACTCCAGCCTGCGTAGCCCGCTCAGTACGACGTCGAGTCCGTCACGATGTCCGAGGTATCCAACAATTCCACACACGGCGAAAACCGTACATGATGGCTGCGCGTTTCTTGACATCCCATGCCGTGGGGGTCTCTCCCCTCTGGGTTGCGGGTCCGTCGACCGACGCCTCGGGAACTGGGGCGACGATGCCCCCGGCCCGCTAGGCTGGCCCGCGTCCACGACCACGAAGGAGTGCCGGTGCCCGGACCCTACGTCACGCTCGACCGTCGCGCCTGGGCGGACCTCGCAGACGCCACCGAGATCGACCTCGACGAGGAGACGCTCGCGCGCCTGCGCGGCATCGGCGACCCGACGTCGGTGCGCGACATCGCGGAGGTCTACCGTCCGCTGACCCAGCTGCTCCACCTCCACATGGCCAACACCGGCAGGCTGTTCGCGCAGAGCAACGACTTCCTCGGCCTCAACGAGCGACGAACCCCGTTCGTCATCGCCGTCGCGGGGTCGGTCGCAGTGGGCAAGTCGACGGTCTCCCGACTCCTGCAGGAGCTGTTGCGTCGTGCGCCGGGCAGCCCGCGCGTCGACCTCGTCACCACCGACGGCTTCCTCTACCCGAACTCCGAACTGGAGCAGCGGGGGCTCCTCGAGAACAAAGGCTTCCCCGAGTCCTACAACCGCCGCGCTCTGTTGGAGTTCGTCATGGCCGTGAAGTCCGGTGAGCCGCGCGTCACGGCGCCGGTCTACAGCCACATGATCTACGACATCGCCGAGGGCGAGCACGTGGTCGTCGAGAGCCCCGACATCCTCATCCTCGAGGGCCTCAACGTCCTGCAGCCCGCGCGGACGGTCGCGGATGGAGGTACCGGGCTCGCGGTCAGCGACTTCTTCGACTTCTCGGTGTTCGTCGACGCCGACGAGGATCACATCAAGGCGTGGTTCATGGAACGGTTCATGGAGCTTCGCCGCACGGCGTTCACCGACGAGCGCAGCTTCTTCAAGCGGTTCACCGAACTGTCCGATGAGGAGGCGGTGGCCGTCGGCGAGCAGGTCTGGGAAGAGACGAACGGGCCCAACCTCCGCGAGAACATTGCCCCGACCCGTGGCCGCGCGACGGCGATCCTGCTCAAGGACCACACCCACGCCATCGACTCCATCATGATCCGCAAGGTCTAGCGTGACGCTGGACGTGGTGGTGGTCGGCAACGCCGGGGTGGACACGAACGTCTACCTGGCGGGAGCGGACGTTGACTGGTCTCGTGAGTCGAACTTCACCGAGAACCGCGACTACGTCGGCCAGGCGGGTGGCTACGCCGCCCGCGGCTATGCCCAGCTGGGCTACCGGACCGGCTTCATCGGCTCGCTGGGCGACGACCCGGCAGGCGGCATGGTCCGGGCGGCCTTCGCCCGCGATGGGATCGACCAGCGTGGGGTCTTCAACGATCCTTCGGGCACTGCGCGCAGCGTCAACATCATGGGCAGTGACGGGTCGCGGAAGAACTTCTACGACGGCCGGGGCCACCTCGACCTCGATCCGCCGCGCGCCACGGAGATTCTGGCCGGCGTTCAGCTCGTGCACATGAACCTCGCCAATTGGGCGCGACACCTGATCCCCGGCGCGCATGCCGCGGGGGCCACCGTGGCCTGCGATCTCCAGGACGTCGCTGACCTCGACGATCCGTACCGCCGCGCCTTCGTTGACGGCGCGCATTATCTGTTCGCCTCCGCCGCCAATTCGAAGGGTGAGGAACTCGCGCGCGCCTTGATGCGCCGTCGGCCGGACGCCACCGTCGTCATCGGCTTGGGCGCACGCGGGTGCGCGGTAGCCGATGCGGACGGCTACGAGGAGTTCCCGGCCCCGCCGTCCGACCTCCCGCTGGTCGACACGAACGGCGCCGGCGACTCCCTGGCGGTCGGCTTCCTCAGCGCCCGGGTGCTCGACGGCCTGCCCGTGGTGGCCGCCGTCGCCCGCGGCCAGGCGGCCGCCCGCTGGTGCTGCGCCCAGCGGGCCAGCACCGACCACCTCTACCGCGGCTGAGCGAAGTGTGAGCAGCCGCGCGCGCCGCGTAAAGTGGCCGGCATGACTGAGTCTCCTGATGCCTCCTCGAACCGCCGCGACCCCTACTCCGAGGCATTCAAGAAGTTCATCGTCGCCGACTGGGCACCCTACTCCGACGATCTGCCGGAGCGGCTCCCCGCCGCCGACCACACTCCGGCCCGCCGCGAGAAGCTCGCCGCCGAGTTTCCGGGCAAGACGCTGGTGATCCCCGCGGGCCCCCTGAAGGTGCGCTCCAACGACACCGACTACCGGTTCCGGCCGCACACAGCCTTCGCCTACTACACCGGGCTGGGCGAGGACCGCGAGCCCGACGCAGTGCTGGTGATCAGGGATGAGCAGTCGACGCTGTTCTTCCGCCCGCGCGCCCCCCGCACCGATCGGGAGTTCTACGCCGACCCCCGCTACGGCGAGGTCTGGGTGGGCCAGCGCGATTCGCTGGAGGAACTGCAGTCGGCAGTCGGCTTCGAGTGTCGCGCGATCTCCGAGCTGCCGTCGGTGCTGAGCGAAGCCGGCCAGAGCCTGCTGGTGATAAGGGAGGCCGACCCGTCGGTGACGGCCATCGTCGACGAGGCCCGGGGGGACCAGACCACCGCGCTGGACGGGGACCTGGAGCGATGTGTCTCCGAGGCGCGGTTCATCAAGGACGACTTCGAGGTCGCCGAGATGCGCCGCGCGTGCGACGCCACCCGCACCGGGTTCGAGGCCGTGGCGCGGGAACTCCCCAACGCCGTTGCCAACGGCCGGGGCGAGCGGTGGGTTGAGGGCATCTTCGGTCTGCACGCCCGCCACCTGGGCAACGCCGTCGGGTACGACACCATCTCGGCGGGCGGCGATCACGCCAACACGCTGCACTGGATCCGCAACGACGGCGATCTGCGCGACGGTGATCTGCTTCTCCTCGACGCCGGCGTGGAGGTGAACTCGCTGTACACGGCCGACATCACCCGCACCATGCCCGTGGGCGGCACGTTCAGCGAGCCGCAGAGGCGCGTGTACGACGCCGTGTTGGCCGCGCAGACCGCAGGGATCGAAGCGTGCCGGGACGGCAACCTCTTCGCCGACGTGCACCGCGCCGCGATCACGGTGCTGGCGCACTTCTTCGAGGAGCTCGGCATCCTGCCGTGCACGGCCGAGGAGTCGCTCGCGGAGGAGGGTGGCTTCCACCGGCGGTGGATGGTGCACGGCACCTCCCATCACCTCGGGCTCGACGTGCACGATTGCGCGCGCGCGAAGATGGAGAACTACCGCCTCGGCACGCTGCACTCGGGCATGATCATCACCGTCGAACCGGGCATCTACTTCAAGTCCACGGATCTGCTGGTGCCCGAAGAGTATCGCGGCATCGGCATCCGCATCGAGGACGACATCCTCATCACCGACGGCGACCCGGTCAACCTCTCGGAGGCCCTGCCGCGGGAGGCGGAGGCGGTCGAGGCCTGGCTCGCGGACCTGCAGAAGTAGCGCCGGGCTGGGCCCAGCGTGCTGAGCTCAGTCCTCCGACTCGCTGACCACGCGCGACTCCCGGCGACGGTGCAGCAGGGGCCGGATGATCGTGGCGACCTCGGTCGGGTGCGACACCGGCACCTGGTGGGCCGCACCGTCGATGATGTGCAGACCTCCGCGCAGGACGGTCTCGGCGACGTATTCGACGTTCTCAAGTGGCGTGGAGGAGTCCCGTTCGCCGGCAATGGCGATCACCGGGATGCGGATGAGGGAGAGCTCTTCGCGCATGTCATGCTCAGCGAGTGCCCGGCACAGCTGCGCGTAGGAGTGGTCGTCGGCGACGGAGAGCCCCTCCATGATCGCGTCCACGACGGCGGGACGCTGAGCGCGGAACGTCGGGGTGAACCACCGCTTGACGGTCTCGTCGACCAGGACCTGGGTGCCCTTCTCCTCGACCATGTCGGCTCGCTCGCGCCACCGGTCGGGCTCCCCCACCTTCGCGGCGGACGCCACCATGACGACGCCTGCGAACTTCTCCGGGTAATCGCGCGCCACGTGCAGCGCGACGGCACCGGAGATCGACAGGCCTGCGAACCAGATGGGCACGTCGCCCTCCTCGGCGCGGATCTTGTCGGCGACCTGGGCGATTCCGGCGGCCAGTTCGTCGAGCGACGGCTCGACCTCGTCGTCCCACACCGGCGCCAGCCCCGTCCCGGGGAGGTCGACAAAGATCACCCTCGCCTCGTGGATGAGCTGCGCGGCGACCGGCGTCCACTGATGGGTGGCGTTGCCCCCAAGGCTGGGCCCGACGATCAGTACGCGCTCGGCGGGCGTCTCGGGGTTGTAGACGGTCCAGTTGAGTTCCACGGCGGCCTCCTCAGCTCACGACGAGTTACGCCAGAAAACCTACCCGACCCGGTGGCCGGTCGAGGCGACGGGGTCAACCTCGGGGCCCGTCCGCAGGCCCAGCGCCTGCACGACCGAGCTCAGCCCCTGGTGCCCCATTCCCTCGAAGATGCGGCGTTCGACCAGCCGAACGTCGAGGTGCCAGCCCTGCCAGTCGGCCAGGACGTCCTCGCGCGTGGTCAGCAGTTCGGGCTGCTTGGGGCCGCCCGTGCCGAGCGCGAGCTGCGCGGGGGTGTAGTTCTCCAGGATCAGGGCGGCGCCGGGGGCGCTCTGCCTCGTCACGGCCTGCGCCACCCGTTGGCGTAGCTCAGGGCGCAGGTGGACGAAGATCACGACGACAGCGTCCCAGGGACGGGGCGGATCCGGGTCGTCGACCCACTGAGCCAGATCGACCTGCCGGGTCTCGATGGAGACGCCGCGCTCGGCGGCCAGCGCCTCGGCTTTGGCGAGCGCCACGCCCGAGAAGTCCAGGCTGACGACGCTGTGGCCGCGCTCCGCGAGCCACACGCCGTTGCGCCCCTCCCCATCGCCTAGACACAGCACCCGAGAGCCGGGGCGCAGCAGGCGGGCCTGCGCCTTGAGGAAGTCGTTGGGCCGGTAGCCGAACAGGTAGTTGGGATGGGAGTAGCGGGAGTCCCAGAGCTCGGCCGTCACTCGAACTGAGCTGCCCGGGCGCCCGGACGCCTGGCCAACAGGTCGCGCGCCTCTTGCGCCACGCGGTGCTCGGCGAGGATCTCGTAGCTCGTCGCGACGGTTTGGCGAGCCGAGTTGAAGTCGCGCTTGCCGCCGCTGAGCGAGTAGGCCAGCGCGCGGAACAAGACGCCGAACACGATGCCCATGGCCAGTCCCACCCAGAGCATCGCCCAGTTGCCGTTGCCGACGAACAGCACGAGCATCAGGCCGACCAGCAGACCGGTGGAGATGCCGGAGACTGCTCCCTCCCCGAGCACACTGCCCCAGGTACGTCGACCCGTGACTCGTTCGAGCAGCCTCAGGTTGGTTCCCACGATGAGGATGTTCTCCACGGCGAACTTCTCATCGGCGAGGTAGTCAACCGCGGCCTGGGCCTCCTCGTACGTCGGATACTCGGCCACGTGCTGCGGGTAGTTCAGCTGCAGGATCTTGTTCGGAATCACTGGTGGTTGGGTCACGCCAGCGATCCTACCCGTCCGATCTGAGCGTGCTGCCTGCCGCGCCCCCACTCTCCAGCCTGCTTGTCCACTACATTTGGCCCCATGGTCGCCAAGGATTCGCAGGTCTTCATCTCGCGCGTCATCGGTTTGCCCATCGTTGACGCGGCCGGGGATCAGGTGGGCCGGGTCAAAGACGTCGTGTGCTACCTGCGCACCGACGGCAAGGCTCCAAGGGTGAAGGGCCTCGTCGTCGAGCTCTTCGCCCGTGCCCGCATCTTCATGCCGATCATCCGGGTGCGCGACATCACCCCTAATCAGGTGGCGATCCTCGGACAGGTCGACACCCGGAAGTTCCAGCGCCGTGAATCGGAGATCCTCGTCGCAGCCGATCTCTTCGACCGCAGCATCGAGCGCACGAACCGCACCAAGATCCTCGACGTGTCCATGCACCAGGTGCGCAACCGCGAATGGGAGTTGCTCTCCGTGGCCCTGCGCACCACCACCGGCGTGGGCCGGTTCGGACTGGGCGGCCGCACCCCGCCCAAGGTGGTCGGCTGGCGTGAGATCCCCGAGCTGATCCTCAAGACGGGCCGCACCGCTGCCCACCTCGTCGCCGAGTTCTCCGACATGAAGGCCGCCGACGTGGCGCGGGAACTGCACGACCTCGAGCCCGAGTCCCTGGCCGCCGTCGTCGACGCGCTCGACGACGAGACGCTCGCCGAGGCCATCGAGGAACTCCCCGAGGATGAGCAGATCGAGCTGATCTCCCAGATGGACACTGCCCGCGCGGCAGACATCCTGAGCGAGATGGATCCCGACGACGCCGCCGACCTCATCAAGGATCTTCCGCAGGACGTGGCCGAGGACCTGCTGCAGCGGATGGAACCGGAGGACGCCTCCGACGTGCGCCGGCTCCTCGTGTACGAAGAGTTCACCGCCGGCGGCATGATGACGCCGGAGCCGATCATCCTGGACACAGGGGCGACGGTCGCCGAGGCGCTTGCCCACGCCCGGGAGGAGTCGTTGACGCCCGCCCTGGCCTCCATGGTCTTCGTCACCCGACCCCCGTTGGAGACACCGTCGGGCCGTTACGTGGGCGCGGTGCATTTTCAGCGTCTGCTGCGCGAACCCCCGACGACGCTCGTGGTCAACATGCTCGACGACAACCTCGAGCCGCTGCATCCCCAGGCGCCGCTGGCTCAGGTGAGCAGGTTCCTCGCCACGTACAACATGGTGGTTGCGCCCGTCGTCAACGACGACGGCGCCCTGGTGGGGGCGGTCACCGTCGATGACGTACTCGACCACATGCTGCCGGACGACTGGCGCGGCGACCAGATGGACCGCCCGGCCACGGAGGTGAACCATGGCGCGCTATGAGCGGGAGACCCTCTCAGAACCCGGACGGCGCCGCCCGCTGCTGCCCAAGGTCCAGCTCGACTCTGAAGCGTTCGGCGCGTTCGCCGAGGCAGCTGCGCGATTCATGGGGACCGGCAAGTTCATCGTCTACATGACTGTGTTCGTTGTCGTGTGGATCACGCTCAACGTCGTGGGGCTGTTGGGTCTCAAGTGGGACCCCTATCCCTTCATCCTGCTCAACCTGTTCTTCTCCACCCAGGCCTCGTACGCAGCCCCGTTGATCCTGCTCGCCCAGAACCGGCAGGAGGTTCGCGACAAGATGAGCCTCGACGATGATCGTCGCATCGCCGCTCAGGCACGTGCCGACATGGATTTCCTGGCCCGAGAGATCGCCGCCATCCGGATGAACCTCGGCGAACTGGCCACCCGAGACTTCGTCAGGGGCGAGCTCCGCACTGAGCTTCGTGAGTTGGCGGAACGCCTGGAGCGCACTGGCGAGGACGTGACCACGTGACCGAACCCCGCCCCGAGGACGTCGCAGAACTGCCTCCGGCACCCGAGACGAGGGTGCGGTGGTTCGGCGTCGTGCTCCTCGCGGGGCATCTTGCGCTGCTGGTCATCGGCGCCGTAGCCCTCTGGCGCATCAGCGGCGGCGGCTGGCTGGGCGCCGCCGTGGCGGGGGCGTTCGCGGTGATCTACGCGTTCGTGTGGCGGTACCTGCTGGCACCCGGCTCACGCACCCGGCTCGGGTTTCGCGAGCGGCTGACGACGTCGCTCATCCTGGGGCCGGTCGCGGTGGTCCTGGGTGCGTTGACCGATATCTGGCTGCCCGCCCTCATGGCCACCAGTATCGTCATCTTGTCGGACTCGCTGAACGAAAGCAGCCGCCGACGGTGATCCGCGTCGGGGAAGCACGGCGGGAACTTGCGTGAATCGGGTTTGGCACGTAGTAAAGAGACGTGACTGAACACCCGCTGCTCCCCCACGTCCGCGCCGCTCTCCATCAGGTGGAGGACCCCGAGATCCGACGCCCCATCACCGAACTCGGGATGGTCGACGAGATCCGTGCCGACGACGATGGGAACGTCTTCGTCCGAGTGCTCCTGACGGTTGCCGGGTGCCCGATGCGATCCGAAATCACCGGACGCGTGACCTCCGCCGTCACCGCCGTCGACGGGGTCAGCTCAGTGGATGTGGAGCTCGGTGTGATGAACGACGAGCAGCGCGAGGCCATGCGCACGATGCTCAGAGGTGGACAGCAGCAACGCGCCATCCCCTTCGCACAGCCCGGCAATCTCACCCGCGTTCTGGCGGTGGCCTCCGGCAAGGGTGGCGTCGGCAAGTCGTCCGTCACCGTCAACCTCGCGCTCGCCCTGGCCAAGCAGGGGCGCGCCGTCGGCATCCTCGACGCCGACATCTACGGCCACTCGATCCCCGACCTGCTCGGCCTCGGCGATGCGCGGCCCACCGTCGTCGACGACATGATCATGCCGGTGCCCGCGATGGGGGGCCTGCGCGTCATCTCGATCGGCATGCTCAAGCCCTCCCGGGACCAGGTGGTCGCCTGGCGTGGCCCCATCCTGGACCGCGCCCTGACCCAGCTCCTCGCCGACGTGTACTGGGGCGATCTCGACTACCTGCTGCTGGACCTGCCCCCCGGCACCGGCGACGTCGCGATGTCGCTGGGTCAGAAGATCCCCTCCTCCGAGGTGCTCGTCGTCACCACCCCGCAGACCGCCGCCTCCGAGGTGGCCGAGCGCGCCGGGACGATGGCCCACATCCTGGAGCAGCGAGTCCTGGGAGTGGTCGAAAACATGAGTTGGATGGAGACCACCTGCCCCCACTGTGAGCAGAGCCACCGCCTGGAGCTGTTCGGCAGCGGTGGTGGCGCGCTGGTGGCAGAGGCGCTCACCGAGCGCTTCGTCTACGAGGTTCCGCTGCTGGCGCAGATCCCCTTCGACGAGTCGCTGCTGTCGGGCGGCGATCGCGGCACCCCGATCGTCGAGTCCCACCCCGACCACCCGTCGGCCCAGGCCATCACGGGGCTCGCCGAGCAGGTGGCGTCGCGCAAGAAGGGCCTCCTGGGGACGCGACTGCCCCTGGCCACCTGATCGTCGACTCGACGCCGCCAGCGCCCTCCCCCGCGGAGAGACCGTCAGGTTGCCTCGGGGTCGTAGGGCGAGTGCGACGGCGCCGCCAGTGCCAGCTCCTCCTCAGCCGCCGGCGAGGGCAGTTCATCCTGCTTGAGCGCCGTCTTGGCGTCGGTCATGGAGGACTTGGTGGCGCCCTCCACCTCCTTGGAGGCGAGCTTCAGCGACTCCGCGGCTTCCCTGAGCTCACGCTGCGTCTCCTCGATCGTCGCGATCTCCTCGCGCATGTGCTTGGCGACGAAGGCCTTCGGGTGCAGGTCCTTCAGCTCAAGGTCCGCGTACTCGGGGCCAAGTTCCTCGCGCAGGGTGCCCTTCGCGTTGTTGGCGATACCGCGCAGGTACACGAAGATCCGCGCCAGCTTCCGGGAATACTCCGGGAGCCTCTCGGGACCGAACAATACGACGGCCAGAACGAGGATGAGGACAAGATCTGCCGCGTCAATGCCGAACACAGGGGTAAGGGTACCTGTCCGCCGGAGGTCAGCTCACGCCGACCAGTCGACCGAGACCGGCGACGGTCCGATCGAGCAGTGATTCGGCGTGGGGCTCTTCTGCGGGGAGCGCTTCGGCCACCTCCGCCAGGAGGTCTGTCGTCCCCGTCGATGTCACCGACACCACAGCCGGCCCGCTCTGCCAGGCCATGACCGTCGGCATGCCCGGCTCGCGGTGGGTCCGGGAGGTCTCCCCGCCCACGAGGACGCCGTCGGTCCAGCCGACGACCGCGGTCTCGAAGCCGTCCGAGTAGACCAGTGTCATGGAGCTGCCATCGCGCTGCTCCGAGGATGCGTAGGCCACCAGGGGCAGCCCTGCCACGGATTGCGGGCAGTGCTCCAGGCCGACGCACCAGCCGTCCTGTTCACTGGCCGAGGCCGGCTGCAGGGAGATGAGCTGGGTCAGCGAGGTGTCTGTGTCGAACGTGGGCTCGTCGAAGGACAGTTCGGTGTACCCGAAGGCCAGGCTGACCTCGCCTGTGCCGTCGTAGCGTTCAGACCACAGCACCAGGTCGGTCTCCAGATCCAACCACCAGGACGCCACGAGACCGTGCTTGTCGGTGGCCGTGAGGCGGATCGCCTCCCGACCAGCGACGCGCTCCGACCAGAAGCTCTCGGTGAAACTCCAGCGTTTGCTGGCCTCGACCTTTCCAGGCGTCGCCTCGGGCAGGAAGCTCGAGCTGAACCGGTCCCCGCGGGCGTCGAGCACTTCCAGCTCGGCCCCGTAGCCCTCAAGCTTGGTCGTCCGTACCTCTGCGCTGCGGTAGAGGCCGGAGCCGTCACTGATCCAGACGCGCTGCACGCCCGTGAGGGAGAGGTCCGCGTCGGCGG
This sequence comes from Tessaracoccus flavus, assembly GCF_001997295.1. Classification (NCBI taxonomy): domain Bacteria; kingdom Bacillati; phylum Actinomycetota; class Actinomycetes; order Propionibacteriales; family Propionibacteriaceae; genus Tessaracoccus; species Tessaracoccus flavus. Next base: position 2,181,778 of record NZ_CP019605.1, read on the forward strand.
CGCGGCGCAGCCAGTCGGCGGCCCGGGTTTCCGAGATGACAACGTCGATGGAGCCGCCGGTCAGCGGCTCGTAACTGATCGGTGCGCCGAGATCGGCACCGCGCTCGTGGGCGAGCAGGACCGCGCCCAGCGCCTCGTTGACGCTCACCGCTGCGGTGGCGCGGGAGAACTGCTCGCGCGCGGCCCGCACTGGATCGTCCAGACGACGAGGGTCGGGCGCTATCAACACGGCCAGCACCATGACGGACATCGCGGCCACGAGAAGCGCAGCACCTCCCTGCGTGACCAGGCGCTGACGTCGACGACGCGTCGACGGGAGTTCCCCCCTGCCGGGGGCCATGTACAGCGGTGCCTCGGCGTGTTCGCCGGCGATCGATTCCAGCTTCGAGGTGAGCGACGACGGAGCCGACGATCGGGCGCAGGCACTCAGCGTGCTGCACACGCTGGAGATGCTGGCCACCTCGTCGCGGCAGGTCTCACAGTCGGCGATGTGGTGGCTGACCTGCTCGCAGCGGCGATGCGGCAGCGTCCCGTCGACGTACGCCGACAGGTCCGCGTGAAAGCGATCACATCGCCCGGAACCCACGTCTAGGACACTCCCAGGTATCTGCTGCGGCCTTCGGTGGGTGCCCGGTGCGCCAGCGAGTCGCGCAGCGCGGCGCGTCCACGCGCGATGCGGCTGCGCACCGTGCCGAGTTTGACGTCCAGCACCTCCGCGATCTCCTCGTAGCTGAGCCCTTCGATGTCGCACAGCACGACGGCCACCCGCTGTTCAGGGTTGAGCGCCTTCAATGCGGCCGCCACGTCCGCGTCGAGTTCGGCGTCGTTGTGCAACTCCGCAGGGCCGGTGGAGGAGCCCCACACGTGGTCCGGCGCCGTGCTCAGAGCATCCATGCGGATGCGCTGCCGTCGCCGGGCCTGATCGAGGAAGAGGTTGGTGGTGATGCGATGCAGCCAGCCTTCAAGGGTGCCGGGCTGGAAGGTGTGAATCGACTTGAAGACGCGGACGAACACGTCCTGGGTAAGGTCCTCCGCGTCGTGCTGGTTGCCGGTCAGGCGGTAGGCCAGCCGGTAGACCTGCGTCGAGTGGTCCCGAACGAGTTCCTGCCACGTGGGCGCGGTCCATGAGGAGTCGGTGACCTTCTTGGCCCCACGTCCTCGGAACATCGTTCGCCTCTCCATGCAGAAAATTATCTCAGATCAACCTGTGAACAGCCTGTGACTGTTCCCAGGCGAGCCGGGCTCTCCCTGGTTCAACGCACGACGCGCCGAGATTGTTCCAGTGGCCGGGCTCAGGAGCCGAATCCCAAATCCTCGAGCAGAGACACATACGAGGCGACGGCGTCGGCAGGGGCCTTGCCCATCGGCGGACGACACGCCCCGACGTCGAACCCGCGGGCCTCGAGGGTCGCCTTGACCATCATGCAGCCCTGCGTCGCGAACACCCCCTGGAACGCCGGCAGCGCGTGCTGGTTCGCCAGGATGGCTTCTTCGACCCGCCCCGCGAGGTAGTGATCGATGATCTCGCGTGCGGCGGAGGCGGTGAAGTGCGTGGAGGTCCCGACGACGCCAACGCCTCCGACTGACAGGAGCGGCAGCAGGAACGCGTCGTCTCCGGCGTAGTAGGCGAGGTTGGTCCGGGACAAGACGGCGGACGACGAGACGATGTTGGCCTTGGCGTCCTTGACCGCACGGATACGCGGGTGCGCGTCGAGCCGGATGAGCATGTCCTCCGGGATGGGGATGCCGGCGCGGTGCGGAATGTCGTAGAGCATCACCGGCAGCTCAGTGGCGTCCGCCACGGCCACGAAGTGGTCCTCGAGCGCGTCGGCTGGGGGGCGCGAGTAGTAGGGCGTGACGACCAGGAGACCGTCCACACCCACCTCGGCCGCCTGCCGCGCCAGTTCGATCGAGTGGCGCGTCGAGAAGGTGCCCACCCCTGCCACGATGCTCGCCCTGTCACCGACCGCCGTCACCACGGCGTCGAGTACCCGGCGCTTCTCCTCGTCGGTGGTGGTCGGAGACTCGCCGGTGGTGCCGTTGACCACCAACCCGTCGTGCCCCAGGTCGTCGACCAGATGGGACGCCAACCGCGCCACCTGGGCGTAGTCCACCTCCGCTCCGTCAGAGGTGAACGGGGTGACCATGGCGGTGAGGAGCCGCCCGAACACCGGGGTCATGTCGGATTCAGCCATGCCGACATCTTAGGGCTCAGCGACAGGCCGCATTGCGCCGAAACCGCCCGCGGGAGACAAATTGGTGCGCACCGCGACTAGGCTTGGGCGCGTGAACAAGCGAGCTACGCACCTTGAGCCCCCGAACGCCGCCAGCTGGGCCTTCGCCGAGGACTACGTCGAGCCGTCCGCCGAGGTCGCGCAGGCCCGGGACGACGCCACCCTGGGGGGCCTCACCCCCGTAACCACCGGAGTTGCTGCCACGCTGAAGGTGCTGACTCGCGCGATCGGCGCCAAGGCCGTCGTCGAGGTCGGCACCGTCATGGGCGGGTCGGGGCTGAGCTTCCTCGAGGGCATGGGGCCCGACGGGATCCTCACGTCGATCGACGCCGAGGCGGACAACCAGATCCCCGCCCGGCAGATCTTCAACCGGGCCGGCGTTCCGTCCTCCCGCTTCCGGCTCATCGCCGGCTCTCCGATCGAGATCATGCCGAAGCTCCGCGACGGGGCCTACGACATCGTCTTCATCAACGGAGACAAGCTTGAATACGTGGAGTACGTGGCCGGCTCGCTTCGGCTGCTGCGCCACGGGGGCCTACTGATCGTCAACGACGCCCTCTGGCACAACAAGGTGGCCGACCCGAACGACGAGACCGACGAGTCGATCATCATCCGTGAAGCCCTCGACGCCGTCACGACGAGCGAGTCCTACACCCAGGCCCTGTTGCCCGCCGGCAACGGTCTCCTGCTGGCCGTCAAGGACTGACTCCCCCGGACTCCGAGCGCCCACCGCCAACCGCCAGGACGAAACGCCAACGCTGAGAGCCGAACGCCAACGGTCCGAGGCGAACGCCACCCTTCCTGGCGAAACGCCAACGCTGAGAGCCGAACGCCAACGGGCATTCGTTGTCGCCGACGAGAATCATCGACGCCCCCGACGTATCGGGGGCGTCGATGATTCTCGTCGGCGTTCGGGCTTGTCTGTTGGCGTTTCCGTCTGCCCGTTGGCGATGTGCGACCGCCAGCTCAGCCCGGATCAGTCGCGCGGGACGACGACGTCCTTACCCACGACCACGATGCCCGTGTCGGACACGGCGAAGCCGCGGGCCCTGTCGTGCTCGTGATCGACACCGATCTGAACGCCGTCCGGGACCACGACGTGCTTGTCGAGGATCGCCCGGCGCACCACGGCGTCGCGGCCGATGCGAACCGAGTCCATGAGGACCGAATCGGAGACCTGGGCCCACTTGTCGACGTGGACGTTGGGGCTCAGCACCGTGCGGTCCACCTCACCACCGGAGATGATGCAGCCGGCAGACACGATCGAGTCCTCAGCCCGGCCCCGGATGACGAACTTGGCGCCGGGTAGCTGCACCTGATCCGTCCAGATCGGCCACTCGCTGTTGTACAGGTTGAACTCGGGCTCGATGCTGACCAGGTCCATGTGCGCCTCGTGGAAGGCGTCGATGGTGCCCACGTCGCGCCAGTAGTTGACGTCCTTCTCCGTGGCGCCGGGCACCTGGTTGTCCCTGAAGTCGTAGACCTGGGCCTCCCCCTGGCCGGTGAACCACGGGATGATGTCGCCGCCCATGTCGTGGCGGGCGGTCGGGTTCTCGGCGTCCGCTCGCAGGGCATCCACCAGCGCGTGGCGGCTGAACACGTAGTTACCCATGGACGCGAAGGACTCGTCCGGCGAGTCTGGGAGCCCGGGCGGGTCGGACGGCTTCTCGAGGAAACTCTTGATCTTACGATCGGGCGCGGCGTCGATGATGCCGAACTCGGTGGCGTCCCGGCGCGGCACGCGGATGCCGGCGACCGTGGCCCCGAGGCCGGAGTCCACGTGGGCGTCGATCATCTGCTCGACGTCCATCCGGTAGATGTTGTCCGCCCCGAAGACGACGACGTAGTCGGGGTTCGCGTCGCGGATGAGGTTGAGGGACTGGTGGATCGCGTCGGCGCTGCCCTGGTACCAGCGGGGGCCAAGGCGCTGCTGAGCCGGCACCGGTGCCACGTAGTTGCCCAGCATGGTGGAGAAGCGCCACGTCTTGGCGATGTGACGGTCCAGCGAGTGCGACTTGTACTGGGTGAGCACCGCAATCTGCCGGAGGTTCGAGTTGGCGAGGTTCGACAACACGAAGTCGATGAGGCGATAGGTGCCGCCGAACGGCACCGCAGGCTTCGCGCGGTCGGCGGTGAGCGGCATCAGCCGCTTGCCCTCGCCACCCGCAAGGACGATGGATAGTACTTTCGGACGAGCGACCATGGACAAAACCTATTGCCTTTGGAGAGCGCCGACCGCCGAATCCACCAAATCCCACGAACAGCACCCGTGTGGCCCTCGGATGTTCACCACGCCGGGTCAGGGAGCACGCCCGTGTGCCACGATTCGGGTATGACCATGAAGCTCTCCCTGCTGACCCGCGAGTACCCGCCGTCGATCTACGGCGGCGCCGGCGTCCACGTGGCGCAACTCGTGCCACAACTCCGCAAGCTGATCGACGTCGAGGTGCACTGCATGGGCGAACCCCGCGAGGGCGCCACCGCCCACGCCGAGGACTTCCCCGCCGGCGCCAACGCGGCGCTCCGCGTGCTGGGGGCCGACCTGTCCATGGCTGCGGCGGTCGGGGACGTCGACGTGGTGCACTCCCACACCTGGTACGCCAACATGGCAGGGCACCTCGCGGGGCTCCTCAGGGACATCCCGCACGTGGTCACCTCACACTCCCTCGAGCCGCACCGCCCATGGAAGGCCGAGCAACTCGGCGGTGGCTACCGGGTCTCGAGTTGGGCGGAGAAGACCGCGTACGAAGCCGCCGACGCCGTCATCTCCGTGAGCGCCGGCATGCGGCGCGATGTCCTGGAGAGCTACCCCGACCTCGACCCCGACAAGGTCCACGTCGTCAAGAACGGCATCGACACCGACGAGTTCCGCCCCGACCACGGGACCGACGTCGTGACCGGGCTGGGCATGGACCCGGACCGGCCATCCGTCGCGTTCGTGGGGCGGATCACGCGGCAGAAGGGTCTGGTCCACCTGGTTCGCGCGGCGCAGCAGTTCGACCCGGACACGCAGGTGGTCCTGCTCGCCGGCGCTCCGGACACCCCGGAGATCGCGGCGGAGTTCGAGACGGCATTCGCAGAGCTGAAGGCGCAGCGGTCCGCGCCGGTCATCTGGGTGGCCGACATGCTGCCCCGCGCCGCCGTTCGCCAGGTGCTCACCCACGCGACGGTGTTCGCGTGCCCCTCCATTTACGAGCCCCTCGGCATCGTCAATCTGGAGGCGATGGCCTGCGAGACCCCGGTGGTGGCAACTGCTGTCGGCGGCATCCCCGAGGTGGTCAAGGACGGCATGACCGGACTGCTCGTGCCCTACGACCCGGAGCGGGCCGGGGACAGGGAGTTCATCGACGCCTTCGAGGCTGAATTCGCCAACAAGACAAACCTCCTCACGCGTGACCAGCACATGGCACAGCAGTTCGGTAAGGCCGGGCGCCAGCGCTGCATCGACGAGTTCTCCTGGGCCAAGATCGCCCAGGAGACCGTCGACGTCTACCAGGCTGCGATCAACGCCCGGGGCTGACCGGACAACGCACAGGGCCGCCCGATCGGGCGGCCCTGAGTTGTCTACGGTCGTGGCTGGGTCAGCCGACGACGCCCTTGAGTGCGTTGAGGAGATCGGTGGCCTCGGTGGCGTTCATCTCGACGACGAGCCGCCCTCCCCCATCGACCGGGACGCGCATCACGATGCCCCGGCCCTCCTTCGTGACCTCCATGGGCCCGTCACCAGTGCGGGGCTTCATCGCTGCCATTGCAACCCTCATTCTCTTTGCTCGAACTGTGGTCCGTCCCCATTATTCCGTATCGGTCCAACCATCGTCAGGTCGACGCGACGTTTCGGGCACTTCACCCTCGTCAGGTGGGGTGTCCGCACCGTGCGTGGCCGGCAGCGCCGGCGGCTCGTCGTCGGTCGCGGCCGTCGGGCGCTCGTAGCGCTCCCGTTCGATGAGGTTGTCGACGGTCGCCATCTCGTAGCCGCCCCTGACCACCGAGAACGTCGCTTCGGACGGCGGCGGAGCCGTACCGGCGGCCACGTCCCGGAGGTAGTCGTCAACCTCGTGACGTGCGTAGCCACTGCTCGAGGTCGGCAACTGGAGGCGCTCCAACAGCGACTCGTCGACGGGGCCGTCCGGGACCCTCCCCCGGAACTGGTCCAGCACCGGGTCCTGCGGCATGCCCCCGAAGCGCCCGAGCCCAGCGAACGCTGCAGCGGCGAGGACCCCGATGGCGACGATCCCGCAGGCGACCCAGATCAAGGCTCGGTCCTCATCGGGGCTCGCCCATGGCCTCGATCGCCTCGTCGACGTCGTCGGTCAGGGTGACGAGGTCCAGATCGGGGGCCGACACGAAGCCGCCGTCGAGGACGGTGTGGCGCACCCAGTCCATCAGCGGCGTCCAGTAGGCGGTCCCGAACAGGACCATCGGGAAGTTGTGCACCTTTCCCGTCTGGATGAGCGTCAGCGCCTCGAACAGTTCGTCCAGCGTCCCGAAACCGCCGGGCATCGTGATGAACCCGCGGCTGTACTTGAGGAACATCGTCTTGCGGGCGAAGAAGTACCGGAAATTGATACCGAGCGTGATGTAGTCGTTCATGCCCTGCTCGTGCGGCAGTTCGATGCCGAGACCGACGGAGGTGCCGCCCGCTTCGAAGGCACCCTTGTTGCCGGCCTCCATGATGCCGGGCCCGCCGCCGGTGATCACGGCGAAGCCCTTCTCCACGAGCCCACGGCCCAGCGCCTCACCCAACTCGTACATCTCGGTGCCGGGCTTGGTGCGCGCCGAGCCGAAGATGCTGACCGCAGGTTCGAGCTCCTGCAGCGCGTCGAACCCGTCCACGAACTCCGACTGGATCCGCAGCACCCGCCACGGGTCCTGCTGGCTCCAGCGCTTCTCGCGGCCCTCCAGGAGGGCCTGGTCAGCCATCGGCTGGGCGTGCTCCTTGCCTCGCAGTTCAACCGCACCCTGGCGGCGTTTCGGAACGGTCATGATGCTTCTCCTTGATGGGTGAGCCAACGACGGAGACCCGCCGCGCACTTGTCGAGGTCGGATGCGGGGCAGAACTCGTCGTCGGAGTGGGCGACGCTGGAGTCGCCCGGGCCGTAGTTGACGGCGGGGATGCCGAGCGCGCTGAACCGCGACACGTCGGTCCAGCCGTACTTCGGCCGTGCGGGCTCCCCGATCGCGGCGACGAACTCCTGGGCCAGCGGGAGGTGGAGGCCCGGCCGGGCAGCCTCGGAGGCGTCCGTCACCTCGAAGTCCTGGTGGGGGAACCAGTCGCGCAGGCGGGCGACGGCGTCGTCGACCGTCTTGTCGGGCGCGAAGCGGTAGTTGATCTGGACGGTCGCCGAAGGTGGGATCACGTTGCTCGCCATCCCGCCAGTGATGCCCACAGCGTTGAGGCCTTCCCGGAAGACGAGCCCCTCCACCTCGATCTCCTCGGACTCGTACCCTGCAAGGGTCTCCAGGACGGGCGCCAGATCATGGATCGCGTTGTGGCCCATCCAGGCGCGGGCGCTGTGTGCCGCGACCCCGAGCGTCGTCAGTTCGATCCGGATGGTCCCCTGGCACCCGCCCTCGATCTGGGCGCTGGTGGGCTCCATCAGCACGGCGAACGCCCCCTCGATGAGGTCTGGCCGGTTGCGGGAGAGCCGTCCCAGCCCGTTGAGCGTGGCCGCCACCTCCTCGTGGTCGTAGAAGATCCACGTGATGTCGCGGTTCGGTTCGGCGAGTTCCTCCGCCAGCGCCAGCATGACGGTCACCCCGCCCTTCATGTCGCAGGCGCCCCTGCCCCACACCCGGGGCCCGTCCTCGTGCTCCACGATGCGCGAGGGGAGGTTGCCCGCGACCGGCACAGTGTCGAGATGGCCCGCGATGACCACACGCTCGGCCCGCCCGAGGGTGGTCCGCGCGACCACGCAATCGCCGTCGCGGTGCAGAGTCAGGTGCGGCAGCCGCCCCAGTCTGGCCTCGACGAGATCGGCCAGCGCACGTTCGTTGCCCGAGACGGACTCGACGTCCATGATCTGCTGCATCAGCGCGATAAGGTCAGACATGGGGTCGAGCCTAGTGGGTCCGATGCGCGGGTTCGCTGACCGGTCAGGTCAGCCGGGTCATCTCGACCGACACGTACATCTCCGACCCCCCGGACCCGGTGTAGATGCCCTTGAGGGGAGGCACGTCCGAGTAGTCGCGTCCGAACCCGACCTCGACGTGGGATCCCCGCGGCTCGGCCTGGCTCGTCGGGTCGAAGCCCAGCCACTCGCCGTCGAAGTACTGGATCCAGGCGTGTGACTCGCCGACCATGGCTTCTCCCAGCTCCGGATCGGTCCGTTGGACCACGTACCCCGAGACGTAGCGCGCCGGGACGCCGATGGAGCGTAGCCCGCCCAGCGTCAGGTGGGCCAGGTCCTGGCACACGCCGGCCCCGGCGTCCCACACCTCGCCGGCGAGGGTGTGCACCTGCGTGACCCCCGGCACATACCCGACGCGGTCGCGCAGGCGTCGCGTGAGTTCCACGACGGCGTCGCCCGGGGTCGCGGCCGACCGCCGGACACTCTCCGCGACCCGCGCCACGTCCCGGTGGGGACGCACGTAGCTGGTCTGGGTGAGGAACTCCACGTAACGATCCCGGAGATCGGGGTCGGAGAGGCCCTCCCAGCCGATCGGCTCGGTGGCACGCTCGACCTCGTGGATGTCGACGGTCGACGTGGCCACGACGCTCAGCTCGGAGTGGCGCTCGTGCACTTCGAACGCCACCGCCGACGTGCCCCAGTAGTCGCGGTAGGCATGTGTCCAGGCGACGGGACTGATGTCCAGCCGGCTGGACAGCACGAGTTGGCGACGGCTCGTCAGCGGCGTCATCCGTGCCTCGTTGAACGAGTCCGTGGCGCCGCCGCCGTAGCGGTAGCCCGTCGTGTGGACGATCCGGTACTGGCTCACCAGGCACCCCCAACCCACTCCGCAGCCGCGGAGCCCTCGAAGTATCGAACGGAGACGGCCTGCGTCGTCTGGGAGCAGACCACCTGGAGCTTCCCCATCTGCTCCGGCAGCTCGGAGAGGATCTCGTCAGGGGGCAGGAACTCCAGCGACGCCCTCGCAGCGCCGAGTAGACGAGCCGCGGGGTCGTCGGGCCGGATCCGTTGGTTGCCCGGGCCGAGCTGGGTGAGCGCGTCGACGGCGCTGCCCAGCGTGTAGATGAGCGAACGCGGGAACAGCCGGTCGAGGATGAGGAACTCCGCGGCGTCGCGCTCGGACGCCAGCGCCCCGTAGCGCTGGACGAAGGCGTGGTGTGCGCCGCAGCCGCTCAACACGTGGTCCCAGGCCCGCGGTGAGTTCCTGGCGAGCGACGGTGTTGAGAGCAGCCTGCTGGTCATGTCGATGCGCTCGATGCTCCGCCCCAGGGTGAGGAAGAGCCAACCCTCGTCGTGGCTCATCGTGTTGTCGGCGAGCCCCGAGATGACCGCGCAGCGTTCCCGCACGAACTTGAACATCGAGGCGGGCCGCATGCGCTGGAGCCGCCCCCCGCGGATGGCCAGCCACGTGGTGTTGATGGACTCCCACACCTCCGTCGAGACGGTCTCGCGTGCGCGCCGGGCCGCCTCCCGCGCCTGACCGAATGCGTTGACGAAGCTGACGGGGGACTTCTCGTCGTAGCAGAGGTAGGTGAGCACGTCGGGCTCCTCCTCCTCGACGGCCCGGCCCATGAGCAGCAGCAGGTCTCGCGCGGCCTGCGCGTGGTCGACGGTGGGGTCGTCGAGCAGCTGGTGCTGGTGCACCTCGACGATCCGCCCAGTGTCCTCAGCCCGCTCAAGGTAGCGGCCGATCCAGAACAGGGATTCGGCGATACGGCTCAGCATGACGCCTCCCCGGGCTGGTTCTGCTGTTGCTGTTCGTGCTGATGCCGGATCACGCGGTCGATGACCTGCTCCGACAGCGGGACCGAGACCGACCGCGGAGTCGGCTGCTTCGTGCGCCGTCGCTCGGTCGGTCTGCCGTCGTGCAGCACCCACGTGTCCTTCGACCCGCCGCCCTGCGACGAGTTGACGATGAGCTCACCCTCGGGCAGCGCCACGCGGGTGAGCCCGCCGGGCAGGACGAAGATGTCACTGCCCGAATTGACGACGAACGGCCTGAGGTCGACGTGCCGGGGCCGGAGCTTGCCGTCGATCATCGTCGGCACCGTGGAGAGCTGCACCACCGGCTGGGCGATCCAGCCGCGCGCGTCCTTGAGGATCTGGCGTCGGAGACGTTCCAACTCCTCCGCGCTGGCCCGCGGTCCGATGACGATGCCCTTGCCGCCCGAACCGTCGACGGGCTTGACCACGAGTTCGGCCAGGCGGTCGAGGACTTCCTCGCGGGCCGCCGCCTCCTCGAGCCGCCAGGTGTCGACGCTCGCGAGGATCGGGTCCTCGCCGAGGTAGAAGCGGATGAGGTCGGGGAGGTAGGTGTAGACCAGCTTGTCATCGGCCACCCCGTTGCCGACGGCGTTCGCGATCGTCACGTTGCCGGCCCTGGCCGCGTTGAGCAGACCGGCGCAGCCGAGCAGCGAGTCGGCCCGGAACACGGCCGGGTCCAGGAATTCGTCGTCGATGCGGCGGTAGATGACGTGCACGGGGCGGAGCCCTCGGGTGGTACGGAGCGACACGTGACCGCCGTGCGCCACGAGGTCGCGCCCCTCCACGAGCTCGACGCCCATCATCCGCGCCAGCATCGCGTGCTCGAAGTAGGCGGAGTTGTAGACCCCTGGGGTAAGGACGACGACGGTCGGGTCGGACACGCCCGACGGCGCAGCCGCCCGGAGCGCCTTCAGCAGTTCCGACGGGTAGTTCTCGACGGGCCGGATGCGGTGCCTGGACGCAACCTCCGGCAGCGCCGCGTTGATGGCTCGTCGGTTGGTCATGACGTAGCTGACCCCGGACGGGGAGCGGACGTTGTCCTCGAGCACCCTGTAGACGCCGTCGTTGCCGCGGATGAGGTCGATGCCCGCCACGTGGACCCGCACGCCGTTGGCCGTGGTGATGCCCGCCATCACCCTGTGGAAATGAGGCGACGACGCCACGACGTGGCGCGGAATGACGCCTTCTGAGAAACAGCGCCCCTCGGTGTAGATGTCGTCGAGGAAGGCCTCCATCGCGAGCACGCGCTGCTTGCTGCCCGCCTCGATGTGCGCAAACTCGTCGGCCTGCATGACGCGGGGGACGACGTCGAGGGGGAACGGACGTTCCTCCCCACCGATGTCGAAAGTGACGCCCTGGTCGATGTACGACGAGCTGAGGTACTCGGCGCGCGAGCGCACCTCGTCCAGTCCTAGTCTCTCGAGGCCGTCCGCCACCGTGCGCTGCGCGGACCTGACGCCGTCGGGCCCCACCATCTCGTCATAGGCCGACTGGCCACGCGGGTAGTCGTCGAACAGCACACTCATGGGGTCAAGGCTATTGGGTCGGGGCGGGTCCGTGGGCGTTGCAGTCCACCGGCCGCTCGCCGCACCGGTCGCAGGTCACCAGCCTGGACCGGCAGGAGAGGTCGGCGCAGTTCTGCAGCCGCGACGTCGGCGCGCCGCAGGCATGACAGGTGCCGATCGGAGTGGAGCCCGGCACCTGCATCACCTCGCGCCCGTCGAACACCGCGAGGTCTCCCTTCCAGAGAGACGACGAGCCGAAACGCTCCAGGTAGCGCGCGACGCCGCCGTGCAGTTGGTAGACCTCGGCGAAGCCCCTGTCCTTCATGAGCTTGCTCAGCACCTCGCAGCGCACGCCGCCCGTGCAGTACGTCACGATCGGGCGATCCTTCAGATGGTCGTACTTGCCCGAATCAAGCTCGGCCAGGAAGTCGTGGGTGTTGTCGACATCCGGTACGACGGCACCGTCGAAACGGCCCACCTCGGCCTCCACGCGGTTACGGCCGTCGAAGAACACGACCTCGGCGTTCGACGATGCCAGATCGTCGACCTGCTCCGGTGTGAGCCGCTCTCCCCCGCCGACCACTCCCTCTGGCCCGACGACGACGTCGCCGGGCGTCCCGAACGCCACGAGTTCGGGGCGGGTCTTGACGCTCAGGCGCGGAAAGTCGAGCGACCGGCCCTCGTCGTCCAGCGACGTCCCCTCCGACCACTTCTCGTCCAGCTCCCGGAACGGCCCGTACTGCTTGGTCGCGCGTAGGTAGGCCTTGCAGGCGTCCAGCTCGCCGCCGAGCGTGGCGTTGATCCCGTGAGGGGCAACGATGACGCGACCGCGCAGTTTGAGCCGGGTGCAGAGCTCAAGTTGCCACAGCTTCACCGCTTCGGGGTCAGCAAGCGGGACGAAGCGGTAGAAGAGGAGGATCTTGGCCACGGACACCTGCCGAGTCTAGGGAATCTCCCGAGCCCAGGCCCGTCACCGCTGGGGCAGACAGAGGTGTCGAGGTCGGCCCGGGCGTCTAGACTTGGCGACCATGACCACCAGAACTGCCTGGGCCTGGGGCCTGGCCACCGTGCACACCACCGGCTCCGTCCTGGACGCCTGGTTCCCCGAGCCGCAGCTCGGGTCAGACGTCACCGACGAGCCGAACTCGCTGCTGACCGAGGCCCAGTTCGTCGACGAGATCCGCCAGGTCGAGACCAAGGTAGTCCGGGTGGAGATCGAGCTGGACGAGGCCCCCGCGACCGTCGAGGACGCCTACCTCCGCCTCCACCTGCTGAGCGCGCGCCTCGTCGAGCCTCACGGGCTCAACCTCACCGGCATCTTCGGGATCCTCCCGAACAACGCCTGGACCACCGCCGGACCCGTGCGCATCGGCGACATCCCCCGGGTCCGGCTGCTCCTCGGAGCCAGGGGCCAGCAGCTCACCGTCTACGGCATCGACAAGTTCCCCCGCATGGTGGACTACATCGCGCCGAGCGGAGTGCGGATCGCCGACGCCGACCGTGTGCGGCTGGGAGCCCATCTCGCCGAGGGCACCACCGTCATGCACGAGGGCTTCGTCAACTTCAACGCCGGCACCCTCGGCACCTCCATGGTGGAGGGTCGCATCTCCGCCGGGGTCGTCGTCGCCGACGGTACCGACGTGGGGGGCGGTGCCTCGATCATGGGCACTCTCTCGGGCGGCGGCCAGGAAGTCATCCGGCTCGGGGAACGCTGCCTGCTCGGCGCCAACTCGGGTGTCGGCATCTCGCTGGGCGACGACTGCGTGGTCGAGGCCGGCCTGTACGTCACCGCCGGCACGAAGGTCGAGCTGTCGGACGGGCGTGTGGTCAAGGCGCGCGAGCTCAGCGGCCAGAACGACCTGCTGTTCCTCCGCGACTCGCAGACGGGCAAGGTGGTCGCCCGCCACCGTCGCGGCTCGAAGGTCGAGCTCAACTCAGAGCTGCACGCCAACTGATGCGTCGTTCCCTGGTCGTCGCCCTGGCGGCGATCGTGGCTCTGGCTGCGGTCGGGGTCGTCGCCTGGCAGGCGTACCGCGCCGTCGTCGGCAGCCTCACGCCCCAGACGTGTCGCGTCGTTCTGCCCGACGGAGGGTCCACCAGCCTGTCCGGTGAGCAGGCGCGCAACGCCGCGATCATCGTGGCCGCCTCCATCGAGCGGGGCCTGCCGGAGCGGGCCGCTGTGGTGGCGCTGGCCACGGCCTACCAGGAGTCGGACATCAGGAACCTCGACTACGGTGATCGTGACTCTCTCGGGCTGTTCCAGCAGCGGCCCTCCTACGGGTGGGGTACCGAAGAGCAGATTATGGACCCCTGGTACTCGTCGGGTCGGTTCTACGAGGAGCTCGTCAAGTTCCCCGGCTGGGAGAGCGTCGACGTCAACGACATGGCCCAGAGGGTTCAGCGCAGCGGGTTCCCCGACGCCTACCGCCAGCACGAGTCGAAGGCGACCGCCGTCGCCGCCGCGCTTCGGGGGTCCGCACCGGAGACACTCAGCTGCCTGGCCCGCGACGAGAACCCCCCGGATCCCGCCGCCTTCTCCCCCGTGCTCGAGGCGTGGGGTGACCAGGTGACCACAACCGTCGAGGGGGACGTCGTGACGATCACCGCGTCCTCCGACATCGCGCTGTGGTCGGCCGCCCACCTGGCTCTCGCCAACACCTACGAGTCGGGCCTGACCGCGGCAGTTGTGGGCGACCGCGAGTGGACGGCATCCGACCACGGCTGGCAACCGGCCGCCACCCCCGCTCCGCCGGGCACCGCAACCCTCACCCTCGGCTAACCCTCGCCACATCTCCCGCTCTGAACGGGTCACTTTGGTGACACGCGCGACCATAGTGGTCGTACATGTCGCCAAATGGCACCTCTCGGGACGTGCCCACCAGACCAGCTCAGCTGCGCCACGTGTGCCACAGCCGGGCGTACTGGCCGTCCAACTGCATCAGCTCGTCGTGCGAGCCGAGCTCGACGATCCGACCATCCTCGACGACCGCGATTCGGTCCGCGTCATGGGCCGTGTGGAGCCGGTGAGCGATCGCGATGACCGCCCGGCCGTCGAGCAGCGCGGACATGGAACCCTCGAGGTGTCGGGCCGACGACGGGTCGATCAGCGACGTCGCCTCGTCGAGGACCAGCGTGTGCGGGTCGGCGATCACCAGTCGCGCCAGCGCCACCTGTTGCGCCTGCGCCGGCGTCAGGTTGGTCTTGCCGTGCCCCAACTGGGCATGGATGCCGCCGGGAAGCTTCGACACCCATCCCCAGGCGTCCACCGCGCGGAGCGCGCGCTCCACCTCGGCATCCGACGCCGTCGTCTCGCGGGCCAGCACCACGTTGTCGCGGACCGACCCGACGAAGACGTGGTGCTCCTGGGTCACCAGCGCCACCTCGGTGCGCAGCCGGTCGAGCGGCAGGTCCATGACGTCCACGCCACCCACGGTGACCTCCCCCTGCCGGGGACGGTTCACCCCGGCGACGAGCCGGGCCAACGTCGACTTTCCCGAGCCGGACGGACCGACCACGGCGAGACGCTCACCCGGCACCAGGTCGACCTGGACGCCGTGCAAGACGTCGACGCCCGGCCGGTATCCGAACCGCAGGTCGGAGCCGGTCAGCTTGACGCCGTCGGGCAGCGCGTCGCCCGGCGAGCGGTCGTCGTCGACCTCCGCCACGCCGATGAGACGGGCGGTCGCCACCAGCCCGAGCTGCAGGTGGTCGAGCACCGCGATGACGCGGTCGAGCGGCCCCTGCAGCTGCGACACGTACAGCGAGGCCGCGGTGATCTGACCGATGGTGATGAGACCGTCCGCATAGCCCCAGGTGCCGATCAGCACGATCCCGACGAGCGGGAGCTGGAACGACACGTCCACCATGCCGAAGAGCAGGTTCCGCAGCGTCATCGTGTAGCGCTCGGCCTGTGCCGACACCTCCGTGTCCTCGTCCACCTGACCGACGCGGAGGCCTCCCAATCCGAGGGCCTCGACGGTGCGGGCACCCTCCACCGTCTCGGTGGTCGTCGTGTTGATCACGGAGTAGGACCGGGACTCGGCGATGTACCCGGCGGTGGCTCGGGAGAGGTAGTACCTGCCACCGACCCACATGATGAGCGCCGTCACGAGCATCGGCAGCGCCAGCAGCCACGAGTTGAGGATCATCGCCACCAACGTCGCGCCGATGAGCACCACCGAGACGACCAGCGTGGGGATGGCCCAGCGGGCGGCGGTGGCCATGTTCGACACGTCGGAGGTGATCCGGGTGAGCAGGTCTCCCGACCCGGACGACTCGACGTGTCCCAGCGGCAACCTCAGGACGATGCGGACGATCTCCTCGCGCGCCGCCGCCAGCAGGTCGTAGCCCAACACGGCTGACGCGCGGCGCGCCGCGAACGTCAGCAGCGAGTGCAGGACGACGACGCCGGCGACGACGACCACCAGCGTGGTCAACCCGTCGAGTGCCAGCCGACCACCGGTGACGCGGTCGATCAGCTGACCCAACAGGTAGGGCGCGACGAGACCCGCCCCGGCGGCCAGCACGTTGAACGCGATCGCCCACCCGAGGAGTTGGCGCCGGTCCTCGAGGAGACGGCCGAGGAAGCCGACGGCGACCTGCGCCGTGGCGACCGGGAATCCCTGGCTGGGCTCCCGCGAGTCCCGCATCGCCTCCTGGGCGTGGCGGGTGCGCTTGTGGTGCCGGTCGACGAGCGCACGGATGCGACGCCGCGGCCCCACGTCACGCGGCGGCTGCATCTCGGGCCCCACTCGACGCGGGACGGGATCAGAGCGCCAGGTGTCGCTGGACCCTGGCAGCAGCTCACCGCTGCGATGGGACTGGCTCATCGGTGTCCTCCATTCCGCGGGAGACGATCCTTCGATAGTCGGGCTGCTCGGCGAGAGCCTCATGGGTGCCACGCGCTGCTTCCCGGCCGTCGACGAGCACAGAGATGGCGTCCGCGTGCCGCAGGATGAGCGGCGACGCCGTGACGACGACGGTGGTGCGCCCGCTCCGGGCCCCCACGAGTCGCTCCGCGATCCGCGCCTCGGTGTGCGCGTCGACGGCGGAGGTCGGCTCGACGAGGATGAGGGTCTCGGGATCGAGGAGCAGAGCACGAGCCAGCACAAGGCGTTGGCGCTGACCACCGGAGAGGCCGCGGCCCTTCTCGTCGATGCGTCCCTGCCAACCCCCCGGCAGCGACTCGTAGATGTCTTCGGCCGACGCGGCGACCAACGCCGCCTCCGCCTGCTCACGGGAGTGGATCCCCCACGGGTCCACGGCCGTCTGCAGGGTGCCGGCGAAGATGGTCGCGCCGGTGTGCGAGACGACGATCCGCCGGCGCAGATCATCGACAGAGAGATCGCGGTAGTCCACACCGTCCGCCGTGACGCCCCACGGCTGCGCCGCGGCGGCCTCGTCCAGCTCCGCCTGCTTCCTTCGCGCCGCCAACCTGTCTTTCCTTGCTCGACGCAACGCGCGGCCTCTGAGCCCCTCCTCGCTCACGGGATCGTGGGTCTGGTCGGGCAGATAGCGGCCGAGGCGATCCGCAAGCGCCGCCGCGGCGTCGGGGTCGGCGGAGACGATCCCCAGCAGCTCGCCGGGGCGCACGACGACCCCGGACACGGTGTCGACGAGCGTCGGCGACTCACCGAGCGGTAGCCCGTCGGCAGGCCAGGGGTTGCGGGACCCGAGCAGCGCAGCCGTCTTCTGAGCGGCGACGAGGCCTTGGACCCACTTCTGCGCGAAGTCGAAGAACTGCTGCATCGGAGCAGTGAGGAACACGGCGTAGCCGAAGAAACTGATGAGTTCGCCGACGCCCAGGGTGCCGTCGAGTAGGCGCCTGGAGCCGAAGTACACGAGCGCGACGAGCAGGAGGCCCGACAGAAGCACGCTGATGGCCTCGACGGCCGCCTGCCAGCCCCCGAGTCGGATGCCGAGTGCCCGCACCTTCTGGGATTGGCGTTCATAGTTGTCGGCGAAGGTTCGCTCCCCACCGATGCCGCGCAGGATCCGCAGCCCGGTGGCGATGTCGGTGGCCATCGACGTCAGCGTCGAGCTCTCGGTGCGCTCAGCCGCCTGCGCCGCCGACAGCGGCCGTAACACAGGCGTGGACGCGGCCAGGAGCAACGGAGTCGCCACCAGCACGAGCAGGCCCAACTCCACGGACGTGCGCAGCATCAGTGCCGACGCGATGCCGAAGCTGACGGCAGCGGCCAGCACGCCTCCGAAAGCCTCGACTGTGGCCCCGAACTGCGGACCGTCGGACGCCGAGACGCTCAGCACCTCGCCCGTCGGCACACGCCGGTTGAGCACGTGACCGAGGTCGACGGCCTTGCGCGAGACACGCTTCTGGACCCCGTAGATGGCGAGCAGCCACATCCTGACGGCGAACGTGTGGAACCAGATTCCCCCCACTACACCGAAAGCGATGACGGCCAGGAGCAGGCCCACCCAGGCCACTGTGGCGGAGGGGTCCGCTCGGACGATCCCGGCGTCGATCGCACGGCCCAGCAGCCACGGGGTCAGCGCTCCGGGCACCATCCACGAGGCAGCGGCCAGCGTCATGGCGGGCACGACCCACCCGAAGGAGCGGATCAGCCAGAACAGGAAACGGCTCGGCGACCGGGTGTCGGGGGCGTCGGCGAGCGGGATGGGCGGCGGGAAGTCGTAGCGGCCGCGTCGGGGCGAGAGCATGAGAGTCCTTCTGGAGCGCCAGAGGCGAAGGATGAACGGTGAGGGACGCGGGACGCGTCAGGGGTGCGGAGGCTGTCAGGCGGCGGGCAGTGCGCGCGGACGACCGAGGACTGAAGCGACAGGCGTAAACATGTGCCGCACCTCCTCTGGCTCTCGACGACGATCACACGTTACGCCCGCCCCCACCCCCTGTCAAACCCCGATCCGACTGTCTTTGGCGGGCCGCGATAGGCCGGAGAGGCGGCCTTGGTACGGTGGAGGCACAGCCGCCGACGATGGCGTTGAGCGGCTTCGGGAGGCCTCGATGCACGAGCAACTGTCTGCGCTTCGCGCCAAACGCGAGCAGGCTCTCGCGGGCGGTGGTCCGGAGCGGGTCGAGGCGCAACACGCCAAGGGAAAACTCACCGCGCGGGAACGACTGGCCATTCTGCTCGACGAGGCCTCCTTCCAGGAGCTCGGTGCCTTGGCGACTCACCACAACTCCGACTTCGGGATGGACCAGCACCGATACCCGGGAGACGGCATCATCACGGGTTTCGGCAAGATCCAGGGTCGCCGGGTCGCGGTGTTCGCGCAGGACTTCACGGTGCTCGGCGGATCGTTCTCCGAGGTGCAGTCCAACAAGATCTCGCGCATCCAGGACCTGGCGCTGGCCGCAGGCATTCCACTGATCGGTCTCAACGATTCCGGTGGTGCGCGCGTCCAGGAGGGGGTCCGGTCCCTGGCGGCCTACGGCGAGGTGTTCGTCCGCAACGTCAAGGCGTCCGGCGTCATCCCGCAGATCTCGCTGATCATGGGCCCCTGCGCCGGCGGTGCCGTCTACTCCCCCGCGCTCACCGACGTCACGATCATGGTCAACCAGACCTCCAACATGTTCCTGACCGGCCCCGACATCATCCGCACCGTGACAGGCGAGACAATCTCCGCTGAGGAACTGGGCGGGGCCTGGGTGCACGCCGGCACGTCGGGTGTCGCGCAGGTCATCGCCGACGACGAGCAGCACGCCCTCAACCTCACCAAGTCTCTGCTCAGCTACCTGCCGCAGAATCACACGGAGGACCCGCCGCTGCTCGAGCCCTACGATCCTGGCGACCGCATGGACGAGGCGCTCAACGAGATCATCCCGGCCGACGACTTCCTGCCCTACGACATCCGCGACGTGCTGGGTGCCGTGTTCGACCACGACTCGGTGTTCGAGTTACACAAGGAGTGGGCGGCCAACGCGGTCGTCGGTTTCGCCCGGCTGGGCGGCATGAGCGTCGGCTTCGTCGCAAACCAGCCCCTGGTGCTGTCCGGATGCCTCGACATCAACGCCTCCGACAAGATCGCCCGACACGTCACCCTGTGCGACCAGTTCAACATCCCGGTGTTCACCTTCGTTGACTGCCCCGGGTATCTGCCCGGTGTCGAGCAGGAGTACAAGGGCGTCATCCGCCACGGGGCGAAGATGATCTACGCCTACTGTCAGGCCACGGTGCCGAAGGTGTCCATCGTGCTGCGCAAGGCCATGGGTGGAAGCTACGTCGCGATGAGCTCGAAGCAGATGAACAACGACGTCGCGTTCGCCTGGCCCAGCGCTCAGATCGCCGTGATGGGGGCAGAGGGCGCCGCCCGACTGCTCAACCGCAGGGCGATCGCTGAGGCCGACGACCCCGCGGCAGAAGAGGCGCGCTTCATCGCCGACTACAAGGAGCGCTTCTACAACCCGTACCAGGCTGCCGATGTCGGCCAGATCGACGAGGTCATCGAGCCCCGGGAGACCCGACCCCGGCTCGTCCGCGCACTCGAGGTGCTGCGCACGAAGGTGACCGAGCCCATCGCCAAGAAGCATGGGCTGTTCCCGGTGTGATGCGCTGATGACGATCGATCTGCTCCTGTGGGGCCTCATGATGATGGCAGTCGGGATGGGCACAGTCTTTGCGCTGCTCATCCTGCTCATGCTGGTGCTGAAGGCAATCGCCCGGCTCGACCGTTCCCCCGCTGCGGTCGCGGCCACGCCACCGCCACCTGCTTTGGTCGAGGGCGACCAGCCGGGTCCACCCGCAGTGCGCATCGTCGCCGACGGCCTCGACGAGACGCAGGTGGCGGCCATCACTGTGGCAGTCATCGCCCACGCGGAGAACCGCCGACGACTGGCGGCGCCCGAGACCCGCGTTGCCGCGCCGGGTAGCCAACTGTTCGCGAGCCGCTGGCTCACCGTCGGGCGCGGCCGACAGCACACCCCGGGGAGGAGATGACGTGCGTCGCTACACCATTGGCATCAACGACACCACGAAGATCGTCGACGTCGAGGCGGTCGGAGCCAACGAGTTCCGGGTGCAGATCGATGGCCGCCTGATCGACGTCACGCTCGAGGATCATCGCGATCTCGCCCATTCGGCCATCACCCCCGCCATGGTGCCCCGCGCGGAGATCACCCACGGCAGCCTTGCCGGCGAGGAGCCTGTCGCTCAGCCGGTACAGCAGCGGCCGCGACAGCCGGCGGATGCGACCAACGCCCCCGTCGCCAACCCCACGCAACCGGTGGATCGGGACCAGATGACCGCACCGATGCCGGGCGTCATCCTCTCCATCGACGTCACGACGGGGGCCGAGGTGAAGCGCGGCGACACGCTCATGGTGCTCGAGGCGATGAAGATGAAGAACCAGTTGAGGTCCCCGCGCGACGGGGTCGTTGCGGAACTCTACGTTTCCGTGGGGACCCAGGTCCGCTTCGGCGAGACCCTGCTGCGGTTCGAGTGACATGGGCGACGCCCTCAGCTATCTCCTGGCGGGGATCACGAGCCTGACCTGGCAGTCGGTGGTGATGCTCGCCGTCGGGCTCCT
This sequence comes from Tessaracoccus flavus, assembly GCF_001997295.1. NCBI lineage: Bacteria > Bacillati > Actinomycetota > Actinomycetes > Propionibacteriales > Propionibacteriaceae > Tessaracoccus > Tessaracoccus flavus. Next base: position 2,202,913 of record NZ_CP019605.1, read on the forward strand.
GCTCGTATGGCTGGCAGTCAAGAAGGAGTACGAGCCGCTGCTGCTACTGCCCATCGGTGCGGGCGCGATCCTGGCCAACATCCCCTCCTCGCCGCTCGTCGGCGAGGGCGGAATGCTGACCACGCTGTACGACATGGGAGTGAGCAACGAACTCTTTCCACTTCTCATCTTCGTGGGGATCGGGGCGATGACGGACTTCGGACCGCTCCTGGAGAACCCGAAAATGGTGTTGCTGGGCGCGGCCGGACAGTTCGGCATCTTCCTTACGCTGATCCTGGCCCTCGTCCTCGGTTTCACCCAGCCGCAGGCCGCGTCGATCGGCATCATCGGCGCCATCGACGGGCCGACGTCGATCTACGTATCGAACAAACTGGCCCCGGAACTGCTGGCCCCCATCACGGTGGCGGCCTACTCCTACATGTCGCTGGTGCCGATCATCATGCCTCCGATCATGCGGGCGCTCACCACCCCGGCGGAGCGTGCCATCAAGATGCCCTACACGAGCCGCGAGATCTCGCAGCGCACCAGGATCCTCTTCCCGATCATCGTCACGCTCGTCGTCGGGGTGCTGGTGCCGTTCGCCACCCCGCTGATCGGCATGCTGATGCTGGGCAACCTGATGCGGGAATCGAAGGTCGTCGAGCGGCTGACCGGAGCCGCCTCGAATGAGCTGACCAACATCGTCACGCTGTTCCTGGGCCTGGCCATCGGCTCGACGATGGTGGGAGAGAAGTTCCTCAACGTCGCGACGCTGCTCATCCTGGCGCTGGGTCTGGTGGCCTTCTGCCTCGACACTGTCATGGGTGTGCTGTTCGGCAAGCTGATGAACGTGTTCAGCGGGGGCAAGTTCAACCCGCTCATCGGCGCGGCGGGGATCTCCGCGTTCCCCATGGCGGCTCGGGTGGTCCAGCGCGAGGCGCAGCGCGAGCACTTCGACAACTTCCTCCTCATGCACGCGATGGGGGCCAACGCGGCCGGCCAGATCGCCTCGGTCGTGGCCGGCGGCGTCCTCCTGGCTCTGATGGGCGCAGCCTGATCGACCAGTGCGCGACGACTCGGGATAGCGGTCATCTCGCGAGCCCTTCGGTACGCGGCCATTCGTTCCTCACGGCCGCTACTCAGCTTTCTGGCCGACGCAGGGACCGCAACGCCAAAGAAGAGACCGCAACGCCAAAGAGGAGACCGCAACGCCAACGTGGATCGGAACTCGCCGACGATAACCATCGACGCCCCCGATATCTCGGGGGCGTCGATGGGTTTCGGGGGCGAGTGGGTGTGACCGTTGGCGTTTCGGGGGAACCGTTGGCGTTCCGGTGAGGCCATTGGCGTTGCGGTGAAGCAATTGGCGTTCCGGTGGAGCCGTTGGCGTTGCGGTGGAACCGTTGGCGTTGCGGTGGAATCGTTGGCGTCAGGGACGTTGTCGGGCACTGCCAACAGGTTCCGAGCCCCTGCCCTCGCGCCGACTCACGGCCGTTACTCAGGGAAACGTCGGACGGCCGCTACTCAGCGACAGTCGATAGCCGGGCGACCGCGGCGTCGATGCGCTCGTCCGTGGCGGTGAGTGCCACCCGGACGTGCTGCGCGGCAGCGGCGCCGTAGAAGTCCCCGGGGGCGGCGAGGATGCCGCGCTCGGCGAGCCAGGCCACGGAGTCGCGGCAGTTCTCGCCTCGCGTGGCCCACAGGTACAGCGACCCTTCCGAATGGTCGATGCGGAACCCCGCCGCTTCAAGCGCTGGGCGCAGCTTCGCCCGGCGAGCGAGATAGCGGTCCCGCTGCTCCTCCACGTGAGTCTGGTCGCCGAGCATCGCGGCCATCGCAGCCTGGATCGGGGCGGGCACCATCATGCCGAGGTGCTTGCGGGCGCCGACCAGTTGCTGCACGATCACCGGGTCGCCGGCCACGAAGCCCGCCCGGTAGCCGGCCGCGTTGGAGCGCTTCGAGAGCGACCCGACCGCGAGAAGGTTCGTGAGGTCGCCGTCGTTGACGCGGGGGTCGAGCACCGAGTAGGGCTCCGCCTCCCAGGCGAACTCGCCGTAGCACTCGTCGCTGGCCAGGACCGCGCCACGCTCCCTGGCGGCGGCGACGAAGGCGCGGAGCACGTCGAGGCTGAGGATCTGCCCGGTGGGGTTGGCCGGCGAGTTGATCCACACCAGGGAAGCGTCGGCCGGCAGCGCGCCGGGATCGTCCAGCGGCACCGGCCGTGCCCCTGCTGTGAGCGCCCCCACCTCGTAGGTGGGATACGCGCACTCCGGGAAGACGACGGCGTGGTCCGCGCCGAGCGCGAGAAGTGTGGGCAGCCAGCCGACCAGTTCCTTGGTCCCCACCACCGGCATCACTGACTCGTGGGACAACGGCACCGCCCGCCAACGGCCGGTCAGGTAGTCGATGATGGCCTGCCGGACCCGCGGTGTCCCCCACACCGTCGGGTAACCATGCGCATCCGACGCCTCCGCGAGCGCTTCGCGCGCCAGGGCGGGGGTGGGGTCGACGGGCGTGCCGACGGAGAGGTCGACGATGCCGTCCGGATGCGCCGCGGCCGTCGTCTTGGCGTCGGCCAGGGTGTCCCAGGGGAAGTCAGGCAGGCGGGCGCCGAGCGCCATCCGTCACGCCTGGGGAGGCAGCGCGGCGACGACCGGGTGGTCCTTGTCGATGACCCCCATCTTGGCGGCACCGCCGGGCGAGCCGATGTCGTCGAAGAACTGCACGTTCACGTCGTAGTACTCGGCCTGCTCTTCGGGGACGTCGTCCTCGTAGTAGATGGCCTCGACGGGGCAGACCGGCTCGCACGCGCCGCAGTCCACGCATTCCTCGGGGTGGATGTAGAGCATCCGGTTGCCCTCGTAGATGCAATCGACCGGGCACTCCTCAACGCAGGCGCGGTCCTTCACGTCGACGCAGGGCAGACCGATGATGTAAGTCATTTGAATTCACTCCTTCAGAAGGTGATCAAAGCTTAGCCGTTCCCCGTGCTCCGCCGCGGCGCATGTCAGGGCTCGCAGATGATGCGGTCGCCGGCGCTGTACTTCCAGCGGTACGGCTCCTCCTTGACCACCTGGCCGCCCTTGTAGAACAACCGCTTCCAGGTGACCGTGAAGCCGCGGATAGGGGCCTGGGGTTCGCAGTCGGGCTCGCCCTTGAGGATGCGATCCTGCCCCGTGTAGAAGTCCGACTTCACGAGTTCGGTCGATTCAACCTTGTCGTAGGTCCGCTGCGACCAGATCTTGAACGTGATCGAGCCACGCTCCCCGGGGCTCGACGGGTTGGTGTAGCCCTGGATGACCGCCGGGAATTCGGTGTCGTTCCGGAAGCGCATGTCGAGCGCGCCGTAGTAGATCGTCGCTTCCCGGCCGGCCGGATAGCGGTCGAAGTAGAGGCTGTGCGGCTTGTGCTCGATGTCCTCGTAGCCCGCGAAGAAGGCGGCGTTGTACAGGGTCGTCGCGGCCTGGGAGATGCCCCCGCCGCCTTCCTTGACGAGGCGCCCCTCGTTGATGACGTAGCCGTCCACGTATCCGTTGTCGGCCGTGCGGGGGCCGAGGGTGTCGTTGAGCGAGAAGATCTCGCCGGGCATCAGGACCGTCCCATTGACGCTCGTCGCAGCGCGACCGAGGTTGGTGTTGCGGTAGGCGGCGTGCGGGTACCGCGTGGTGAACTCGCCGATCACCTCGGTGGGCTTCAGCTGCTCGGCCTGCTCGGTGGTGAACTCGGGCTGCTGCACCGTCACGTCGATCGAGGCGGTGCGCTCCGCTCCCGTCTTGACGGCAGCCGCGAGGACCGCGTCCTTGAACGCTCCGGGTTCGATGGTCTCCCCGGCAACCGCCGGGACGACCGAGATGGTGCCACCGCTGAATGAGAAGCCGGCGTCCTTCGGGTCGCTCAATTCCAGGGCCCGACGGGCCTCCCCCGTCTCTTCGAAGAGAATCTCGGCGTCGACCTCCGGCACGATCCTGTCGCCCTCGACCGTGAAGGTCGTGGCCGCCGCGACGGCCGCAGGTACCACCTCCATGGTCTGCTCCTCGTGCGTCACGGGGATGGGCCCGCTGAGCAGCGGATCGACGAAGTCAGCGACCACCTGGTCGACCATCGCGTTGGTCACAGTGGGCGGGGTGGTGACGACGGTCGCCTCCACGTTGCCCGCGCCGCTCTCATAGGCCTCTCGGACGGACGCGGCCGTGTCATCGACGTCCAGTTCCTGGGCGTCCTGCGCGTCCGTTCGCACAAGCTCGCCCTGCTCGAAGGCGATCGTCGCGTCGGTGCCGTCGACGGCGAACTCGGGCGCGATCGACTCCACAGACTCGCGCAGCCGTCCCTCATCGACCAGCCTGACCAGTTCGACCTCGTCGCCGCCCGTGAACGTGCGCAGGATGTCCGCCGGATGCCAGCTGAAACCGCCTCCGGCCGCTCGGACCGTCGCCTCGTAGTCGGCGCCAAGGCCGCTCTCGGCGGGGTCGATGGCGACGCTGGTCGCGCCTGAGTTGACGTTGATGGGCGCATCGAGCTGCGGCGCGAGTTCAGCGGCGAGCTTCTCCTCCGCCTGGTCGGGGGACAGACCTCCGAGGGACACACCCTCGACGGTCGCCTTGGCCGGAAGCTGGTTGCCCGCCACGAAGTACGCGGCGACGTAGGCACCTCCCAGCAGCATTAGCACGCCGATGATGGTGCCGATCGCGATCTTCTTCGCCTTGCTCACACTCGCCCTCTCAGCGACCAACGGCCGCGGTTCACCGGCTATCCTACGAAACCGCCGAAGCCGCGCCCAAAACTTCGTCAGGAGATACGCAGACCCCAGGGCATGGTGAGCGCGCCGCGCCCGTGGAGGCCCACTCTGGCAGCGAGTGCGGTGAGCACCCCCTCAGCGTCGGGCAGATTGGCGCCACCTACCGCGCCCTCCGTGGACGTGGCCGGCTTGAGCAGGGTGAGCAGCCCGGCGTCGCCGATGTGGGTGAGCTTCGTGCGTCGCTCGTCCAGACCAGCGAGCGCGCACGCCCGCTCGACGGCGAGCCACTGGCCTCCCAGGTGGTCGACGAGGCCCCTGTCCCTGGCGTCCGCCCCGGTCCACACGCGGCCTCGCGCCAGTGACTCGAGATGGTCGTGGTCCATCCCGCGGTCCTGTGCGGCGAAGGTGGTGAAGTCGAGGTAGACCCGATCAAGCCACCGGTTGAGCCGGTCCCAGTCGTCGTCGGAGAACTCGTGGGCGGAGCTGAGCATGCCCGCCGCGGCGCCCACCGGGATGGTCTCGCGGACGAGCCCCAGCTTGTCGTACGTGCCTCGCGTCACGACCTTGCCGGCCAGAACGCCGATGGAACCGGTCAGCGTCGACGGCTCCGCCACGATCTCGTCGCAGGGCATCGCGACGTAGTAGCCGCCGGACGCCGCCACCGCACCCATGTGCGCGACGACGGGCTTGCCCGCCTCGCGGAGCCGCAGCACCGAGCGTCGGATGAAGTCGCTCGCGACCGCTGAGCCACCGGGTGAGTCCACCTCGAACACGACGGCCTTGACGTCCTCGTCCCTCAGCGCGGCACGGAGATGCTCGTCGACGACGTCGGATCCCGACTGGTCTCCCCCCATGGGTGAGCGCTGTCCCCGCCCGGTGACGATCGCCCCCCGCAGCGTCACGACGGCCACCTTGGGCTGCTTGGGCGCCAGCTTCTTCGCCATCGCCGCCTTGTTGGTGTAGCGGTGCGCGAAGAGCAGGTGGTCCGCTTCCGCCCCCCACTCCTCCAGCGTGGCCGCGTAAGCCTCGTCCCGGTAGCCCACACGGTCGATGAGGCCGAGCTCGAGCGCCTGCTCCGCGGTCAGTGGCGAGCCGTTGACCCCGTCCCACACCCGCTCGGGAGGGATCGAGCGGAGTCGGGCCACCGCCGCCACGAACTCCTCGACGATCGACTGGCCGAGCCGCGAAGTCATCTCACGGTTGGCCTCGGTGACGTGATCGGCCGCGTAGGTGTCAGCGGCGGTCTTGTACTCGTGGCGCTGGCCGAACTGCGGCTCGGCGCCGGCCTTGTTGAAAAGTCCCTTGAGCAGGGTCATCGAGACCTCGACGCCCTCGATGTTCACCGCGCCGGTCGGCTGAAGCCAGATCTGCTGAGCCGCGGCGGCGAGCCGGTAGGCGCCCAGCCCCTGGCCAAGTTCCCCGAAGGATTCAGACCAGGCCATCGTCTTCTTCGACTCCCCGAAATCCTCGATGAGCCCTGCGATCTCCTCCACGTACGCCAGCGCCGTGCCTGACGGCACGGCGTGGACGATCAGTCCGAGGACCCGCGCGTCCCTGGAGGCCTCGCGAAGGTGGGATCGCAACGCGTTGAGCGTCGGGCTGTTGATGAGCTGCACGGCCTGCAGGGGGTTGGTGGGCTTGGCCACGAGCACGCCGCGAGCCATGTCGAGTTCGAGCACCACCGGCGTGTCGCCGGTGATCTTGCCGAGGAGGTCTTTGAGTCCCATCACCCCAGCATACGAACCACCCCGAACAGCCGCGGCCCCGGCGACGGAGAAGGGCCGCGGCCACCCCCGGTTAGGAGATGGCCGCGGCCCTTCGTCAGCGCGGTGGCGGTCAGCCCAGCAGCGCCTTCGCGGTGCTCACGAGGTTGTCGACGGTGAACCCGAACTCCTCGAAGCACTTGGCGCCCGACGCCGAGGCGCCGTAATGCTCAAGGCTCACCGACGTGCCCTTCTCACCGACGTACTTGGACCAGCCCATGGCGATGCCGGCCTCGATGCTGACCCTCGCCGTGACGGCTGCGGGCAGCACCGACTCGCGGTACTCGGCGGGCTGCTCGTCGAACCACTCCTGGCAGGGCATCGAGACGACCCTGGTGGAAACGCCGTCGGCCTCCAGCTTCTCCTGGGCATCGAGCGCCACCTCGACCTCCGAGCCGGAGGCGATGAGGATCAGCGTCGGCTCAGAGGAGGCCTCGCTCACAACGTAGGCCCCGTTGGCGACGCCCTCCGCTGAGGCGTACTTCTCGCCGCGGGCAATCGTGCGCAGGTCCTGCCGGGACAGGATCAGACCCGCGGGGCGGTCAGCCCGGCGCAGGATTTCGCCCCAGGCGACGGAGGTCTCGTTGGCGTCGGAGGGCCGCACGACGTCGAGGCCCGGGATGGCGCGCAGCGCCGCCAGGTGCTCGACGGGCTGGTGGGTGGGTCCGTCCTCGCCCACGCCCACCGAATCATGGGTCCAGACGAAGATCGACGGTACCCGAGTGATCGCGGCCAGCCGGACGGCGGGGCGCATGTAGTCGGAGAACACGAGGAACGTGCCGCCGTAGGCCCGGGTGAGCGCCGACATGTTGATGCCGTTGAGGATGCCGCCCATCGCGTGCTCGCGAATACCGAAGTGCAGCGTCCGGCCGTACTGGTTGCCGGGCCACTCGTCGGTCGCGCGCTCGTCAGGAAGGAAGCTCGGCTCACCCTTCATGGTGGTGTTGTTCGAGCCGGCCAGGTCGGCGGAGCCGCCCCACAGCTCGGGAAGCTGGCTGGCCAGAGCCGTGAGCACCTCGCCGGAAGCGGCGCGAGTCGCCTTCTTACCCTCCTCGAAGACGGGGAGGCTGAGGTCCTGCGGCAACTTCCGTGCCCGCGCCCGCTTCAGCAGCTCGGCACGCTCGGGATTGGCCTGCTCCCACTCCTTGAACTTCGCGTCCCACGCCTCGCGGGCCGCACGGCCGCGCTCCGCCGCGTTCGCGCGGGTGTACTCGACGACGGACTCATCGATCGCGAAGGGCTCGGGCTCGAATCCGAGGGCCTCCTTGAGCGCCGCGATCTCGTCGCCGCCGATCTTCGACCCGTGGACCGAGTGATGGCCCTGCTTGTTGGGCAGGGGCCACCCGATGATGGTGGTCAGCTTGATGAAGCTGGGCTTGTCGGTGACCTTCTTGGCCTCCTCGATCGCCGCGTGGAGCGCCTCGACGTCTTCGACGTACTCCGTGCCGCCGTTGGTCCAGTCGACGTGCTGCACGTGCCAGCCGTACGCCTCGTAGCGCGCCGACACGTCTTCAGAGAAGGCAATCTTCGTCTTGCCTTCGATCGTGATGCGGTTGTCGTCGTAGATGAGGACGAGGTTGCCGAGGTTCTGCGTCGCTGCGAGCGAGGACGCCTCGGACGAGATGCCCTCCTGCAGGCAGCCGTCGCCGGCGATGCAGTAGATCATGCGGTCGAACAGCGACTCACCTGCGGCGGCCTCCGGCTCGTAGATGCCCCGCTCCCGGCGCGCCGCCATGGCCATGCCGACGGCGTTGCTGACGCCGGCACCCAGTGGGCCGGTGGTGCACTCCACGAACTTGGTGTGCCCGTACTCGGGGTGGCCAGGGGTCTTCGAACCCCAGGTGCGCAGGGCCTTGATGTCGTCCAGTTCCATGTCGAGGCCGGCGAGGTACAGCTGGGTGTACTGCGTCAGCGACGCGTGACCGGCGGACAGCACGAAGCGGTCCCGGCCGATCCAGAGGTCGTCGGACGGGTCGGTGTTCATCACCTTCTGGTACAGCAGGTACGCCACCGGCGCCAGCGACACCGGGGTGCCTGGGTGGCCGTTGCCGACCTTCTCTACAGCATCGGCGGCCAAGATGCGGGCGGTGTCGACCGCCTTGGCGTCCTTGTCGGTCCACTCAAGGGTCACAGTGGTTTCCTCACTTCTTCGTATCGGAGTCGGAGTCAGCCTATCGCGGGTGGTCTCTCCCGCTCAGCCCGGATCAGGGCTCGTCGGGGCTGTCCGGCAACGCGACGACCCCGAAGTCGTAACCGACGATGTCCGACACCGCGCCGGCGCCGGTCCCATCCTCGGCTGCCACCTGATCGCCCGACGGTTGGGCCGCCTCCCACGGGTTGACGGGCCTGACATTCTCCCCCAGCGCCTCGCGGACCAGCTTCTGGATCCCGTCGCCCGCGCCTGGATCAAATTTGCGGATCTCAGCCACCCTGTCCTCCCCTGCGCTGCACCGGCGGCTCGTCCGACCACGGGAACACGATCCACTGGTCGGTGGCCTTCCACACGTAGTCGGGCGCGACGATGGTCGACGGCTTCGAGTACAGCACCGCGCTGCGGACGTCCGCGCCGAAGCCCCGCAGGAGCTTCATGACAAGGCCGAGCGTGCGACCCGAGTCCGCCACGTCATCGGCCACGAGAATCCGCTGACCGGCGATCGATTCGGTGTCGAGCATCGGAGCCAGCAGCACCGGGTCCGGCAGGGTCTCGTGGACGTCGGTGTAGAACTCGACGTTGATGGCATCGGTGAGCTTGACGCCGAGCGCGTAGGTGAGCGCCCCGGCGAGCGACATGCCACCCCTGGCCACGGCGATGATGATGGTGGGCTCGAATCCTGAATCCAGGACGGCCTGGGCGAGCTCGCGCTGAGCACGACCGAAGCCCTCCCAGGTGAGCACCTCTTTGTCAGCGTGGTCGGTGGAATCCGCGTGATAAGCCATTGCCCCATCGTAGAGGCAGCAGGCGTTGGCAGGGGTGGGGGTCAGCTGGGCGGGCCGTCGTCGATCTTCCGCGCCATGAACACGGCGTCGTGCCACTGGCCGAACTTGAGTCCGGCCTCCTCGATGCGGCCCACCTGGGTGAACCCCATCCGCTCGTGGAACGCCACCGAGTGGTCGTTGGCGCCGTCGATCACGCCCACCATGGTGCGCACGCCCCGTCCGCGGGCGTAGTCGATGAGGGCGTTCAGGAGCATTCGCCCGCCGCCGGCGGACCGGTACCCCTCGCGGATGTAGACGCTGTGCTCCACCGTCGGTGCCCAGCCTGCGAGCGGTCGGAAGGGTCCGTAGCTGGCGAACCCGACGATCGAATCGGCATCCACCAGGACCAGCACCGGGTAGTCCTTCCGCGTCAAGGACATGAACCAGGCGCGGCGGTCCTCGAGGGTGACCGGTTCCAGCGCCCAGGACGCCGTGGTGCCGACACCAGCCTCGTTGTAGATCTCGGTGATCGCGGACAGATCGTGCAGCCGGGCGGGACGAATCGTGGGCATGGGGAAATCGTATGGGGTGAGCGCTGCGTGCGGCGCGAGCCGTGCCGTCGCTAGGTTGAGCCCATGCACACGGTGAAAGGCGACTGGGGTCGCGGCGCGGTGTCCGAACTCGGGGCCTGCGTGGTGTCGTGGTCACCTGCCGGCTTCGGGGAGCAACTCTTCCTCGCCAGGGACGCTGCGCTGGTCCCCGGCGAGATGTGGCACGGAGGGGTCCCGATCTGTGCACCGTGGTTCGGCTCAGGCACGGGCGAGTGGACGGTCCCCCACATCCATGGTCTGGTCAGCAGGGTGCCCTGGCGGGTGCTCTCGCTTCGAGAGGACGACGACTGCGCCCGCATCGAACTGGCGGTATCGGCAGCAGAGACAGCGCACCTCGCCGGAGCGGACCGCTATCCAGACGATCTGGCCTACTCCCTGTCCGTCGAGATGGGCAGGCGACTGCGGCTGGCCCTGACCATCGCGAGCCCCAGCCGGCAGGTGACCGTCGACCAGGCGTTCCACCCCTACCTGGCCGTGCAGGCGAACCAGGCTCAGCTGACCGGCCTGGAGGGGTTGCGTTTCCGGGACTACGCCGCCGACGGTGGACCCACCAGCCAGTCCTCACCTGTGAGATTCGGGCGCTACGTCGACCGCGTCTACGACGGCGCCCCCACGACCCTGCTGTCGGACGGGTCGCGCAGCTTGGCCATGAGCGGAACCGGTGCCGGCAGCGTGGTCGTCTGGAACCCCGGCCCGGGTGGCGACGAGTGGGCTAGCTTTGCCTGCGTCGAGTACGGCAACGTGCAGAACCGCGCAGTGGTCATTCCTGCCGGGGGGACGCACACCCTGGCGCTGACGATCACGCCGGGTCGCTGAGCTGAGTTCGCAGCTCAGGTCCGCGACGACAGATGCTCGACGAGCACGCTGTCCGGGCCATGTCCCGGGTGGATCACCGTCTCAGGGGGGAGAGCGCTCAGTTCCTCCCATGCTGACTCGGCGTCCACCCCGGTGAGCGCGCCCGTGAAGACGCAGCCGAGGGTGGGCGAGTAGAGGACAACCCCAGGGCTCCGCGGGGTGGGGTCGGAGATCACCTCGAGCGTGACCGCTCCGACGCTGAACTCCTGGCCCAGCGCCAGATCACAGTCCCAGTCGCGGACCGGATGCGCGCGGTACCAGCCGGCCGAGGCCTCCGGGTGGACCCAGATGGGCGCCCCTGTCCGTTCCGCGAGGTCCGGCGCCGCCCGCACCCCAGCCGCGTGCGTGCAGAGGACCGCCAATACGCGGCGGCCGGCGACCGCGCTGAGGATGCTCTCCGCGTCGTGGGGGGCGTCGATGACGATCGTCTCGCGCTCGTCCCCCACCACCCATGCGTTGTACACCGACCCCGGTGCTGCCAGCGGCATCGGCTCGGCGGACGGGGCCACCCGACGGACGGTCATGTCGCGAGCCCGCCGTTGTGCACGCGCAGCACTGAGCGTCCCCGGGAAACATGCATACCGGCCACCCTAACCCCGCGATCGTCGGCCCGAGGCGCGTTGCGAGGAACTGCCCGGCGGCGGCTACCGCGTGGGTACAGTGGCGCCATGAGCGAAGACCAGGAAGCCGTGCCGCTGGACCCCAAGGAGGCCATGCGTCAGGCACTTGAGCGGAAGAAGCAGGGCCAGGGCCAGCACGGGCCGGGCGGTCCGGAGGCCGACCGGGCGCTCGGGCACGCGCACGGCCAGATGGGCGGTAAGCGCCAGTTCCGCCGGAAGGCCGGCGGCTGAGCCTGGATCCACGCTAGGCGCTGAAGCTTCGCAGGCGCGGGGCTATCTGTTCAACGAAGAGCGGCGCCAGGTCGGCGTCCCCGAACTCCTCGACGCCGACCCAGCGCACCGCGTCGATCTCCGCCGCCGGCTGCACGCCGCGGTCGATCGGGTCGGGCCACTCAAAGACGTCCGCCATGACTGCGTGGCCGGGCTCGTTGGCGGCCGCGGCCACGAGGGCGCCCATCGACACCAACCTTTCGGCGTCCAGGTGGAGACCCAGTTCCTCCGCCACTTCACGCGCCCCGCACTGCGCGGGGTCTTCCCCCGGTTCGGGCTTTCCTCCCGGATTCATCCACATCGTCGTTGCCCGCTTCCGGACGAAGAGCACCGCTCCCAGCCTGTCGCGCAGCACGACGGCGGAGACATGGATCACGGGAGGCACGCTCCGACGGTACCGGCACCCGTCGGAATACCGCGCCTTGGGCGAGACTTCCCCGGGTTCCCTAGACTGACCAGATGACCGAGCCGAACGCGGTAACCAGGGCCCTCATCGTCGTCGATGTGCAGGTCGACTTCTGCGAGGGCGGCGCCCTCGGCGTCGAGGGTGGTAACGACGTGGCCCGACGGATCGCGGATCTCCTGGGCTCCGATCATGGGTACAGCCACGTGGTGGCCACCCGAGACCACCACATCGATCCAGGCCCCCATTTCTCCGACGAACCCGACTACGTCGACAGGTGGCCGCCTCACTGCGTGGTCGGCACCCCGGGCCAGCAGTTCCACCCGGCTCTGCTCCGCGCACCGTTCGACGCGGTCTTCGACAAGGGCTCCTACGAGGCCGCCTATTCAGGGTTCGAAGGGACGATCGGGGGCGAACCGGAGGGCGACACGCTGGCGCAGTGGCTCGGCCGACACGGTGTGACGGCAGTCGACGTCTGCGGTATCGCCACCGACTACTGTGTCCGGGCCACGGCCACCGACGCGGCGCGCGAGGGATTCGACACCCGCGTGCTGGGGACGCTGATCGCCGCGGTCCACCCCGCCAACGTCCCCGGCGTGGTGACCGAACTGGCTGAAGAACGCGTCGAGTGGGTCGCCTGACCCGAGACCGCCCGGGCGCGGCCTCAGCTGCGGTCGCCGCTCCTGTGGTCGGGGGCGGCGGTAGAGGACGAGGTCGTGCCCCTTCGACGGACGGGCTGCTCGCTGCGCTCGCTGGCCCTGCACAGGGATCAGCCAAGGTCCCTGAGCTTGTCGGCTTTTTGCACCGATCCGCCCTGATCCCCGACAGCGGCGTGCGAAAGTGAGTCCGTGGTGGAGATGTGGACGTGGTTGACGGAGTTCCTTGCGGGTCTCGGCCCAGCGCCGTACCTGGCGCTCGTCGCCGTCGTGGCCGGGTTGTCGCAGTGGCTGGCCTGGCAGGTCCGCGTGCCGTCCATCCTCCTGCTGCTCCTCGTCGGTTTCGGGCTCGGCCAACTGGTCAGCCCCGATGCCGTCCTGGGACGAGACGTTCTGTTCGGCGGGGTGACGCTCGCCGTCGGCGTGATCCTTTTCGAGGGTGCGCTCACCCTTCATCTGCGAGACGTCCGGGGCATCGGCAGGCCAGTGCTGCGTCTGTGCAGCGTCACCGTCGTCATCGCCTGGGCCCTCATCAGCGCGGCCGCATGGCTCATCGGCTTCGACCTGTCCGTGGCGCTCCTGGTGGGCGCAATCCTCGTGGTGACCGGCCCCACCGTCATCGCGCCGATCCTGCGGACGTTGCGCCCCACCCGCCGGGTGGCCGCCCTCCTGAAATGGGAGGGCATCATCGTCGACCCGATCGGGGCCGTGCTGGCCGTGCTCGTCTTCCAGGGTGTGCTCCTGGGCCGCGGCGGAGAAGGGGTGCCCCAACTCATCGGCAACCTGCTGCTCACCGTCGTCATCGCGACCGCGCTGGGTGCGGGAATGGGCTGGATCCTGGAACAGCTCATGAAGCGACACGCCATCCCCGATTTCCTCCAAGGTGTGGCGTGCCTGACCAGCGCCATCGGCGTGCTGGTGGTGAGCAACGCCCTGCAATCGGAAAGCGGACTTCTCGCCGTCACGGTCCTGGGGCTCTACCTCGGCAACAGAGGGTTGCATCTCAGACCGGTTGAGGAGTTCACCGAACACCTCCAGGTGCTCTTCGTCGGCGCCCTGTTCGTCATCCTCGCCGGGAGGATCTCGCCCGCTGACCTCGTCGCCGTGGCGCCGCGGGCGTTCCTCTTCGTTGCGCTGCTCGTGATCGTCGTGCGACCGGTCAGCATCTGGCTCGGACTCTGGGGTACCCGCGTGACTCGGGAGGAGCGTGGCCTCCTGGCCTTCATGGCCCCGAGGGGCATCGTCGCCGCGGCGGTGACGAGCATCTTCGGCATCGAGTTTCACCACGCCGTGCAGCGGATGCGCGAACGCGCGGCCGAGGCCACCGGGGACGAGGCGCTCGAACTAACCCGACGGGCCGACAACCTCGCCGTGCTGGCCGCGCAGACCACCGAGCTCGTCCCGCTGGTATTCCTCGTCATCGTGCTCACCGTGGCGCTCTACGGACTGGGCGTTGGCCGCCTCGCCGAACGGCTCGGTCTCGCGACGACGTCGCCGCAGGGCATCCTGTTCGTCGGCGCCCAGTCGTGGGTGGTCCAGGCCGCCAGTGCGCTCGAGAAAGCCGGCATCACGACGCTCATCGTGTCTCGCGAATACTCGCGGCTGAGCGGCGCCCGGAAGGTGGGGCTGACCACCGTGACCGCCAATATCCTCAGCGACTACGCCGTCAGAGACATGGACCTCGCAGGCATCAAATCACTCATCGCCGCCACCAAGACCGACGAGGTCAACGCCACGGCCGCGCGCGAGTTCGCCCACGTGCTCGGGCGCGCAAACGTCTACCAGCTCGCCCGCAGGACCGCTACGGTCAGCGCAGGGAAGGTCCGCACGGAGGCCGCCTCGCATCTCACCGCCCGGACCTGCTTCGATCCCTCACTCAACTTCGACGAACTGGAGGAGCTCGTCGGGCGGGGCCATCAGGTCCGCAGCACGCGACTGACGGCCGACTTCACCTATGCAGACCTCCAGGCCCGTGGCGACGACTCAGTCATGCTCTTCGTCGTGGCCGACGGGCAGGTGACGATCGTCGACGAGGACACGCAGGTGCCCGACAAGGGCGTCACCGCAATCTATCTGGCACCGCCCCGCGATCACACGGATCGTGCGGTCAGCCGTGCAGATAGTTGACGAGGTGCTCCCGCTCGGCCTGGAGCTGGTCGATCCGGCTCTTCACGATGTCGCCGATGCTCACGATCGCGACGTAGCGCCCTGACTCGATGACGGGAAGGTGGCGTGCCCGGTGCTCAGTCATCGATCCGGCAACGGCCTCGATCTCGTCGTCAGGTCCGCAGGTGTGGATCTCGGTGCCCATGATCTCGCCGATGCTCCGGTCCAAGGCGGACGCGCCGTAGCGTCCCAGTGCCTGCACCACGTCGCGTTCGCCCGCGATGCCGGTCACGGACTTGCCGTCGTCGGTGATGACCACGGCTCCGATCCGGTGCTCGTTCAGCAGCGCGACGAGTTCCGCGACGCTGGAGTCGGAGCGTGCCGTGATGACTGTCGTGCCCTTGGTCTTGATGACGTCGTTAATCTTCATGGCTCACGCTAACCCCGCGGCGAGTCCCTGCGGCGCCAAATCGTGGAACTCGCCTGGGACCTGGCCCCGCAACCGCTTTACCGCTCCGAAGACTCGATCGGATGCCCTGCGTTCTTCCAAGCGCTGAAGCCTCCGTCGATGTGCGTGACGTCGGTCATTCCCATCTCGACCAGCGACCGGGCGGCGAGCGCTGAGCGCCACGCCGACGCGCAGTACAGCACGAGGCGTCGCCCTGAGTCGAGGTCGGCCCGGTAGTACGGACTCGCGGGGTCCACCCAGAACTCCAGCAGGCCCCGGGGGGCGCGGTAGGCGCCCGGGATCTGGCCTTCACGCGCTATCTCACCGGGCTCCCGGAGGTCCACGAAAAGCACAGTGTCGTCCCCCAGGAGACGCGCGGCGTCGGCCAGTGGAAGAGGAGGGACGATCGCGTTGGCTTCCCCCACCAGGTCGGCGAACGACCTCCGCAGCGGCGTCCCGGGTTCGCGGCTCGCCATCAGCAGATGGGGACGCTGGGGTCGAACGCCTGGTCCATGTCGTGTGCGGGGAGCGCCGACGGCGGCAGGTTGACGACGCGCGCGGGCACGCCGGCCACCGTCGTGTGCGGTGGCACATCCTTGAGCACGACCGAACCGGCACCGATCTTGGCTCCCTCACCCACCCGGATGTTGCCCAGCACCTTGGCTCCGGCGCCGATCATGACGCCCCTGCCGATCTTGGGATGGCGGTCGCCGCCCTCCTTCCCTGAACCGCCGAGCGTCACCTCGTGCAGCATCGAGAACTCGTCCTCCACGACGGCCGTCTCGCCGATCACCACGCTGGTCGCGTGGTCGAACATGATCCCCTTTCCGATGCGGGCCCCCGGATGGATGTCGACGGCGAACACCTCCGAAATGCGGCTCTGGAGGTAGTGGGCAAGCGGTTTGCGGTTGTGTTCCCAGTAGAAGTTGGCCACCCGGTAGGCCTGGATGGACTGGAATCCCTTGAAGTACAACAGGGGGTTGGAGTAGCCCGGGCAGGCCGGGTCGCGCGACACGACGGCCTGCAGGTCGGCTCGCACAGCCCGCTGGATGCACTCGTCGTCGATCAGGACGTCGTGGATGATGTCGCGCAGGCTCAGCGCGGGCAGCGTCGTGTTGTCGAGCTTGCTCGCCAGGATGTAGCTCAGCGCGTCCTCGAGATCAGGCTGGCTGAGGATCACCGTGTACAGGAATCCTGCCAGCAGGGGCTCGTTGCGAGCCACCTCGGCGCACTCCTCCTGGATGGCGGCCCAGATCTGGTCGTCAGGGACGATGCGTGTCGGGTCCATGAAGATCTCCTCCGGTTGTTGCTCTGCAAGGGTAACCAACGTTTCGAGGCCGACGGCTAGGCTGACGGGATGAATCGACCGCGGGCCGCCACCTTCCTGGTGGTCAGCACCTCGATCACCGCCCACACTCTCAATGCCAGCAAGATCGTCTCGGGTCTGGTCGGTCGCGGGCACCGGGTGCTCTGGTACGCCGCCGACCGGTTCGCCCACACCGTCGCCCTGTGCGGGGCAGAGCACCTTCCAGCGGCCGACGACGGAGGGTTCGAGGACACCACCGCCCGCGGCGGCGGGCTGGGTCGCGTCAAGAGCCTCTTCCGCGACGAGGTCGTCGGACGCGCCGCCACTCACCGCGCCGCCCTCGCCGCAGCGGTCGGAGGCACCCGGATCGACGCCGTCATCTCGGACACGCTCATCCCCGCCGCCTCGCTCTCCGCGGCCGACCTGGGCGCGCCCTGGGTGACGTTCGGTGACGGCCCCCTGCTGTGCTGGGACGACGGCACCCCTCCGTTCGGAACCGGGCTTCCGTTCCACCCGGGGCGTGCCGGGCGACGGCGCAACCGTGATGTCCAGGCGCTGCTCGACCGTTGGCTCTACCGGCCCTTCCTCGATGATCTCAACGCTCTACGGCTCGACGCGGGTCTCGGCACGGTGCCAACCGTGCGGGAGGCAACGGTCTCCCCCCTCCTCCACCTCCAGGGCTGCACGCCGAGCTTCGAGTATCCGCGAGCAGCCGGCGCCGATCACGTCCATTTCGTCGGAGCGCTGGGCCCCGTGCCTGGAAGCGCCCCTGAGGTGCCACCCACGCTGACCCGCAGTCAGCGGAGCCGGCCCCTGGCGATGGTCACCCAGGGCACGCTCCGGCCCGACCTGAGCGAACTCGCGATTCCCGCTGCCAGGGCGCTGGTCGCCGAGGGCTTCGACGTGCTGGTCGCCGGCGCCCAGGCCGGACTGTGGAACCCCGCCCCGGAGCGGGTCACTGCGCTCCCCCGCGTCGACTACCCCGGCGCACTTGCCGAGTCGGACCTCTTCGTCACCAACGGTGGCTACACGGGCGTGACCCTCGCCGTCGCGGCGGGCGTACCGATCGTCCAGGCGGGCAACTCCGAGGAGAAGCCCGACATCGGCGCGAGGGTCCGGTGGTCGGGCGTCGGAGCAAGCCTCCGCATCCGCAATCCTCCGGTCTGGCTGCTGCGGCAGACGATCCGCCGCGTCATGGGGTCACCAGCTCGGATCGAGGCATCGAGTCGGCTGTCCGGAGAGAGCAGCTGCTACGACGCGGCCGAGATCAGCGCACGGCTGTTGGGCGAGCTGGCGGAGCGGACCCGTGGCTGAGGCGGTCACAGTCCGAGCCGTGGGCAAGGTATTCCATGCCCGCCACAGCGTTGTCGAGGCACTGGACGACGTGACGTTCTCCGTCGCCCGGGGCGAGATCGTCGCGTTGATGGGAGCGAACGGGGCAGGCAAGTCGACGCTGCTGGACCTGATCTGCGGATTGACCACCCCGACGAGCGGCGATGTGCGGGTCTTCGGGCAGGCGCCACGCGACGCCGTGCTGGCCGGTCGGCTGGGCGCGATGCTGCAGATGGGAGGGCTGCTCCCCGACCTCACCGTCGCCGAAACCGTCCGTCTCATCGCAAGCTTCTACGATCGGCCCATCGACGTCGACGAGGTACTGCGCACGGCCGGAGTGGAGGACATCGCGGGCAGACGGATCGCCGTGTGCTCAGGCGGCGAGCAGCAGCGGGTGAAATTCGCGCTCGCCCTGCTGCCCGGCGCCCCGCTGCTGGTGCTCGATGAGCCCACTGCGGGAATGGATTGGCGCGCACGCAGCGCCTTCTGGGAGCGGATGAGGATGCTCACCGCGGAGGGACGCACTCTCCTCTACTCCTCCCACTATGCCGACGAGGTGGAGGCCGTGGCGGATCGCGTCGTGGTGCTCGCCGAGGGGCGCCTCGTCGCCGACATCGGTACCGACGAGATCTCCGCCGCCGCCCCCACACGGGTGGTGCAGGTCGACTCCGGGCCGCGCTGCACCGCGGACGCGCTGCGGGCGCTGCCCGGCGTCCGGTCGGCCGACGTCGACAGCGGCCGTGTCGACCTGGTCGTCGACGCCGAGCACGTGTCCGAGCTGGTTGTGCACCTCCTGAGCACCTGTGGGGCGGGCAATCTCCAGGTACTCGGCCCCCCGTTCTTCGAGAGCCTCGACGCCCTCATCTCGCAGGCACGGAGGACGCCGTGAACCGGATCTTCATCGCCACGGAACTCGCCCGCCTACGCCGTGACCCCGTGCTGCTGCTCATCGTGGTGGTGCTACCGGTCTTCTTCTTCCTCGGAGCCAGCGTCGCCATCCCGGACACGCTCGACGAAAACACCAGGACGAGCGTCCGTGACGGCGTCATGATCGGATTGGCGTGCTATGGCGCCGCCACCGCCGCGTCGACCATCACCGGCCAGACTGCTCTCGAGCGTGTGCACGGGTGGGCGCGTCAGGTCGGCCTGACGCCGCTGGCGACCTGGCGGTTCTTGGCGGTGAAGGCGACCGTCGCGCTCGTCGCGGTGGTGGCGACGGTGGGCGTCATGTTCACCGTGGCTGCGATCTCCGGCATCCTCGCGTCGCCGTTGGCCTGGCTCGCCGCCGGAGCAGTGGTTCTCGTCGGCTCGGTCACCTGGGCGCTCTACGGTCTGGTGGTCGGTCTGGCCTTCCGTAGCCAGTCCGCCCTCGCGGCGTCCGCAGCGGGTCTGGTTCTCCTGGCGTTGGGCGGCGGAGTGTTCGTGCCGCTGCCCGAGCACCTCGTCTGGATCGCTCGCTGGACCCCGATGTACGGTCAGGTCGAGCTGGCGCGGCTCGCGCTCGCGGGCGGTGACGCGTCTGCGGCCCTCTGGCCATTGGCCAATTGGCTCGGCTGGACCGGGGTGCTGGCAGGTCTCGCCGCCTGGCTCGTCGGCCGCTCGCGCCGCCGCGGCTGAGAACCGCCCTCTTCCACGAGGTCGGCGATGCGCCGCGCGCCGGTGCCGGGGCCGAGCCTCCGGGCTGTCGCTTGGGCCCCCTCACGCATCTCGAGCGCCGCCAAGACCCGCCGGGCCAGGATCGGTGCCGTCACGCGCCAGCGCGGCACCCCTCGGGGACCGGCTCCCAGTTCCGCCACCCTCCGGGCGTAATAGGCCTGGTCACCGAGGTGCGGCACAACGACCGACGGGGTGCCGGACGCCAACGCCGCATAGGTCGTGCCGGCACCACCGTGGTGGACGACCGCCGACACCTGCGGCAGCAGCGCCTCGTAGCTGACCGGGCCGGTCACCAGCACGTCGTCACCGGGCACGGGGGCGCCGCCGTCGGTCAGGATGAGCCGCACCCCCGCGAGCCTTGCAGCCTCGACGAACAGCCGCCGGTCCCGCTGCGCACTCACCACCGGACAGGATCCGAAGGTCATGACCGCCGTCGGTCCATCTCCGGCAAGGAACTCCCGGACCTCGTCCGGTAGCTCAGCGGGTCCGTGGACCGACGGGATCCACCCCACCTGCTCGACGCCATCCGGCCATTGGCGGGCAGGGGGCGAGACGACGGGGCTCGTGGCAAGCAGCAGCGTCGACCTCGACTCGGGGCGGTGACCGACGCGGCGCGTCATGTCGGCGGTGTGCGCCGCGGAGAGCCCCCTGGTGAGACCCCACATCGCCGACGAGGTGGCGCGCAGCACATGCCGGCCGCCCCTGGCCAGCCCGAGTGCGGTCGACGAGGTGGTGGAGGCGGGCAGCAGGGGCGCGAAGAGGACGGTGAGATGGTCCGCGCAGGTTGCCTGGGCCAGTGCAGCCGCGGCCCCGCGGGTGACCAGTCCCGAGACGATGACGTCAACTCCGTCCGCCGCCCGGCGGAGCGCCTCGTTGGTGTGCGGCGCCAGCGAATGGAAGCTCGTCATCATCGTGGCGTACATGACGCCCGGCTGCGCGAGGGCCAGCCCACGCAGCCACGAAATGTCGGGCCACAGCGTCGACGCGCCCCCGGGCACGGCCTCGAGGTGGAGGCCTGCCCGCTCGACAAGCGGCGCATACTCCTCGAGTGCCACCACCCTCACGTCGTGGCCGCGCATGCGCAGCGTTGAGCCGATCGCCACCACGGGGGCCACGTCGCCCGCCGAGCCCAGCGCACTCAGCGCAACCCTCATCCGGATCAGCGTCCAGCGAGGTCAGCGAGCACCGCGGCCAGGCGGCGCTGCTGGGTGTCCTCCCGTTTCGCCTCATCGAAGCTGCGTGCCATCTCCTTGCGCCTGGAATAGCTCAGCCTGGATCCACCGATTGGTCGCGCAGCGAGCGGCACCAGGTGGGTGCACCGGCAAGACGATGCACGCGAAGAGCTACCGGGCGTACCTTGAGCGTGATCGGCGATGCCGGTGTGCCTGCATGGGGTTGCGTAGCAGCGGGGAATCGGTGGATCCAGGCTCAGCTCGCGGAAGGCCTCGGATGCGTCGGGATCAGCCGCGAGCGCCTCGGCCAGAAGTGGCGGCACCTCGACGGTCCGCTCCTCATCGTCGAGCGAGACCGTGACGTCCACCTCGTCGCCGATCTCAACGCCAAGCGCGTCCCGCGAGGCTCTGCTCAGCCCTATGCAGGCCCGACCCCCCATGCGCGAGATGCGAAGCCGCTCCTGTCGGCCCCCGATACTCACCACCACAGGAGGGGTCTTCGCGGTCGACAGCTGCGCCGCCTGCTCATCGGTGAGGAAGATCGCCGCTGCGGGTCCGAACTCCTCGACGGTTGTCGTCACACTCACGTGGGGCATGAAGGCTCCTGCTCTAGCGATCGGTGGGGCCCGTGGTGGCGGGCCTTCCGAGCAACGGTACGCGAACTCGCAGTCCCAGGCGGGCATCCTGAAGGTGGTGCTCGACATCGTGCACGAGGTACTGGCTGAGCGTGGCCACGGTGAACCGCCTGCCGTCACTCCGGCGCCCGGTGCGCTCCCAGTCGCTCCGCCCCACCCTCGCCAGGACGGACTGGGTCTGCCGTGTGGCAAGCCGGATGTCCTCGATGATCTGGGCGGCGTCCGCCTCCCAGTAGCGACCTTCTGCTGCGTGGACGTCTCCGTCCCAGTCCTCGAACACCGGATCCTCGTCGGCGAGCATGGCCCCGACGCGGGCACCGAGCAGGCGAACCATGTCGCGGGCGTGCACGGCGTACTCCAGAGGCGACCACACCGTAGGTTCCGGACGCTCCCGGATGCCTTCGGACCCGAGGACTTCAGGCCACTCTGCCGCCGCGGCCGCAAGACGGGCGGAACTGTCGTGGGGATTCGACGGCACATAGCCGCACTCCTCGCATCCCTCTACGATGACGACGGTCCAGTCTCGGCGGTCGGGCAGGGTCGGGGGGTAGTCCTGGTTCATCCCTCCATCCTGACGACAACGACCGGGCATGTCGACCTGACAAGCCCTGCCGACAGCGAACGCCCCGGGGATTCTCGGGTTACTGTGGAGCATGGATGTAGCAGAGGCCTTTGACCGGGTTCCCCGCCAGCGGTTCCTGCCGAAGAACATGCGGCCCTACTGGCGCCTCGATCGTCCGCTCGCGCTGGCGCACGGGCAGACGAACTCACAACCGTCCACCGTCGCCGCGATGCTGCGGCTACTCGACGTTCGAGAGGGCCACCGCGTCCTCGACATCGGGGCCGGGTCCGGCTGGACCACCGCGCTCCTGGCCGAGCTGGTCGGGGCGGAAGGACGTGTGCTCGGCCTCGAACGCATCAGTGCCCTGGCCGACGGGGCGAGAGCAGCCCTCGGGCAGGACTGGCCCTGGGCCGAGATCCGCGTCGCTGACCCACACGAGCTGGGCGCCGCCCGCGAGGCACCGTTCGACCGCATCCTCGTCTCCGCGATGGCAGACGAGCTGCCCGAGCCGCTGATCGCACAACTCGCCGACGACGGGGTCCTCGTCGCGCCCGTCGCCGGAGTGATGACGAGGGTGCACCGCGACGGCGACACTCCCGCCATCACCGAGCACGGCTACTACAGCTTCGTCCCCCTCATCACAGGCCCGGACGATGCAGGCGACACGACGGACTACCTTTGACAAACCTTGAACAAAATTGATCTACTGGGGCAACCACATACCCGAGGAGCAGATGATGAACAAGGATCGACTACGCCAGATCTGGGTCACCGTGGCCGAGATCCTGTGCGTGTACGGAACGCTGGTCGGGGTGGGCGTCCTGGGTAGCTCTGTGGAGAGTTCTTCGGACGGTGCTCTGTCGGCCGACGCCACGTTGCTGGCGCCCGGCGGCACCGCCTTCTCGATCTGGTCCGTGATCTACTTCGGCCTCTTCGCCTACACCGTCTGGCAGTGGCTGCCTGGCAATACCACCTCGCCCAGAGCCCGGGCCACGGGATGGCTGGCAGGCATCTCCATGCTGCTCAACGCGGCTTGGATCCTCGTCACCCAGCAGGGCTGGATCTGGGTCAGCGTCGGCGTCATCGCCGCCCTCGTGATCACCCTCGGCATCATCATGCGCCGCCTGACCGCCCTTCCTCCCCAGGGATGGCTCGACCGCGTGATCGTGGACGGCACGTTCGGCGCCTACCTCGGCTGGGTCAGCGTCGCCACCTGCGCCAACATCGCCGCCGCCGGCGTGGCGTCCGGCTGGTCACTTGGGGACGGCGCCGACGACTGGCTCGCGGTGGCGGTGCTCGCCGCAGCGGCTGGGGTGGGGGTCATGCTGGCCTACACGATCGGCGGCCGCTTCGCAGTGGCAGCCGCCATGGCCTGGGGGCTCAGCTGGATCGCCATCGCGCGTCTCTTCGACGAGCCCGCCTCGTCGATTGTCGGCATCGCCGCCATCATCGCGGTGGCAGTAGTGGTGGTCGTCTCGGGCCTCCGGGGCGCCGACCCTGGCCGAGTTGCGGTAGCGACGGCGTAGTACTGGCACGCCGAGCGCTGAACGTCAGAAGGAGCCGCACCCGGAATGGGTGCGGCTCCTTGTGATTGTGGTTACTTCAGGTCCTGCGGCCCAGCGGCCGCAGGTAGAGGCAGCGTCACGTTGCGTGCTGCGGTGATCCCGTATCGCGATCTCCCATGGTCAACCCCAGTGCTGCGGGTAGCGGTGCTCAATCGGCCGCTCCGCGTGTATCGCTGCGCGCGACGGTGGTTGCGAAGGTGACGGTGCGACGGGTAGGAAATGTATTTCAGCAGTCCCGTGACGGCGGCCCATCAGAGTTGGCCGCTGACTTCGCACTGTATAACTCGTGTTCCATAGACCCACCCTTCCGGCCTGCTCCTTTGCCTGCCTGTTGCCTACGAGATTACCCCGGTTCTGGCCCAGTTTCCAGGGTCTGAGCAAAGTCACCGCGAGCGTCGGGACCCACAGCGCACCATGGGCCGTGGCACCCTACCTCTATGTCCGCATTGCTCCCCCACCCCGCGACGGGCGCCCGTTTCCCTTCCCCGGTGCCGCCGGGACGGGGGTGGCCGGGCGACCCCGCGGAGCCCAGTACCTCGGCAGCAGACACGCCCGGCGAGGTCAGGAACCTGGCGGACGGCGCCACGTTGCCCCAGTTGGACGCGAGAGTCTCCGTCTGCCGGGCCTGCCCCCGCCTCGTGGAGTGGCGAGAACAGGTCGCGCTCACCAAGAGGCTGGCCTTCGCAGACGAACCGTACTGGGGCCGGCCGGCGCCGGGCTGGGGGGATCCGGATGCACGGGCACTCATCGTCGGATTGGCGCCGGCAGCCCACGGAGCCAACAGGACAGGGCGCATCTTCACGGGCGACCGGAGCGGCGACTGGTTGTACGCGGCGCTCCATCGCGCGGAGTTCGCGAACCAGCCGACGTCAGTCCACGCGGCTGACGGGCTCCGACTCACGGGCGTGCGGATCACGGCGCCGGTCCACTGCGCCCCGCCCGACAACAAGCCGTCAACCGACGAGAAGGCGACCTGTTCGCCGTGGCTCGATCGCGAGCTGGCGATCCTCGCGCCCCAGTTGAGCTCGATCCTCGCGCTGGGCGGGATCGCATGGACCGAGACCCTCAAGGCGGCCCGACGCCTAGGCTGGGCGGTGCCGCGACCGGCCCCCAGGTTCGGCCACGGGGCCGAGAGCATCCTGACGACCAGCCACGGACCCATCAGGCTCATCGGCTGCTACCACGTCAGCCAGCAGAACACCTTCACCGGGAAACTCACCGAGGAGATGCTCGACGACGTCATCGGTCGCCTGCACTCCACGTGGTCCGGCTAGCCGGCCGGGGTGGTGACGTGGCCTCTGGACCAGCCGTCGGCGCCCAGGAGATACTCCACCCGGACGTGGCGACGGTCCTCCCGCGCCTGCATGAACTCGGCCTCCGTCGGCGCCAGCGCATAGAGGCGCCAATCCGGGTTGGGCGCTCCGTCGTAGTTCGGCCGCTGCTCCCAATCGCGTGCCGATTCCTCGTCACTCAAGCTGTCCACCGTCCCGGTCAGCCGCACCGAGCGACCCGACTCCCGCCAGAAGAAGAGCATGGAGGCCACGGGATTCGCGGCGAGGTGCGCCCCCTTGCGCGAGGACTCGTGCGTGGAGAAGTGCACGCCTCGACCGTCGATCTCCTTGACGATGAGCACTCGGCCCACCGGTGCCCCGTCGGGGCGCAGCGTGAGCAGGTCGAAGGCGTGCGGCTGTCTCGACCCTTCGGCGATCGCATCGTTCAGCCAGCGACGAAACAGCACCGTCGGGTCCTCCGGCGCTTCCTCCACGCTCAGTTCGGGCAAGGATGGCGGGAACCCCGGGAGCGCTCGGAGCACGTCGCGCAGGTCACCACTCACGGCGTGCCTCCGCGCTTGCGCGACGACGCCTCGGCGAAGGCAGCGATCCGTCGCTTGGCCTCGGAGGTGTCGAAGCTCTCTCCGATGGCGCGGGCCTCCTCCTCCAACTGCACGTCGAAACTGTTGAACGGAGACTGGCGGATGAGCTGCTTCGCGCGGCCGTAGGCCTTCGTCGCGCCGTTCAGCCAGACGGCGGCAACCTGCTCCGCCCGAGTGACGACGTCGTCGTCGTCCACGACCTCAGCCACGAGTCCCCACCTGAGCGCCTCGTCAGCGGTGAGCATCAGGTCGGAGAGCACCAGTTGCAGCGCCCTTCTCTCGCCGACCGCGCGCGCGAGGTGCGCCGTGACCGACAGGTCCGGGGTCAGCCCCACGTTGGCGTACCTGCTGCCGACCCGCGAGCTTCGGCCTGCCACCACATAATCCGTGGCCAGCATGATGCCCAGTCCTCCCCCAGCCGTCGCTCCGTGGATGGCTGCCACCACCGGCTTGTCGGATGCCGTAAGCGCCGTGATCCCGCGGTTGATGGTCGTCGCCAACTGAGCGATCTCCCCACCGTCGGACATCGTCGTCGCCATCTGAGCGACGTCGCCCCCGGCACAGAAGGAAGTACCCGCTCCGGTCAGCAGGACGGCACCGACGTCGTCCCGCCTCACGACATCCTGGACCACCCGAGTCCAGGCAGCCGCCATCGAGGCGTCGAAGGCGTTGAGCCGCTCGGGACGGTTCAGGGTCAGGCGCGCCAGGCCGTCCTCGACGGACAGCAGGATCGATTCAGTCAACGTCGACACTCCCTCGATAGTGAATGGGCTCCAGCCTAGACCCGCGGCGACACCCAGCAGCTCACTGGTCGGGGTGCCAGACGTGGGCGGTGCGGTTGATGAGGTCGTCGAGGTCCGGGCCGTCCGGGTCTGGGCTGCCAGGCGGGTCGGGTGCGCGTGCTGGCGCCGTCTCGGCGGGGGTGATGTGGTGGAGGCGGTGGCGGGTGTGTTGGCGGGGCCGTCGTCGGGGGTCGATGTGCCTGGGTGGGGTGAACCAGGGCATGTCGGTAACTGGGTCGAGGTGGACCTGCCACTGCGACTGTTCGGATTGCAGGGGGTCAGGTTCCACCAACCGGTGGTGGTAGGGGCACAGCAGGACTCCGTTGTGTACCGAGGTGGGGCCTTGGTTCCACCACGGGATGATGTGATGGGCTTCACACTGTGCGGGGGTGGCGGTGCAGCCGGGGAACACGCAGCCCCGGTCCCTTTCGATCAGCGCGGCCCGGACGGCGCGCGGGAACGTGCGCTGCTCGCGTCCGACATCGATGGGCTGGGACCGGCCGCCGAGCACGATCGGGATGATCCCGGCGTCGCAGGCGAGTCGGCGCGCCTCACCGGCAGTGAGCCGGTCGTGGGTGGTGGTGGTGAGCAGATCCGCTTTCCCGAGGCCGGTGAGCAGGGTGTGGTAGTCCAGTGTGAAGTGGACCCTGGGCCGGTCCCCGCCATGGGCAGGCAGTCCCCCGGTGGTGGCGGCGGTGTGGGTCAAGGCGATGAGCGCGTCGGCGCGGCGCATGTCCGGGGTCGGGGTGAGCGCCGCATCGCTGTATGCCGAGGCGGGTGGCATCAACGCCTCCAGTTGCGCCGACAGCACCGCGGCGTCGGCGACGGGGAGTTGTCCAGTGATCCGCGTCGATCCGTGATGGTCCGGGGTCAGCCGCAGCCACCGGTTCCTGCGCGCGGCTCGTTCGTCGGCGGCGAGGCGGGCGGCGTCGTCGGCGTCAGCGCGGTCCGGGTCGATCACCTCGACCAGACGCGACGCCAGGACCCGAAGTTCGGTCGGGCCGAGGGTGTCGGCATACTCAAGGATGGTGGTTTGGCAGCGGGCCAGGTCGGCCCGGGTCAACCCGCCGGGAAGTTTCCGCAGCCCGGTCACGATCGCGTCGGCCTGGGCCAGGGAGATGGCTCCGTCGGTCAAGGCGGCGGCGATGATCGGGAACCGGTCGGCCAGGTCCGTGGCCAGCTTGATCGTCGCGGTGGCCTGGGCTGGGGTGGTGCGCACCGACCCCCGCACCTGGTCGACCACGATGTCGGCACCGGTGAGGCGGGCTTCGCGGAGCAGATGGAGCCGGAATCCCGCCAACTGCGACTCGGCCTCGGTCACCGCGTCGACGAGACCGGCCAACCGGTGCCCAGCGGTCGGGTCGGAGCCGACCGTGTGGGCGGCGTCCCATAGCGCGGCGATGTAACGCTGCCCCAACTCCCGGATCTCGCTCATGTGTACTATTATGCCGTGCGGCGCTGACAGACACACGCCCCGCAAGGGAATGTGGATAACTATTTTTCCTTCTCGGGCTCGTGAGCGACCGGGGCAACGCCGGACCGCTCACCCCGGTCCCCGCGACGCCGCGGGACGCCCTTCGATACGTTCGCTCGTCCCTCGCGGATTACTCGGCTTCCGCGCCGATCCGGCACCGTGGGTGAAGGAAGGCGGCACGCCCGAGAGGTGCCATTCAGCGACATGTACGACCACTATGGTCGCGCGTGTCTGCAAACTGACCCCTTCAGAGTGGGTAAAGAGAAGCCCCACTCGGAAGTACCTCCGCACACTCAGGGGAAACGGCAGACACGGTCGTCAAACGTTGGCTCGATGGGTCGACAACGCGCGCACTCAGCAACCGCTCGCGCGGGTCTGCGAGTCGTCTGCTGGCGCCGGGCTCAGAGTGCGTACTCGAACAGGTGGAACTGGCTCAGATCGGTGCCCTCGTAGACCACGTTGTGACAACCCAGGTCGATGAAACCGTGCCGCTCATAGAGCTTCCGCGCGGGAGTGTTTTCGACGTAGGTGTCCAGGCGGACGGCCTTGCAGCCCTGCTCGCGGGCGACCTGGAGGGACGCATCCACGAGGAACTGAGACACTCCCGTGCCCAGGCGCTCGGGCACGACGCCGAGAGCGTGCACGACGAGGACTTCATGCGGCTCTGCCTCGACGGTCCACGCGGCTTCATGGTAGGCGTCCACGGCGTCGTGGTTGAGCACTGTGACCCCAGCGGTCTCACCGTCCTCATCGAGCGCGAGATAGAGCTCGCCGGCCTCGACCCAGCTGGCGACTTCCTCGGGGGTGGGGTGATTCTCGGTGTGCCAGTGCGGGAAGTCGACAGTCTCGGCCAGGTGGTCGATGATCAGCCGGTACGCCTCCTGCGCGACGGCGGTGTCAGTCGCATCTGCTCGCCGAAAGGTCAGGGCCATGCTCAGTGTCCTTCCATCGTCTCTCCGGAAGTTCCGTGAGAGGAATCCATCGTGATGCCGGTCCGACCGTACCGCGCCGATCTGCACCCGAGCGCGTTCCGCTGCCTACGAGCTCCTCGTGGTACCGAAACGGCGGAGATACTGGTCTCAGCCACGCAACGCGCCCGCCGCAGGGCGGTGCCGCAGCGGAGCCACCCAGGGCTCGCCGAAGATCAGCTGCGTCCGACAGTGCGCGACCTGCGGCAACGCCAGAATCTTGTCGATGATGAGGGTCTGCAACTCGGTACTATCGGCGACTGCGACGTGGACGAGGTAGTCATCACTGCCGCTGACGTTGTAGAGGGCAAGCGTCTCCGGCAGCGCCAGCGCCTTCTGCACGAAGTCGTTGGCCGTTTCGCGGGCATGCGGGCGGATCTGGATACCGAGGAACGCCTGCTCACCCTTGCCGAGCAGGCTCGGGGCCACATATGCGCGGGTAGCGACAATTGCGCCGTTGCGGCGCATCCGCCGGATGCGCTCCAGGCAGGTGCTCGGAGCCACACCGACATTGGCGGCGATTTCCTTGTTCGGCATGGTCGCATCCACCTGCAGCAGTTCGAGGATCGCCCAGTCCACCGAATCCAATTCGGGCAATCGAGCTGATTTCACCTGAGGCAGTGCGAGAGGTTAAAGCGAGAAACGGAACTCCACGGCGTCGCCACGGCTGGGAACGCATGCACGCCTCACCGGGCTAGACCGGTCTCAGGGCTACGGTCCCTCACCGCGCATGGCCGACTCAGCTGCCTCTCCGCTGGTCATCCAGCACCTGTTCCAACTCATCCGAAACCTCGTCCAGGAGGACCTGGAAGCCGGGCTCCTCGAGGGGAAGTGGCCGCAGCCAGGAAGCATCACGACCCGGGTTTTGCCGTGAAGCCGACCAAGGTAGTCGAGGCTGAGCTCCGGCATAGTCCAACGATCCTCGGCCGGATGCAACAGCACGACCGGTGGTCCTTGGTATTGCTCGGGTGGAATAGCCGGACCTGCCTCGAGGAACGAGCGGTACCAGCCCACCGGCATCGCGCCACCACCGCCGCACGGGTCGGTGAGCACTGCATGACTGAGGCCAGGGTCGTTCGAAATCGCAGACATAGGGGTCAGCACGCGGACCGGGATCCGTGGATTCGCCGCTGGCCCCCGGGCGAACTGCAGCAGTGGCAATCCCAGCCGCGCTATCCACGGGGCTCGCACGATGGCGGCAGCGATGCCCGGCCGAGTCGGGTCGAGCAGGCAGGTCGCGATGACCCGCTTGGCCAGTCCGGTCACTGCAGCGGTGTCGACCGCGAGGGCACCACCCATGCTCGCCCCGACGAGGACAAGTGGCCGCTCGTCATGCTCGCGACCCACGAGATCGACGAGCAGCTGCTGCCAGTCGCCATAACTGACGCTGCGGCGTCCACGCCGCACCCGGATCGTTCGCCCGCAACCGGGCAGATCGACCACCGTAACCCGAGCGCCCAGGCGACTCAGGTGTGCAGCGTAGGGCCACATCGCCGCCGCGTTCCCTCCCGCTCCATGGACCAGCAGCATTCGGACCGAAGCCGTCGGGGCACCCACGTGCTCGATGTGCAGGTCCCACGAACCACCCCCGTCCGGCGCATCCCACCTCCACGACGAGGCCACCCGCCGCACTGGTGCAGGGACGAGGCGCACGAAAGGCTCGTACCGGCGGTCCGTGGAGTCAAGTCGGCCAGTCCGTGCCGGTGGCACCTTCGCTCGACCCTTCGAAAGCGCCCCATTCATACCCGCAATGTTACGGGAGTGCCCGGTGTCAGGGACTGATGCGCAGGTAGGTGGGTCAGAAGCCTGCATTAGACATTGAACCTGAACTCAACCGCGTTCCGGCACTTGGGGCCATCCGCGACGCCGCATCAGGCGAAGTCGAGGCGGGAGATGATCGCATCCGCGATCTCGTCCACGGTCTGGACTGCTGTGTCGATCTCCACCGCCGCATCAGACCACGCGGCGTAGCCGGCGCGACGGCGACGGACGTCCGCCCAGGTTGGTTCGCCGACGTGGGCGAGACCGCGATCCCTGCTGGCAAGCCGTCGCTCGTGCTCCAGCGCATCGCTGATAACCAGATGTACGAACTCGATACGGGACTCATTGCGCGTCGCCGCACCGCGCCAGGTCTGCCGAGCCTCCTCGCTGTCATTGACCGCATCGATGATGACCGTTTGACCGAGTCGCAGGTTCAGGTCCGCCATCGTGCCGACGGCCTCGTACGCGGCGACACCGACTTGCCAACCTCGCGGCAGGCCACAGGCGAGGATCGACTCCTCGACAGCGTCGATGGACAGGTGCATAGACCCCGTACGCGCCGCGACGACCTCGGCAACGCTGGTCTTCCCGACGCCGGGAAGACCAGAGATCACGATGAGATGCCCTGTCACGCGATCTTCAGCGGGGCGATCGCTGCGATCTGCTCCCCCGCCTGGTCCTCGGCGCGGTCCAACTCGTAGTGGCTCTGCAGGTTGATCCAGAACTCCGCCGAGGTACCGAAGTACTTCGCAAGTCGCAACGCTGTATCCGCCGTGATCCCCCGCTTGCCATGCACGATCTCGTTGATCCGCCGAGGCGGGACGCCGATGGATACGGCGAGCTTGTTCTGCGTGATGCCGAAGCCCTCGATGAAGTCCTCCATGAGCACCTCGCCCGGGTGGATCGGCTCGATCTTGTCAGTGGTAGTCAACGATCTGCACCTCCTCTGGTCCGGCGGCGGTCCACACGAAGCAGATCCGCCACTGGTCGTTGATCCTGATGCTGTGCTGCCCGGCACGGTCGCCCTTGAGAGCTTCGAGGCGGTTGCCGGGTGGGACACGGAGGTCCTCGATGGACTCCGCGGACCCCACCTGACGAAGCTTGCGCAATGCGACTCGATGGATCCTCGGACCAATCGACCTCATGCGTTCACGACGCCACAGCCGTTCGGTCTCCTTGTCGCCGAACGATCTGATCACGGGACCAGTATATAACGGCGAGCGTCATTAACGCTATACGTTAAACCTGACTTAGGCCACGATTCTAGGATTCCGACTTCAACTGCTGGTTGACTAGCGGTTTCTGTTGGGAATGTGTGCACTAATCGGGGTTGGTTCTAGCCTTGCTGGCATGTCTCCCTACGTGCGGACGGTCAAGACCGCCAGCGGCGCGACCGCGGTGCAGGTGGTCTGGTCCAACAAGCGCGGGTCGAAGCAGATGGATCACATCGGATCGGCTCACACCGCCGAGGATGTGGAGATCCTCAAGAGCGTCGCGCAGCAGCGGATGACCGCCAGCCAGGACGAGCTCGACCTCGGCGACGGCCAGCCCCGCAAGCGTGCCCTGGCGATCCGTGCGTCACGGTCGGAGCATCTGTGGGAAGCGTTGTCAGCCGCGTTCCGTGCGGTCGGGTTGGAGACCACCAGCGGCGGCGATGAGGTGTTCAGACAGCTGGTGCTGGCCCGGGTGATCGAGCCGACCAGCAAGCTCGACGCGATCCGGGTCCTCGACGAGATCGGCATCAAGTCACCCAGTTACCGCACCATCGAACGCCGGCTACCGCTGTATGCGGCCGACCCGTGGCGGCGCCGTCTCGCGGCGGGGTTCGCGGCCCATGTGGGGCTGGGGCCGGCGACGCTGGTGCTCTACGACGTGACCACCCTGTATTTCGAGACCGATCAGGGTGACGGGTTCCGCGAGTCGGGGTTCTCGAAGGAACGCCGCCTGGAGCCGCAGATCACAATCGGCCTCCTCGCCGATGTCCGCGGGTTCCCGCTCATGGTCCACGCGTTCGAGGGCAACAAAGCCGAAACGACCACGATGATCCCGGTCCTGCACCAGTTCATGGCCGCCCACCGCATCCCCGAAGTCACCGTCGTCGCGGACGCCGGGATGCTGTCAGATGGCAACCTGAAGGCCCTGGCCGCAGCGGGGCTGCGCTACATCGTCGGGCAACCGATCCCGAAGGTGTTCTACCAGTTGGAGCAGTGGCAGAAGACGCATCCCGGGCAGGACCCGGTCGATCAGATGATCCTCACCCAGCCCTGGGCCCGCGGGTCGTTGGAGGCTCAGCAGTCGGAGACGATCTACTACCAGTACCGCGCTGACAGGGCCCGCCGCAGTCTCCGCGGGATCGATGAACAGGTCCGCAAAGCCGCCGACGCCGTCGCCGGGAAGACAGCAGTCAAACGCAACCGGTTCGTCCGCCTCGAAGGCGGCTCGAAATCAGTCAACCGCGAACTGGAGGCCAAGACCCGCACCCTGGCCGGCTGGAAGGCCTACATCACCAACCTCGAGCACCCGACACCGGAGTACGTGATCGGCGCCTATCACCAGCTCTGGCAGATCGAGAAGTCCTTCCGGATGTCCAAGAGCGACCTTCGAGCCCGCCCGATCTTCCACCACAAGCGCGACTCCATCGAAGCCCACCTGACCATCGTGTTCGCCGCCCTGGCCGTGGTCCGCTGGCTCGAGGCCACCACCGGGGCCAGCATCAAGCAGCTCGTCAAGACCCTGCGCCGCTACCGCACCATCGACATCCAAGCCGGCGACCAGATCGTCACCGCCGAAGACCCCCTACCCGACGACCTGACGGAACTCCTCGACCGGATCCACCAACGCCACTGAGCCGCAGCAATCCGCCGACCATGGGCACTAATTGGCCTAAGTCAGGCCACAGCCGTTCGGTCTCCTTGTCGCCGAACGATCTGATCACGGGACCAGTATATAACGGCGAGCGTCATTAACGCTATACGTTAAACCGGAACTCCACTGAGTTCCGGCACGGACAACCATCTGCGTCAACTGCCCGCCACGGACCTCAAGAGTGGTCGGCGACCAACCTCCCAAGCACGTCGAGATCGTGGCGGTCCTCCGGCCGGAGGTCGTAACCGAGCCTCAGCGCCATGAGTCGCGCGGCGCACGCGACAACTACCGAGCGATCTCCGATCACTCCGACCGCGCGCTCGCGCGCTCGGTGGACGAACGAGTCTTCACCGAAGCCCTGCTGGACCCCGTCGCCGACACAGTCCACGTCCATCGGATGGATGTCGACCGCCCTGTCGCCGGCGCGCAGCTCAACTCGGATCGGACGCCAGTCCTCCACGATGCTGTATCCGCGACCGAGCAACCATTCCATGAGGGCGTCGACCGTCGTCGAGTCGACGAACACATCCAGATCACCATGCGATCTGGTCTGGGAACCGTGCAGAGCGTCAACGGCCCATCCGCCGTTGACCTGGTAGACGACTGATCGCTCCTCGAGCCAGCCAACGACTCGGACTACCTCAGCGGCGTCCATCCCGCTGAAGGTCATGCGGATTGCAGCGGCACGATGGCGTCGATCTGCTCAGCCGCGCGATCCTCTGCGAGGTCGAGGTCGTAGAGCGTCTGCAGGTTCAGCCAGAACTGTGCGGTGGTGCCGAAGAGCTTGCCGAGCCGGAGCGCGGTGTCCGCCGTGATCCCCCGCTTGCCATGCACGATCTCGTTGATCCGCCGAGGCGGGACGCCGATCGACACGGCGAGCTTGTTCTGCGTGATCCCGAAGCCCTCGATGAAGTCCTCCATGAGGACCTCCCCAGGGTGGATCGGGGCAATCTTCTCAGTGGTAGTCAACGATCTCCACCTCCTCCGGTCCTGCGTCGGTCCGCACGAACCAGATCCGCCACTCGTCGTTGATCCTGATGCTGTGCTGCCCGGCGCGGTCGCCCTTCAGCGCTTCGAACCGGTTGCCCGGCGGGACCCGAAGATCCTCGATGGACTCCGCCGATCCCACCTGACGAAGCTTGCGCAGTGCGACCCGATGGATCCGATGATAGATCGAGCGCACTCGCTCACGACGCCACAATCGTTCGGTGTCCTTGCTCCCGAACGATCTGATCACCGAGACCAGGATATAACGACCGGCGTCAATAACGCTAGACGTTAAACCGGAACTCCACCACGTCGTCATCCTTGCGGAAGATCAAGACAACTCCTTCATCACCAGTTCGAACAACTCTGCCGGATCGTTTGTCGCACCCTGTCCGCCGTGGTCAACTACCTGGGCGATGTGGTCGGGATGACGTGAACTTGAATAAACGATAACGGGAGTGTCGTCACCACGGGCTCTCATCGCCTCGAGCAGCGCATAGCCCTCTTTCTCGCCTTCATATCTCTTCATGTCCGTTACCACTACGCTGAAGGAGTTCCCGGTGAGCAAATCCAGCGCACGCTGAGTGCTAGGGGCCCAAACAGTAGCTACACCGGCCGCCTCAAGTGTCTCCCGCTCCATCTGGATCCACTCGACGTTATCGTCCACCCACAAGATCTGCTTCGCGCCCTTGTTCGCTTCGGCGTAAGCAGCCAGCGCATCAGCGGTCCTCTCTGGAGAAAGAGGAGAGTTCGTTTTCAATGCCTGCACCGCATTGAGAAGGCGCTTGATCTCCTCAGTGTTGTCTTCCGCTGATCCGGCCCGGAGCGCCGCTGTCGCCGATGATTCGCCGATCTTGGCCAGGATCGCCTTATTGGCTTCGCTTTCAATCGCGGCGTACCTCGCTTGATTACGGAAGATCTTGATCGCGAGACAGACGGCCAGGCAGGTCACGGAAAGCGAAAGGAACGCGACGAAGTTCAAAGCTGGGGCGGCTAACACCCAAGGCCCAAGATCCAGGAGCCCGACGACGAGCGCCAGCACGGCGAGGCCTGCAGAAACCCAGCCAATGGATCGCCATGCGCGGCCGTCGCCGGGACCCGTTCTCGCGCCAGTACCCGGGTCGCTCGTCACTTTTTTCCCCCGGAGGTTAAACCATTACGGAACTCCATCACGTCACCGTCAAGTGCCGCGTATGCGGCACGCATCTCGTCTGTCACGTCAATCCCTGCGTTCTCGATCTGGCGCAGTGTCGGCTGTCGCCCGTTCGTGTGGACACTGTAGGGAGACACTGCTTCGACGTCGTTCGCGCTGACCTCACGAGCGAAGGCCAACTCGAAGGTCTGGAACTCGAAGACGAGGAAGACCGCAATATCGAAGTCGAAGCTCCGGAATGGGCTGAATTTGCCAGCCTTGCCAGCCGCCCTGCCACCCATAGCCTTGACCTGAATCCGTCGGCCGCCGGGATCGGTGACGTCATGTGACTTCGTTGAGTTCGGCTCGAGAACTCCGCCACGAGCCGAAAGGACCACCTGTTCGGCTATGTCTCCCAGAGGCTTGTTGTTGGTGCGCACCAAGCCTCGCTGGCGAAGCTCCACGACTACGCTTGCTTCCACCTGAAGCAGCTCCCGCACGCGGAGCCTCGAGACGTCGGGCAGCATCGAGCTACTTCTTTCCGCCCGAGGTTAATCCGCTACGGATCTCCACCACGTCGCCGTCGGATTTCGGCATCAAATATTCCGGGATCTTTTCGAACTGGAAACCTTCCTGTCGCGCAAGGGGCGCAGAAACCTCGAGGATTCCGCTCCGGAGGATGCTCAACGCCTCGGAGAATCTCTCGAACTCTGGATATCCAGAAGTCACCGTAATTTCGCTCACGCGAATGTCACTGAGCGCGACCATGAATTGATAAACGGCATCATCAATGGCGGCAAGAACCGCACCGAACGGGGATCCGGAGTCAGTGACTCTGCCTCGGAGATTGGAAATCTTCCAGCGCAGATCCTGCACCGCATTCCAAACTTGATCCGGGAACTCTCTCTCGTCCTCGAAGTACATGAACCTGTGCCCATCGAGCCACTGGAGGAGGTCGCGCGCAAGATCATGGTGGAGGCGCACTCCTGCAAGACGCAGTAGGCTCTGCTCTAGATCCAGCCCGACCAGCTCAGAAACGCGCTTTTCATGGTCGAGCTTCCAAGCCACTAGTACCTCAGTGGGGAACGCTTCTTCGTCTGCGTCAATCCTGTAGTGACAAGGCATGCACAACCACACCGCGTTAGCCTCGTCGCCCCGAGAGGCCGTAGATCCGTCAGGCATACGAACCAAGTCCTTACCCCTCGGTCCGCTCTCCTTAGCGGCGGCGATATGCGCCGCTTGAGCGATAGCACGCGGCTTTGCCCTCGTCGTAAGGAACCCGGTCACCCGGAGACAGTCAGGGTTTGAGCAGATATACATCGCCTTGCGCGCCACGGTCTTGCGGACTGTGTCCGTGAAGTCTTCACGTTCCGATTCAACGGTCACTTCTTGCCCCCAGAGGTTATTCCGCTACGGAACTCCACGACGTCGCCGTCCTGCATGACGTAGTCCTTGCCCTCGAGGCGCATCTTCCCGGCCGCCTTGGCGGCGTTCTCCGAGCCGGCGGCGATGAGGTCGTCGAAGCTCACCACCTGGGCCTTGATGAAGCCCTTCTGGAAATCCGTGTGGATGACCCCGGCGGCCTCGGGGGCCGTCGCACCCTTGGGGATCGTCCAGCCGCGCGACTCCTTGGGGCCGGCGGTCAGGTAGCTCTGGAGGCCCAGGGTGTCGTAGCCGACGCGGGCCAGGACGTCGAGCCCCGGTTCCTCAACACCCATCTCGGCGAGGAACTCGCGCCCCTCGTCCTCGTCCATCTCGACGAGCTCCGACTCGAACTTCGCGTCCAGGAAGATCGCCTCCGCCGGCGCGACCACCTCGCGCATGCGCGCCTTCAGATCCTCGTCGGCGAGCTCATCCTGGTCGCAGTTGAAGACATAGATGTAGGGCTTCGCAGTGAGGAGGAAGAGGTCGCGCAGCTCAGTGACGTCCAGCCCCGCCGCGCGGACGCCCTTGCCTGACTCAAGGGCATCCTTGGCCGCGCGGTACGCCTCGAGCTTCGGCTGCAGCTCCTTCTTGAGCCGAGCGTCCTTTTCCACGCGGGGAAGGGCCTTCTCCACGGTGGCGAGGTCGGCCATGATCAGTTCAGTTGTGATCGTGTCGATGTCGCTGGCGGGGTCCACCTTGCCGTCCACGTGCGTGACGTCATCGTCGACGAACACGCGAGTGACCTGGCAGATCGCGTCGGCCTCGCGAATGTTGGCGAGGAATGCGTTGCCCATCCCCTCTCCCTGTGAGGCGCCCTTCACGATGCCGGCGATGTCGACGAAGCTCACCGTCGCGGGCACGATGCGCTCGGACCCGTAGATCTTCGCGAGCTGTGGGAGCCGGTCGTCGGGCACTCCCACGACCCCGACGTTGGGCTCGATCGTCGCGAACGGGTAGTTCGCCGCCAGCACGTTGTTGCGGGTGAGCGCGTTGAACAGGGTCGACTTGCCGGCGTTGGGGAGGCCGACGATTCCAATGGTGAGTGCCACGAGAGGGCAGCTTACCTGCGCAGCCCCACGCGGCCGAACCAGGCGGCCGGCGGGCCTGCGCCGGGAAGGAGCGGGGGTCGGGGGCGGCGACAACCGTCACGGCCTTTACCCTTCGACAAGCTCAGGGAACGGGCGGACAAGCTCAGGGAACAGGTCGCGGTTGTCACCTTTCGACGAGCTCAGGGAACGGGCTATCCGCATTTTGGTCAGAGTTGCCTAGCGTAATTGGTCAGGTTAGGGTTGCCTAAGTCGCGACACCGACCCCTTCAACGGAAAGACACCGATGAACATCTCCAAGCGCCTCATGGCCGCCGCAGCGGCCAGCCTGCTTGCGCTGACCGCCTGTGGGGCGGACAGCACCGATAACACCCCTGCCGATGCACCCTCAGCGGAGTCGATCACCATCGAGCACACGCAGGGCACCACCACCCTCGATGGGCCCGCCCAGACCATCGTCGCGCTCGACCTCGGCGCGCTCGACACCCTCAACGCCCTCGGCGTTGCTGACCGGGTCGTCGGCATCCCCGAGGTTGCCGCAATGCCGGAGGCGCTCGCGGACTTCAGCGACGTCGAGACCGTCGGGACGATGCAGGAGCCGAATCTGGAGAAGATCGCCGAGCTGAATCCCGACCTCGTCATCGCCGGGTTCCGTAGCGCCAAGCTGACCCCAGAACTCGCGAAGAACTTCAACGTCATCGACGTCACCTACGGCAGCGACGAGTCGTTCTACGACGGCGTCGCCTACGCCAGCACCCTCATCGGGCAGGCCGTCGGCCTGGAGGACGAAACCGACGAGCAACTGGCTGAACTGCGCGAGACCATCGACGATGCCAAGGCTAAGGTCAACCCCGAGCACAAGGCACTGATCGTCATGACCACCGGCGGCAAGGCTGGGGCACATGGTGCCGAGTCGCGCTACGGCGTCGTGCACAAGGACCTCGGAATCAAGCCCGCTCTCGACAACATCAAGACCGAATCGCACGGCGATCCGATCTCGTTCGAGGCCATCCAGCAGGCCAACCCCGACCTGCTGATCGTCGTCGACCGCGACGCCGCCGTCGGCCAGGAGGGTGCCGCCGCGGAGCAGGTCCTCGACAACGAACTGGTTGCCTCCACCAACGCCTGGAAGAACGACCAGGTGGTCTACCTCGACGGCGGGCGCTGGTACCTCATGATCCACGGCCTCGACAATTCGGTCGAGATGATCAACGAGATCGCAGAGGCCCTCTGACGCCATGAGCACGCTGACGCTCGACCGCCCCACCACCGGGGTCGCTCCGGACCGCCCCTTCAACTGGGCCATCCTCAGCGCACTCCTCGGGGTGCTGGTGCTGTCGGGCGTCAGCGTGTTCACAGGGGTCGCTGACCTCTCCCCCATCGACTTCCTCACCGGGACCGCCACCGACGAGCAGAAACTCAACCTCGTGGCCTCGCGCATCCCCCGCACCGCAGCGGTCCTGCTCGCCGGCGCCTCGCTGGCACTGGCGGGCCTTCTCATGCAGATGCTCGTGCGCAACAGGTTTGTCGAACCCAGCACGGTCGGCACGAGCGAATCGGCCGCGGTGGGCCTCCTCATCGTCGCCATGCTGTTCCCCGCCGCGCCGTTGCCGCTCAAGATGCTCGTGGCGATCATCACGGCGCTGATCGGCACCGCCCTGTTCCTCCGCGTGATCCGTTCGCTGCCGCCGCACGCCCCGGTGGTGGCGATCCCGCTGGTGGGCATCATGCTCGCCGGGATCATCGCCGCGGGCACCACGTTCGTCGCCCAGCGCAACGACCTGCTCCAGTCGCTCGGGATCTGGATGGCCGGCGACTTCTCCGGGGTGCTCCGCGGACGCTACGAGGGTCTGTGGCTGCTCGCGGGAGTCGGGGTGCTGATGTGGCTCTTCGCCGACCGGTTCACCGTCGCCTCACTCGGCAAGGACACCGCCACCAGCCTCGGCCTCAGCTACCGGATGACGCTGAACCTCGGGCTGGGGCTGGTCGCGGTTGCGTCGGCCGTCACCCTGGTGATCGTCGGCTCCATCGCCTTCGTCGGCCTCATCGTGCCCAACCTGATCTCTATGTGGCGGGGCGACAACCTGCGTCGCAACATCGGGTGGGCCGCCTTGGCCGGGTCGGGCTTCGTCCTGGTGTGCGACCTCATCGCGCGCACGATCAACCACCCCTACGAGGTGCCTGTGGGGACGGTGTCGGGGATCATCGGCGGGGCCATCTTCCTCGGCCTCCTGCTCACCGGGAAACTGCGGGTGCGATGAGCGTCACCACCATGCCCGCCCCCAACCGGCTCGCCATCGTTGGTGCGCTCTGTCTCGCTGGCGCGCTCGGGTTTCTCCTCATCAACGCCGGCGGCAACCTCGGCTTCGTCATGGAACTGCGCTCCAAGAAGATGCTTGGGATGATCGTGGTCGGCTGGGCCACCGGCATCGCGACGGTGGCGTTCCAGACCGTCACCCACAACCGGCTGCTGACGCCGTCGATCATGGGGCTGGACTCGATGTACGTCTTCATCCAGTCGCTGTTGGCCATCACGCTGGGCGTCACCTTCATCGGCCAGGTCGGCGTCTACCCCATGTTCGCCCTCAACATCGCGCTCATGATGCTGGCGATGATGGGCCTGATCGCCGTGCTGTTCCGCGGGAAGCGCCGCTCCGTCTACGTACTGGTGCTCACCGGCCTCGTGCTCGGCACAGTCCTGCGCTCAGCGTCGTCCCTCATCCAGCGCATGCTCGACCCCACGAGCTTCCTCGTGCTCCAGGGCAACCTGTTCGCCTCGTTCCAGACGGTGAACCCTGAACTCCTCTGGGTGTCCGGCGCCATCGTCGCGGCCGGGAGCGTCTGGCTGTTTCGGCTCATCCCCGAGCTGGACGTCATCACGCTGGGCCGCGAGGCCGCCGTCTCCCTGGGCGTGCGCTATGACTCCGTCGTTCGGCAATCGCTCCTCATCGGGACCCTGCTCGTGTCCGTCTCGACGGCGTTGGTCGGGCCCATCACGTTCCTCGGACTCATCGTCGCCGCTCTGGCCCACCAGATCGGCGGATCGGGCAGGCACGCCGTCGTGCTGCCCATGGCGGGACTCCTCGGCGTCCTCCTGCTGGTCGGCGGCCAGGCCATCCTCGAGCAGGTGTTCGGGCTCGGCACCGTGCTGAGCGTCATCATCGAGTTCGTCGGGGGCATCGTGTTCATCTGGCTCGTCGTCAGGAAGGTTTCCCGCACATGATCGAAGTCAAAGAGGTCACCAAGGCCTACGGCAAGTCCGTCGTCGTCGACAACGTTTCGCTCAACCTCCGGTCCGGCGGGCTCACGGCCATCGTCGGTGCCAACGGGGCGGGCAAGTCGACGCTGCTGTCCATGATCGCGCGCCTGCTGCCGATCGACGCCGGCGCCATTCAGGTAGCCGACTACGACGTCACCACCGGCGATTCCCGCGAGCTGGCCAGGAAACTGGCCATCCTGCGCCAGACGAACGAGTTGCAGTCTCGGTTGACCGTGGCAGACCTCGTCGCCTTCGGTCGCTACCCCCACAGCGGCGGGAGGCTGACGGCCGAGGACCGCGAGAAGGTCGACGAGGCGATCGGCTGGATGGATCTGACCGCGCTCAGGGACCGGTTCCTCGATGAGATGAGCGGCGGCCAGCGGCAGCGGGCCTTCGTCGCGATGGTGCTGGCTCAGGACACCGAGTACATGCTGCTGGACGAGCCGCTCAACAACCTCGACGTCTCCCACGCGCACGCGATGCTCCGCACACTGCGCCGCGCCGCCGACGAGCTCGGCAAGACGGTGGTGATCGTCGTCCACGACATCAACTACGCGTCGTGCTGGGCCGACCAGATCGTGGCGATGAAGGACGGCCGCATCCGAAAGGTCGGGAGCCCGCGCGAGATCGTGCAGCGGGAACTCCTGCGTGAGGTCTTCGACCTCGACATCGAGGTTGCGGAGTTCGCCGGCCACCCGATCGCGCACTTCTACCTGCCGGTGCCGGTGTGTAGCAACTGCAACGGGGCCTCCTGCGGTACGTGCTGTCTCGACGGCGCCCGCGAGTCGTCCGGCCCCATACCCGTCAGCCTCAGCGCGGGAGCCCAGCGGAGGTAAAGCGCTCGGCCCCTATCAATTGACGCCCCCTTCGTTTAGTGTCGAGGCACGACAACGACTCGAGGCACCCAATGAAGCTCCGCTCCCTCATCGTCTCTCTTGCCTCCGGCGCGCTCATTGCCACGGGCCTCATAGTTCCTCCCGCGCACGCGGTTGACCCGGTGGTGCGCGTATCGTGTCCCGCCGTCGCGGCCGTCAACAAGGCCCTCGGCACGACCACGCTTACTCATCTGACGTCGAGGCTGGACGCATGCTCCTACGCCTCCCAGCCGATCGCGCACTCCACGGATGCCCAGCTCATCATGGTGCTCGACAGGGGCACCCCAGCGGACACCCAACGGGCCATCGAGGACGGCTGGCCCAATGACTACCCCTACTCCTTCAGCCCCGTCCCGGTGCCGGAACTCGGCGCGGGCGCCTTCTGGTGGGCCGACGCCAGCCCGATGATGGCGCACTGGCAGGTGTCGCCCGGTCTGGTCGGTTTACTCACCGGCGGGCTCCTCACCCCCCAGAACCTCGCGGCCACCGCCAGACTTTTCAGGCCCATGATGGAGGTCTACACCGTCCCCGGTGAGCACACCGTCAACGGTCGCAGGTGGCGCACCACCTGCGAGGACTACTCGCAGACCGAGCGTTGCCGAACGGAGATCTGGGCCACCGTCATCACGGTAGTGGGCGGACGATACCTGCGCACTGACGGATGGGCGTTCAACTCGCTCACCTACCGCTGGTCGGACCGCACTCTCTGGAAGACCAATCCCCTCGGCGACACCGGCTCGTGGACGTCCACAGACGGGCGCCAGTGGAAGACCGAGTGCGACAACGCCGCCAGCGGGCGTGGAGCCTGCCGCTCCTACCGGATGACCACCGTCGTCGGCTGGACCGGATCTGCCTACAAGCAGGAGAACAAGTGGGTGCTCAACAATCAGGTGCTCTTCACCTGAGATAGCCCTGCGTCGTTGTCAGGCGCCGTTCCAATAGGCTTCTACGGCGCGGGCGAGGTACCACGGGTCGTCGACGCCGCAGAGCTCGCGCGCGGAATGCATCGACAGAAGGCCCACACCCACGTCGACGGTCGTGATGCCGAGACGGGTAGCTGTGATGGGCCCGATCGTCGAGCCACACGGCACGGCGTTGCTCGAGACGAACGGCTGGGTGGGTACATCGGCCGCCGCGCACGCGCGCATCCAGAGAGCCGCGCCCACGCCGTCGGTGGCGTAGCGCTGGTTGGCGTTGAGCTTCAGCAGCGGTCCCCGGTTGGGAAGGGGCTTGTTGATCGGGTCGTGATGGTTGGGGTAATTGGGGTGCACGACGTGTCCGGTGTCGGCGGAGATGCACGACGACCGGGCGTACATGGCGCGGGTCGCGTCGAGGGCCAGCCCGTAGCCGGCCGCGATGCGCTCTAGAACGTCCTGGAGGATGGGGCCAGCGGCACCCGTCGTGGTGGCCGAGCCGACCTCCTCGTGGTCGAAGGCCGCGAACACGGCGACGTCACTGCCCGCCTGGAGATCCTCGACCGCGCTGAGAGCGCCGTGGGTGCACGCCAGGTTGTCGAGACGACCCGACGCCAGGAACTCCTTCTCCATCCCGATCACCGCGGGGCGCTGGGTGTCGTAGACGAACAGGTCGTGCAGGGCCACATCGTCGGGCGAAACCTCGATCGGCTCACACAGGTGGTCGAGCAGACTGCCGGGCATCTCGATCGCCAGGACCGGCTGCGTGCTGGTCTGCTTGTCGAGCTTGAGCGCGTCGTTGACGCCCCGGTCCAGGTGGACTGCGAGCTGTGGGATGCGCGCGACCGGTCCCGTCCGGACGAGGTGCGATACGCCGTCGCGGGTCACGACGCGGCCGGCGATGCCGAGGTCGCGGTCCAGCCAACTGTTGAGCAGCGGGCCCCCGTAGACCTCCACGCCGACCTGGGTCCAGCCGGCGCTGCGAATCGGGTCCCCCGGCTTCACCTTGAAGCTTGGCGAGTCGGTGTGGGTGCCGACGATTCGGAAGCCGGACCGTTCGGCGAGCTCCTCGGGCGCGACCCACGCGATCACGGCGCCGTCACGCAGCACGAACCGGCGTCCCGACACCGACGACCAGGACTGTGCCGGGTCAGCCTGCTCGAATCCGGCCTGACGAAGACGCTCCGCGATCGCTGCCGCGGCATGGAGCGAGGTCGGTGATTCCGCGACGAAGTCGGCGAGGGAGTCGATGTGTTCGGAGGCAGTGTTGAGCATGGTCCACACCTTACCGAGGCCCCCGCTGCGGTGACCGCGGCGTGGGCGCCGACGGTTCTCGATGGGCCGGATCCGCGGGTGGCGAGTGTGGCGGTGCGGGAATTGTCGGCGGGCACTGATTAAGTGGTGCCATGGAGATCGCCACCGTCGTCGTGTTCGTACTACTGGCCCTCATCGTGGGCATCGTGGGCGGTTTCGTCGTCGGTCGCCGAGGAGGCGCTCCGGACGAGCAGGCCCGGCAGGCGGAGCAGCGGGCTCTCAGCGAT
Organism: Tessaracoccus flavus; assembly: GCF_001997295.1. Classification (NCBI taxonomy): domain Bacteria; kingdom Bacillati; phylum Actinomycetota; class Actinomycetes; order Propionibacteriales; family Propionibacteriaceae; genus Tessaracoccus; species Tessaracoccus flavus. Next base: position 2,247,405 of record NZ_CP019605.1, read on the forward strand.
GCCCGCAGTGACGCCGCGACGGCGCGCGCCGAGGCCAGCCGCGCGCGCGAAGAGTCAGCGCACATCAAGGCGGAGGTCGCCCAGCACCTGGCGGAGAAGTCGGACCTGCGCACCGCCGTGGCCGAGGCCCAGCGCCTGGTCGCCGAGGCCCGCGGCGAGACGGCGCGGGTCGCGGCCGAGGTGGCGGCTGCCGTCGCCCAGCGCGATGCCGCCATGCAGAGGGCCGCGGAGCAGGCCTCTGACAGGGAGGCGCTCCTCAACCAGTTCAAGGTGCTCTCCAGCGAGACGTTGGAGCGGCAGGGCAAGCAGGCCGACGCCGTCGCGGAGGCGCGGATGAAGGCCACCGAACAGCTCGTCTCGCCCTTGACGGAGGGGCTGCGCCAGATGCAGGAGAAGCTGCAGAACGTCGAGAAGGAGCGCGTCCGCCTCGCCGCAGAGCTCGGCGAACAGGTGAACATGGTGCGCCTCTCCGGAGAGGCGATCCGGCGCGAAACCACGAGTCTCAGCAACGCGCTGCGCACACCTCAGGTGCGCGGCGCCTGGGGCGAGCGCAGCCTGAGGCGCATCGTCGAGAGCTCCGGCCTTCACGAGCGATGCGACTTCGATACCCAGCACAGCTACGAGACCGACGACGGCAGGTTCCGGCCCGACCTCCGCGTGAACCTGCCCGCGGCGAAGGTGCTCTTCGTCGACGCGAAGGTGCCGCTGCAGGCGGTCCTCGAGGCATACAACACCGAGGACGAGGCGCAGCAGAAGGGGCACTTCAAGACCTTCTCTCGGCACGTGCGCACCCACATCGATCAGCTGTCCGATAAGAACTACTGGGCGCTGGACCAGGGCTCTCCCGAGTTTGTCGTCATGTACCTGCCCTCCGACGAGTTCTACCGGCTCGCGCTCGAGCAGGATCCCGCGCTTCACGATTACGCCACCCGCAAGCAGGTGGTGCTGTCATCGCCGGGGTTGTTGATTCCGATGTTGCAGGTCGTGGCCAACGGGTGGAAGCAGGTGGCGCTGGCGGAGCAGGCCGGGGAGGTGTCGAAGCTCGGGCGCGAACTCTACGAGCGGCTCGCGACCCTGGGGGCTCACTTCGACAAGCTGGGGCGCTCCCTCGGTTCGGCAGTCTCCAACTACAACAAGGCTGTCGCGACGATGGAGAGCCGCGTCATGGTCTCCGCGCGTCGTTTCCGCGACCTCGAGGTCACCTCGGCCGAGCTCCCAGAGCTGGGGGGGATCGACGGCACGACCCGTGAGCTGGCGGTGGCGGAGATGCTGGACTACCAGGAGATCCGTGAGCGCGAACTCGCCACGCTCAACGACGACGAGCGCATCGAGGACGCCTCGCCAGTGCGCCAGCTGCCGCGGCGGACCGGCACGTCCGGCAGCTAGCATCCAGTAGCGGATTCGAACCGAGCCGGGGTTGGGGGCGACAATGGCCCCATGAGCAACCTGGCAGACCTCGCCGCCCAGATCCCCGATGCGCTGGCGCGCCTCGACGGCGTCGCGCGCCGCACGCCCGTCCATTACAACGAGAGGATGTCGAGCCTCACCGGGAGTCAGATCTGGCTGAAGCGCGAGGATCTTCAACCCGTGCGGTCGTACAAGCTCCGAGGGGCCTACAACCTGATGAGCCAACTTTCCGCGGAGGAGAAGGCTGCGGGCGTCGTCTGCCCGTCGGCGGGCAACCATGGTCAGGGGGTGGCGTTCGCCGCAGCCGCGTTGGAAGTGCATGCGACGGTGGTCGTGCCCCACACCACCCCGCGCCAGAAGCGCCAGCGCATCATGGAGATCGGCCGCGGCTGGGTGGACCTCGTGATGCACGGGGCCACCTACGACGAGGCCTCCGAGGAGGCCGCGCGGATGGCCAGCGAGGGCATGCCCCTCGTCCCGGCCTTCAACGACCCGAGGACCGCGGCCGGGCAGGCGACGCTGATGGCCGAGGCCTTCGAGCAACTCGGGTTCGTGCCTGACGCCGTGCTCCTGCCCGTGGGGGGCGGCGGCCTGCTCGCGGGCTCGGCAGCCTGGCTGCGGACCAACCATCCCGAGGTGCGGATCATCGGAGTGGAGCCGGAGGGTGCCCCGTGCGTCGCTGCGGCCATCTCCGCCGGGCGTCCCATCACGCTGACCGACATCGACACGTTCGTGGACGGCGCCGCGGTGAAGAGGGTGGGTGACTTCACCTTCGAGATCATCCGAGAGGCCAAGGTTGAGCTCGTCCGGGTGCCCGAGGGTCAGATCTGCACCGAGATGCTCGAGATGTACCAGACCGAGGGGATCATCGCCGAACCGGCTGGTGCGCTTGCCGCCGCCGCGCTGCCGACCGGTGGATTGGGCCAGCGGGTCCAGCTTCCCACCGGATCGCGTGTCCTGGTGCTTGTCTCCGGCGGCAACAACGATGTGTCGCGCTATGCCGAGGTGGTGGAGCGGTCCCTCATCCACGAAGGCCGGAAGCGCTACTTCCTCGTCGACTTCCCCCAGCAGCCCGGCGCGCTGCGCACCTTCCTGGATTCGGTGCTCGGCCCCGACGACGACATCACCTACTTCGAGTACGTCAAGCGCAGCAGCCGGGACACCGGACCAGCCCTGGTGGGCGTGGAACTGGGCAACCCCAACGACTACCGCTTCCTGCTCAACCGGATCGCCGAGTCGGGCATGAAGGTGGACGAGGTGGCCTACGACTCGCCGTTCTTCCGATTCCTGATCTGACGAGGTCAGTGCTTGACGGCGCGGCGGATGTCCTTGCGGAGCTCCGGGGGCAGGGCGAACTGGAGCGTTTCCTCGGTCAGTCGCTCCTCGATGGCCACCGGGTAGCCGCGGTCACGCAGGTACTGCAGAACTCCGTCGACCAGTTCCTCGGGCACCGACGCCCCGGAAGTGACGCCGACGCTCTGCACACCCTCCAGCCAGGCGGGATCGATCTCGCTGGCGTTGTCCACCCGGTAGGACGTCTTTGCGCCGGCCTCGAGGGCCACCTCGACGAGACGGACCGAGTTGGAGGAGTTGCTCGAGCCCACGACGATCATGAGGTCACAGCCGCCGGAGGCGATCTGCTTGACCGCCAACTGGCGGTTCTGCGTGGCGTAGCAGATGTCGTCGGAGGGCGGGTCCATGAGAAGGGGGAACTTCTCCCGCAAGCGACCGACCGTCTCCATCGTCTCGTCGACCGACAAGGTGGTCTGGCTGAGCCACGCAACGTTCGTGCCCTCGGGCAGTTCGATGTTGTCAACGTCGTCCGGCGACTGCACGAGCAGCGTGTTGTCCGGCGCCTCACCCATGGTGCCCTCGACCTCCTCGTGACCGGCGTGGCCGATGAGCAGGATCTGCTTGCCGTCGGCGGCGAACCGCTTCGCTTCGTGATGCACCTTGGTGACCAGCGGGCACGTGGCGTCGATCGTCTTGAGGCCACGCTCGGCGGCCTCTGCATGCACTGCCGGCGACACGCCGTGCGCCGAGAACACCACGGTCGAGCCCGGGGGAACCTCGTCGAGTTCCTCCACAAAGATCGCGCCACGGTCTTCAAGGGTTTCCACCACGTGCTTGTTGTGCACGATCTGTTTGCGCACGTAGACCGGAGCTCCGTAGAGGTCGAGCGCCTTCTCGACGGTGATGACGGCGCGGTCGACCCCGGCACAGTACCCACGGGGGGCGGCCAGGACTACACGCTTGTTCAGCTCGCTCACAGACATGGCACCCAGTCTAGGCGGAGGGCCACCAGTACCCTAAAGAGATGGATTCTCCCCAACTGCACGCCCTCGGATTCGACTTCCCCGCCCTCGACGACCTCATCAAGGCCGCTTTCGCCGCCGGGGTCCGGGGCATCGACGCAGTGCCAGGATTCGACCTCATCGGCCACTACACCGACCCGAGCGGCGCCCGAATCGCGTTCCTCAAGCGGGCGGGGCAGGCGGCCGACACGACGGCCGCCCTGAAGTCCAGCACGGCCTACCGGGCCCAGGTGGTGCGCTTCACCGACCACCTCGCACGGATCAGTCTCTACGCCGACGACGAGGAGGGCAGACTGCTGACCCAGTACGTCTCGCTCGTCGACGACCCGGTCGCCTACGCGCAGCACGATCTCACCAAAGCCGGCGAGTTCACCGTCGTCGAGCGGCTCGAGGTCGGGGCACTGGCGGTCGATGTGGCCGTCTACGAGGACACAACAGCCTTCGAGGCGTCGCCGGCCGCTGAGATGGGGCCGATCACCGTCGAGCCGACGAGCCTGTATTCGCCCGGCCTGCTGGGGCTGCAGGCGGGCGCGATCACCCCCGCGGAGGCGACACCGACGATGCTGATGGGAGTCATCGTGCAGAGTGTGGAGGTCCGCCGCAACGAGTTGAGCGGCGTGGAGTTCCAGTACGTGATCGGGACCACAGACGTCGATCTTGCCTGCGCCCTCCCGATGGAGCGACCGGTGGCCCCGGGCAACGTCGTCCACGGGCTCTGGTACGCCACCGCTTCATCAGGGACGTGGAACGAGGACACTCCCCGCTCGTGATCGGCGGGGTTACTGTCTGCGGCCTGCATTAGGGTGGCGCAATGTCCCTCACCAGTTCGCCTGAGCAGCCGCAGCCCCTGGGGCGCGTCATCATGGCGGTGAAGGACTGGGTCGGCCGGTGCGGCGAGATCTGGGTGGACGCCCAGATCGTCGAGATCAAACGCCGAAGTGGCCCCACGCAGTTCCTGACGTTCCGGGACCGCATCGCCGACATGTCGGCTCAGGTCACGGCGTCGTCGCTCGTCCTCGACGCCGCCGGACCGCTGCCGGAGGGCTCCCGCGTGACCGCGCGGATCCGGCCCCGGGTCTGGGAACGCAACTCGTCGCTCAGTTTCGAGTGCCTCGAGCTTCAGGTGGAGGGCGAGGGCAAGCTGCTCGCCCGCCTCGAGCAGCTAAAACGCAAGCTGCAAGCCGAGGGGCTCTTCGACGCCCACAGGAAGAGGCGGCTGCCGGTTGTGCCCCGCCTCATCGGTCTGGTGACCGGCAAGGACTCCGACGCGGAGCGCGACGTCGTCACCAACGTCCTGCGGCGCTGGCCGGCGGCGAACATCCGGACCCGTCACGCAATCGTCCAGGGGGCCAGGTCAGCTGAGTCCGTCATGGAGGCCGTCGCCGCACTCGACGCCGACGCCGAGGTGGACGTCATCATCATCGCCCGGGGCGGCGGGTCCCTCGAGGACCTTCTGTCCTTCTCCGACGAAGGTCTCGTGCGCCTGGTGGCCGGCGCACGCACCCCCATCGTCACAGCGATCGGCCACGAGCGGGACGCGCCGATCGTCGATCTCGTCGCCGACGTGCGAGCCTCCACACCGACGGACGCAGCCAAGCTCGTGGTGCCGGACCACCGGCAGGAGTCGGCGGGTGTCGCGGACGCACGGGAACGGCTGCGGCGAGCCGTCGAGACGCGCCTCACCACGCTGGAGCGGCAGCTCGACGACCTCCGCTCCCGGCCGGTACTGGTGGACCCGACGAGCGCCTTCGTCGCGCATTTCGACCGCCTTGTGCACCTGCGTCACCGGCTGAACGCTGCAGTCGAGTCGACCCTGCGCGAGCAGGAGGCGACGCTCCGGACGGCTGTGGGCACGATCCGGGCGCTGTCCCCCAAGCGCACCCTCGAGCGCGGCTACGCCGTGCTGGTGGATGACCGACACCGATCCGTGTCGGCGGTCGACGACACGCAGATCGGCGCCCGCATCCATGCCTACCTGGCTGATGGCCAGCTTGCCCTCGACGTTGTCGAGCAGACGAAGAAGGAAATCTCCCATGACTGACGAGAAGCTCAGCTACGAAGCAGCCCGCGACGAGTTGCTGGAGGTGGTCCGCCGGCTGGAATCCGGTGGTGTTTCCCTCGCCGACTCGATGGAGCTGTGGCAACGCGGCGAGAAGCTGGCAGACCTCTGCCAGTCCTACCTCGACGGAGCGCGCGAGCAGGTCGCGCAACAGCGGGCCCGGTCGGATCGCGAAGCCGACGCAGATAGCAAGGATCCCGTTTCCTGACTTGCGCCCTTCGCTGGGGCCGCGGCGCCCAGCCGCCAACGGATCCCCCCATCTGCCACCAGCGCGCCTCCAACGCCAACCGACAGAACTCCAACGCCAACTCGGGGCGCCCAAAGCCAGCTGGCGCGACCGAACGCCAACCGGCATAGCTGAACGCCAACCGACGACGGCCAACGCCAACTCTCATCCGGTGATGCCGCCAGGATTCTTAGACGCCCCCGACATGTCGCGGGCGTCGCTGAGGGTCGTCGGCGTTCGGGCTTGTCTGTTGGCGTTTCCGGCTGCGCGTTGGCGTTTCCGTCTGCCCGTTGGCGTCAGGGGACGTTTGACGGTCCTCGCTCCGCGGCAGGGGCTCAGCCCTGGGGTGGTGCCTCCACGAGCGCCGACGTGAACGCCTCGAGTTCCGCGAAATCCGTGTCCGCCGAGACGACCGAGGTGACGTCGCCATCCGTACTCACCAGGCTGCGGGTCCGCCCGTCGCCGCTCTCGTAGCGTTCCCACGAGAGACCGGCCAGATCGACACCCTCGCCGATCCTTGCGCCCTCGCGCGTGGCGTCGGCGATGAGAGTGTCACCCTGCGAGTCGCGCTGCAGCACCTCGAAGTACACCTCGCGCGGGGAGAGGTAGCCGACCTGCCACGAGTTACCAACGGCGGGCTCGGACGTCACGAACGGATCCCCGCTCGCCGCCCACGTAGCACGGACCGGCTGCCAGCCGTCCCCCAGGTCCTGGGCATAGAGCACCGGGTAGGGCGACTGCGTCTGCGCGCGCTCAACCACCGATGCGACGTCGACCGGCTCAGGACGCACGTCGCCCTCCTGGCTGAACAGCCACACGACAAGGAGCACGGGCAGGACCAGCACGGCCATGGAGATGAACATGTCTCGTGAGCGAGCATTGGGGTTGCGTCCGGCCATGCCCGCCATCGTCCCACGGCCGTCGCGGACCCGACAAAATCCGACGGGCGGAGTCAGCGGCCGAACCTGCGCTCCCGCTGGGAGTAGGCGCGCAGAGCCCGGACGAAGTCGACCCGGCGGAAATCCGGCCAGAGCGCCTCGCAGAAGTAGAACTCGCTGTGCGCCGACTGCCACAGCAGGAAGCCCGAGAGACGCTGCTCCCCCGAGGTCCGGATGATCAGGTCAGGGTCGGGCTGCCCCTTGGTGTAGAGGTGGGAGGAGATCTCGTCGCTCGCCAGCGTGTCCGCCACTTCCTCCAGCGTCGCACCGTCCGCGGCTCTGGCCGAGAGGAGGGAACGGACGGCGTCAAGCAGCTCCTGACGGCCCCCGTAGGCGACGGCGACGTTGACCTGCATCCCAGAGGACCCGCGAGTGGCGTCGGCGGAGGCGACCAGCGAGTGAGCGATCTCGGGCGGCAACAGCTCCAATGCCCCGACGGCCCGCACCCGCCAGCGACGGGAGGCTGCCAGGTCCTCGACGAGCTGCTGGATGACCTGCAGCAAGGGATCCAGCTCCTCGGCACCGGCGCGCTGCAGATTGTCCGTCGACAAGACCCAGAGCGTCACCACCTGGATGCCGGCTTCATCGCACCAGTTCACGAACTCCATCAGTTTGGCCGCGCCGGCCTGATATCCGGCCACCAACGGCAGACCCGGGGCGTTCATGCGCGCCCAGCGTCGGTTACCGTCGGCCAGCACGGCCACATGCCGTGGAAGACTGGACTTGTCGAGGCGATCGAGCTCGCGGCGCTCGTACCAGGCGTAGAGCCACTTAGGCGGCCAGGTGCGATCCACGAACCGGTTCACCCACGACATGGGGCCAGCGTAGCGCCGCCTTGGATTGCAAGACCCAAAGCGATAACCTACGGATGCGTAGGTTACGGAAGCGTAGGTAGTCATGAGTGTACGAGAGACCACCCTGGAGGCGCTCAGCGCGCCCGCCGAGAAGCCGAGGTTGCGCGGCTGGCTCCACCTCGGCATGTCACCGATCGTGCTCATCGTCGGGCTGGCGTTCACCGTCTTCGCCCCGACCCTGACCGGGCGTATCGGAGCCGGGATCTACACTCTGGCCGCGGTCCAACTCTTCGGCACCAGCGCGGCCTATCATCGCGGGACCTGGTCCGAGCGCCTCAACTCGATCTTCCGGCGCATCGACCACTCGAACATCTTCGTCTTCATCGCCGGCACCTACACTCCCCTCACCCTCACGCTCCTGGACGGGCAATCGCGGTGGACCCTGCTCGTCCTCATCTGGAGCATCGCCCTGCTCGGCGTCTTGTTCCGGATCCTGTGGCTGGGCGCACCGCGATGGTTGTACACCGTGCTGTACGTGGGCATGGGCTGGGCCGCGGTCGGCTGGCTGGGGCAGTTCTGGTCGAATGGCGGGGCGACCATCGTCTCCCTCATCGCGGCCGGCGGTCTGGTGTACACAGTCGGCGCTGTTGCCTACGCCACCAAGCGGCCCGCGCTCAACCCCACCTGGTTCGGATTCCACGAGGTGTTCCACGCCTGCACGGTCATCGCGGCGGTGCTCCACGCCGTCGCCATCGGCCTCGCTCTGTTCGCGAACGCCTAACCACATCCATGTAATTAGGCCTTCCCAAGGGCCTCTGCGTCGGGTTAGAGTCGTAGTCATGGAGAGACGCTCCACACATTCAACGCCCGCCTCCTAGGC